>CAZKIB010000052.1:4084-6948 GCA_964552425.1 uncultured Anaerolineaceae bacterium | reverse complement strand
CGTGCTGAATGTCCTAACACGTATTACGAATAATACCGCTGATAGTTCCGCAGCCCCAGGCGCACTGCCCCAAATCGTCCTATAATTCAGGAAACAGGATCGAGTCAACAGGGGTCAGTTGTCAAATAACACAGGCAGCCTGTAAGGTGTGGAATGATCGTTTCCGGTCACTGCCGTTTGACAGCGGCACTCGGATCAAGCGCCACCCACATGTTCCCTGTTCTGAAAACTGCCTGATCTGAAAATTTCTAGGGGGATGGCCGGATGACACAGGATTTAAGCGGTCAGAAGTTAGGGCAATATGAACTGCGCGAACGGCTGGGGCGCGGCGGCATGGCCGATGTCTACAAGGCGTTTCAGCCCGGTCTGGAACGTTTTGTCGCCCTGAAAGTCATGCTCGGCCATCTGGCAAATGATAACGAGTTTATCGAACGCTTCCGGCGGGAAGCGCGGGCCGTCGCCCAACTGCGCCATGCCCACATCGTCACCGTGTTCGACTTTGGCATCGAGCGCGACATCTACTATATGGTGATGGAGTTTATTCGCGGCGACAACCTCAAGGCGCACATTGCCGAACATCCCAACGGCCTGCCGATAGACGATTCGCTGCGCATCGCCTCGCAGATCGCCGACGCGCTCGATTATGCCCACCGCGCCGAAATGATCCACCGAGACGTCAAACCCGCCAACATCATGTTCACAGATGATACCCTCAAGCACGCCATCCTGACAGACTTTGGCATCGCCCACATCCTCAGCCAGCCGGGACTCACCGCCAGCGGCGCGATGATCGGCACGCCGGCCTACCTCAGCCCGGAGATCGCCGCCGGGCGCGGAACCGACGAACGCGCCGACATTTACGGCCTCGGCATCATCCTCTACGAAATGCTCACGGGCCGCGTGCCCTATGAAGCCGACACACCGATGGCGGTCATTATGCAGCACGTCAACGCGCCGCTGCCCTCACCTTCGGAATATGGCCGAGAGCTGCCGGAGTTTGTCGAAAAAATCATCCTAAAAGCGATGATGAAAAATCCTGATGAACGCTACCAGACTGCTGCCGAGATGAAAGCGGCGCTCGACAGCGCGCGGGCGCAGTTAGCCGATTCAGGGTATGTCAGCCCGGACATCACCGACCGCACCAAGCGGGTTGTCAGCCCGTCAGACACTACCCGGAAACGCAGCGCGCCGGAAGAATCGCCCACCACGATGGTCAAATCGCCCGCCCCGCGTTCACCGCTGATCTGGGCCGGCGCGGTGATCGTCGGTCTGATTGTGGTGGCTGCGGCCCTGCTGCTGCTCAATGGCAGGGGGACACCGTCACCTGCTGAACTGGCAGAAACCGAAGCCTTCGCCACCCAGATCGCCGCTGCTGAGGTCACTGACGAAGCTACCGGCACACCGACTGAAACGCCAACAGATACGCCTACAGCAGCGCCCACCGCCACTGACGAACCGACAGAAACGCCGACTGAGCAGCCCGCCGCAGTCGCCCTGCTGCCAGAGAACTTCGAGAGTCTGCGCGAGAACGGGATGCTTTCGGGGCTGACTCCTTTGCAGGACGAAATCGACAGCCTGATTCTGAACGGCGAAAATGAAACTGCCCGGCAGCATATCGAACAAATTCTGGCGACGGACCCGGATAATCTCGACGCGCTGGTTGCCCGTTCCCTGCTGGCGATTATCGACGGGGATGTCGATGCGGCCAGAGCGGATGCGGACCGGGTCATCGAACTCGCGCCGGATTCAGCGCTGGGTTACATCGTCCGTAATGAAGTCATGCAGTTCTGGAGCGTGGACGACAATCAGGCCGCGCTGGAGGCCGCTGAAAAAGCCCTTGAGCTTGACCCGGACAACCCGGAGGCCCTGTGGCGGGCGGCGCTGGCCGCCAGCGAACTGGATAATTCTGCCGCTGCCACACGTTATCTGAGCCGGGCTGAAGCACTCGGAGCAGCCGGTTTTCGCATGGCCTATGAAATCGGCGAAGACTTATACTATGCCGGTGAGTTCGAACGCGCGCAGCCCTATCTTGACCGGCGTTACGCCGCCGACCCGGAAGACCTCTATACCCTCAGCCTGATCGTCCAGAACCTGCTGCGTCTTGACCGGACCGCCGACGCCTTTGCCGCTGTCCGTGATTTTCCAGGCGTTTTAGTCGAGGCGAACGACCTGAGCTTCGCGGCATTTACGGCTTACAAAGCCGGAGAATACGATCAGGCGCGCGATTGGGCCGAAACCGCTCTGGCTTTATCGGATGAAGCCTACAGTGCCAACTATATCATGGGGTTGACAAGCTGGTATGCGGATAACGACCTGGACGCCGCCCTGCGCTATCTGGACCGGCTGAACGGCATCGAGTTTTACGACCCGTACCTGAATCTGGATTACGGGCATGAACTGAATATGGATCGCGGCTATATCCTCATGCAGGCCGGGGAATATGAGGCCGCCGCCGGGTCGTTTCGGCAGGCGCTTGAAACTATCGGCCAGTACCCCTTTATCTACGAAGCCATGGCCGACGCCAACATCGCGCTCGGACAAACGGAAGAAGCCCGCGAAAACCTGCGTCTGGCGCTGGATAACACCTACGATAACCCGGAAGAGCAGCGCCGCCTGCTGGATCGTATCCGCACCCTGGGCGCGGCTGGCTCATCCGATGCCGAAGCTGCGCCGGAAGTCGCTGATGCCGTCGAAATTAATCTGCTGTCTGGCCTGACCCCCTTGCAGGACGAAATTGACTCGCTGCTTCTCAACGATCAATGGGATGAGGCGCGTGTGCGGCTGATTTCCATGCTGCGCAGCGACTCAACCAATGTGGAAGCGCTGGTCGCCAGCGCCCTGTATTTCCGGCTGGTCGGTGATTT
>CAZKIB010000052.1:0-4043 GCA_964552425.1 uncultured Anaerolineaceae bacterium | reverse complement strand
GGTGCGCACCGCGCCGGATTCGCCGCTGGGGTACATCGCCCTCAGTGATGTGCTGCTCTACAACGGCGCGAACGATTTTGAACGCGCACTGGAAGCGGCTGAACAGGCATTGGAACTGGACCCTGATAACCCGCAGGCCCTCTGGCGGGCCAGCCTGGCGCACGCCAACCTGGGTAACTGGGAAACCCATGTGGAATTACTCAATGAAGCGGTAGAAACCGGCGGGCAGGGTTTTCTGTTCGCCAACTACGCGGGTGAATATCTGTTTTATAACGGTCAATATGAACGCGCCCTGCCTTACCTGCGCGCCTGGTATTCCACCGCCCCCGGCGATATTTACGCGACAGCCATTCTCGCCGCCAATCTCATTCAGATCGATCAGGCCGCTGAAGCCTACGCGCTCTTTGAGGACTACCCCGGCGATTTACAGGACGCGCAGCAGTTTGGCTGGGCCGCTTATGCCGCCTACCGGGCCGGGGAATTTGGACAGGCACGCGAATGGGCCGAAGCCGCGTTCACGGATCAGCCAGATGCCCCCGGCGCGCATTATGTCCTGGGCCTTGTGGACTGGTACGGAGATGGTAATCTCGAAGCAGCGCTTAACCATCTTGACGCGGTCCACAACGCGGAGGGTTTTTCAGACCTGTTCCTGAACCCGGATAACGGTCACGAGAGTTATTATGATCGCGGCAAAATTCTGGTTGAGGCGGGTGAGGTGGAAGCGGCCATCGAAGCATTTGAAACCAGCCTGCGCAGCGACCCGCGTATCTACACTTACGAAGCGCTGGCCGATGTGTATATAGCGCAGGGCGACACAGACGCCGCCCGGCTCAATCTGGAAGCCGCGCTGGAGATAAGCTGGCGGCCCGAAGATGTGGAGCGCCTGCAAACCCGGCTGGCGGAACTTGCCAGCGACTAATTGGCTCGAAAGAAGGCAAACGATGCTGAATCATTTACTCGTTCCACTCGACCAGTCGCAGCTTGCCGAAACCGCGCTGGATTACGCGCCCAGACTGCTCGGCCCCGGCGGTCAGATTACCCTGTTGACGGTGATCGTGCCGCCTGATCTGTCGTTCGGCACAGTCTATGGCGAAGGGCTGACCCCGGTAATCGCCGAAGCCAGCCGCAATTACGAAGGTCTGGAACGACAGATACGGGTGCAGGCCGAAGATTACCTGCGCAAGATCAGCGAACGACTGGCATCCACTGAAATACGGGTGGACCTGCTCGTACAGGTCGGGCAGGACGCGGAAGTGATTGTCGAAAGTGCCGAAAGTCTGGGGGTGGATGCCATCATCATGGCGACACACGGACGTTCTGGCCTCAGCCGCTGGCTGCTGGGCAGCGTGACCCAGAAGGTACTCAGCGATGCGCCCTGCCCGGTTTTCGTAATCCCCAACCGGGCACAGACGTAAGACGAGGCTATTCGTCGCTTTCAGCGTCGGGCTGTTCTGCCATCGCCGGGTCTTCCGGGAACAGCGGTGTCACCAGCGGCAGAATCCAGCCATCATGGAACAGGTCACGCGGCTGGCTGGCGAGGTCCACCTGCGGGTCAATCATCAACTGGAGCGCGCGCCCGTTCAGTGACACCCATGCCCGCGCATGGATGGAAAACTCCTCGCGCCCCTGTGCCCTCAGTTCGTCTGCATAGTGCAGGGCAAACTGATGAATCATATCCGGGCGGGTCGCCATCTGGTCGCGCTGCCGCACCGTCAGCAGGTCCACCAGCGGGATTTCCTCGGTGGTGTAGGTCTGCGGGTCAAAGACGTACATGCGCAGATCACCGTCTTTGCCACGCAGTTTCATGTGCCATGAAAAATTGTGCCCCTCTTCCGTCCAACTGACGTAACCGGGGTACAGCCAGTGGCGCAGCGGCATGAGGACCTGCCACGCCACATACACCCCGACCAGCGCCAGAGTCCAGCGCTGCCAGCGGGTGAGCGGCTGCGGGGTGAATTCAGGCGGTGATTCTGGCACACCGCCCCAGCGCCACACCGGGTTGCGTGTCAGCCAGGACGGCGCGAACAGGATCAGCGTCGCGGCGATCATAAACCAGGGGAAAATGCCGATGTTAAAAAGCTGCGCGTTGGTCAGGTGAAACATCACCGCCACGAGCAGGGCCGCCGTGCGAGTCCGCCGCCACAGCAAAAACGGCACAACCAGCAGATCAAAAAAAAGCCCGCCGTAGCTGAAAAAGTAGTGCATCCATGTTTCAGTAAACAGAGGCCCAATGATCGGAAAATCCGTGCGGGCCGACAGCCAGTAATTCATCGGCGTGGCTTGCAGCCAGTCCGGGTTGATCTTGGCGATGCCGCCGTAAAAATAGGCGATGCCCACCTGAAAACGCAGCATCCACAGCGTCCAGGCCGGGGCTGCATCGGTGCGAATGCCAGGTCGCAGCAGCGCGTCCACCGAAAGACGCCGGTTGGCCGGGAGAAAAATCATCAGGAAACTGACCAGCGAGATCAGGTAAAAATGGTTGAGATAATTGGTCTGGTCCAGTAAAAACCAGTAGGTGAAGCCCATGAAAAACAGGGCCGCTGCCGCGCGATAAAACACGCCCAGCATCACCAGCACCGCCAGCAGGCCCATTCCATAAAAATACAGGTACATCAGATCACCGGGGAAAGGCCGCACCCAGTCAAAGCCGTGATAGGTGAAAAAGAACGTGGGCTGAATGTAATAACGGTATATCCAGTTGTAGTTGAAATAACGCCAGACTTCCCACAGCATGATCGCGCCGAATGCGATGCGGAAGTATACCAGCGGGGCGAGCGCCACCGGAGAAAAAAGGCGCGACCAGAAGCTCACACTTGTATTCGGGCTGGCTGTCGCAGAGGATTGAAGGGATCGTTCCAGAGTGGCAGTCATTACAAAACTCGAATCCACTATTTGTGCATTGGTCTCAATTGACTATTATACTAATTGAAATAGAGGTGTTCAGCTATTATGGGTGAGTAAATCATGACAAAAGTACGGCTGATATGGGTGTTGTTTATCGTATTGTTCGCTGTGCCTCTGACCGTGCTGGCACAGGAAACCGTGACCGTACCGGATGTCACCGGCCTGACTGTACCGGTGGCTGCCGCGACTTTGAACTCGGCTGGCATTGGCATTGGTCAGGAAATCAGTGAGCAGTGGACCGAAGGTTCAGGACTGCCGCAGAACGCCATCGGTTCTCAGTCTGTCCCGGCAGGGACTCAGGTTCCGGCGGGTTCCACTATCGACCTGACCGTGCTGCGTTCGCCCAACGCGCAGCTTATCTACGATGACAATGACCTCACCCTGGTTAACCAGACCGGCGGCACAATCGAATTAACCAGCATCATCTTCCGCGCACTGGATGGCAATCAGGCCTCCTTTGCGGCCAGCCAATGGGGAGGAACCCTGCGCGAAAACCGCTGCGCCCAGATCTGGTCGGTCAACCGCAACGGGTCGAAGGGTCTGGATGAATGCGAGTATATCGAACACTGGCGAACCACCACCAACGGCAATGAACATTTCTGGACCGGCGCGGGTGGCACAACCCAATTTGCGCTGCTGCTCAACGGTGTCGAACGGGTGGTGTGCCAGGTGGCGAACCCCGGCCGCTGCGAGTTTTATCTGCCAGCAGGTGGCACTGCCGGTGATGTCACCCAGCATGTCTATTTTGCCTACACCGAGGACCGGCTGGCCGTCATCAACAACACCGAGGACAAATGGATGCCGCTGGCGGACCTGGTGGTGCGCAACAATTTTGTCCCCCCGCTGGGCGCAGAAGTCGGCATCGCCAACCCGTCGCTGTTCGGCAGCAATGTCAACCCGGTTGCCAATCTGCGGCAGCTTGCGCCCGGCCAGTGCATCCTCTTCACCAACAGCAGCCCGGAAGCGGACGCGCCGCCGCAGCCCTGTGACGTGATCGCCCGGCTGGATATTGGGGCCAGCGTCATCTTCTGGGGAGCGGACTTCCCGGTGGAAAGCGTGACCGACGATCAGCCGCATGTCTGCCCGGTGGCGACCCCTGGCCGGCTGCTGGACCACGTGCAGAACAAGACCCTGATGCT
>CAZKIB010000051.1:9617-30852 GCA_964552425.1 uncultured Anaerolineaceae bacterium | reverse complement strand
ATCGTCGTCAAGCGCACCGGCCAGGACATCCACATGGAACATGGCCGCGATTACTGGTATCACGACCTGATGGCGCTGCCTATCGCCAGCACGATCTGTGAGACTCAGGTGATGGACGCCGAAGACCCGCTGTTCATTCTGTATACCAGCGGCACGACGGGCAAGCCTAAAGGCGTGCTGCACACACACGGCGGGTATCAGGTGTACACCTCCACCACGCTGGAATGGGTGTTTGACCTGAAGGACGATGACCGCTGGTGGTGCGCGGCAGACCCCGGCTGGATCACCGGGCACAGCTACATTGTCTACAGCCCGCTGATTCTGGGCGCGACCAGCTTCATGTACGAGGGCGCGCCGACCTATCCGTACCCCAACCGCTGGTGGAAGCTGGTGGAGGAGTATGGCATCACGGTGCTGTATACCGCCCCCACCGCCATTCGCGGCCTGATGCGCTTTGGCGATGCCTGGCCGAACCGCCACAACCTGAGCAGCCTGCGGCTCCTCGGTTCTGTCGGTGAACCGATCAACCCGGAGGCCTGGCGCTGGTATTACAAGGTAGTCGGCAAGGAACGCTGCCCGATTATGGACACGTGGTGGCAGACGGAGACCGGCGGGTTCATGATTACGCCGCTGCCGTCCACGCCGCTCAAGCCGGGCAGCGCCACGCGGCCCTTCCCCGGCATTGAAGTGGATGTGGTCGACGAAGAGGGCAATTCCTGCGGCCCGAATGAAGATGGCAAGCTGGTCATCAAGCAGCCCTGGCCGGGGATGCTGCGCACCGTCTATGGCGACCCGGATCGTTTCGTCAAGCAGTACTGGACGGAGTATCAGAAACAGGGCTGGTATCTGGCGGGTGATTCGGCGCGCAAGGACGAGGACGGCTATGTCTGGGTGATCGGGCGTATTGACGATGTGATTAAGGTCAGCGGCTACCGCCTCGGCACGGCGGAGGTCGAATCCGGCCTGGTGAGTCACCCGAAAGTGGCTGAGTCCGCCGTGATTGGTGTGCCGGACGAACTGCGCGGCAGCGTCATCTACGCCTACTGCATTCTGGTCGCCGGGATTCAGGGAGACGATGCGCTGGTGGACGAACTCAAAAATCACGTGCGCCATGAAGTCGGGCCGATTGCCGTGCCCACACGGATCGAGTTTGTGGAGAAGCTGCCCAAGACGCGCTCCGGCAAGATCATGCGGCGCGTCCTCAAGGCCCGCGCCATGGGCCTGCCCGAAGGCGATCTCAGCACACTGGAGGAGTAGATTTAACCAAGTCTGTCAGGAAATCAAACAGCGGCGAGTCACCGGGACTCGCCGCTGTTTGATTTGGGGTACATTGACGGAATCAGTTGTTGCTGTGGGTAATCAGCTTCTGACCTTCGGCCCGCACCGGGATGGAGCGCGGCTGGGCTTCGGGCGATTTCGGCATGGTGAGGGTCAGCACGCCGTTCTGATAGTTGGCCTCCACCGCGTTGTGATTGACCGGCTGCGGCAGGGTGACGCTGCGGCTCAGATTGCCGAAGGGACGTTCCTGGATCAGGACGCGCGTGCCTTCCGCCACTTCCGGTTTGGGCAGTTCAGCGCTGATCGTCAGGGTGTCATTGTGCAGCTTGATATTGAACTGGTCAGCGTCCAGCCCCGGAACCGCCGCGATGACGGTGTAGGCTTCGTCCGTCTCGTAAACATCGAGCGGCAGGCTTCCGGTAAAGGTGAACCCTGCGCCGCGCCAGGAGTCTTCAAACATGCGATCCAGCGCGCTCTGCATGGCAGCCATCTCACGGAAGGGATTCCAGCGAACAACGGTACTCATGATTTTGTCCTCCAGAAAACTCTGTTTGAAATGACCGGTTTATCACCGTGTTACGACTCCTTTTTATCCACGAAATATCAGAAAAATATCGACGCTGTGTAGGAAAAATGTATGAGATGCGGGTAAACTGTCAATCTGACAGAAACAGCAGGATCAGGAGCAAAAAAATGCTGGTCGTCCATGTTCATGTTCATGTGAAACCGGAATATATCGACGCCTTCCGCGATGCGACCATCGCCAACGCCACTCAGAGTGTTAAGGAGCCGGGTATCGCGCGCTTCGATGTGGTGCAGCAGCAGGAGGACCCCAGCCGCTTTGTGCTGGTGGAAGTGTATCGCGACGAACAGGCCCCGGCGGCGCACAAGGAAACGCTGCATTATCTGACCTGGCGCGACACGGTGACGGTGATGATGGCCGAGCCGCGCACCAGCGTGAAGTTCAGGAACGTGTTTCCTGATGAACACGGCTGGGGTTGAGAGATGGGGTTTGAATTCGCAACTGCCGGGCGGATTATTTTTGGGGCGGGGATGCTGAACCAGATTGGCCCGCTGGCGGCAGAGTTCGGGTCGCGGGCGCTGGCGATTACAGGCCGCGATGTGGAACGCGCCGCGCCGCTGCTGAAGCTGCTGGCAGAGCAGGGTATCGCGGTGACGAAATTTATCGTCAGCGGTGAGCCAACCATTGAAGATGCGCAGCAGGGTGTTCTGGTCGCCCGTGAGGCCGGCTGTGATGTGGTGATCGGTTTTGGCGGCGGCAGTGTGATCGACGCCGGCAAGGCCATCGCCGCGCTGCTGACCAACGGCGGCGAACCGCTGGATTATCTCGAAGTGATCGGGCGCGGGCATCCGATTCGCCAGCCTTCCGCGCCGTATATCGCCATTCCGACGACGGCTGGAACCGGGGCGGAAGTCACCCGCAACGCGGTGCTGGCCTCGGCGGAGCATCGGGTGAAGGTCAGTCTGCGCAGCCCGTTCATGCTGCCGCGTGTCGCGCTGGTGGACCCGGAACTGACGTACAGCCTGCCGCCGGCTGTGACCGCCGCGACGGGCATGGACGCGCTGACTCAATGTATCGAGCCGTATGTGTCGAACCGGGCCAATCCCCTGACGGATGCAGCCTGCCGGCAAGGGATCGAACGGGCGGCGCGGTCCTTACGCCGGGTTTTTGCGGATGGTCAGGACACGACGGCGCGTGAGGCTATGGCGCTTGCCAGCCTGTGTGGGGGACTGGCCCTGGCGAATGCCCGTCTGGGCGCGGTACACGGTTTCGCCGGGCCGATTGGCGGGATGTTCCCGGCCCCGCACGGCGCGGTCTGTGCGCGTTTGCTGCCGTTTGTGACCGAGGCTAACCTTCAGGCGTTGCGATCCCGTGAGCCGCACCACCCGGCACTGCAACGCTATGACGACATCGCCCGGATGCTGACCGGCCAGGCCGCAGCGACAGCCGATGAGGCGTTACGCTGGCTGCATGACCTGCTGCGCGATTTGCAGATTCCGCCGTTGAGCGCTTATGGTGTGACCGAGGCGGCTGTGCCGGCGCTGGTGGAAAAAAGCGCGGCGGCCAGTTCGATGCAGGGCAACCCCATCAGGCTCACAAACGGGGAATTGGAGTCGATTCTGCGGCGGGCGTTATAAACGTCCCCCACACCCTTTACAGTTGACCCATTTTCCGATTATTATTGCTTCTGAACCGTTCTGAGCTATTCTGAGCTGGCTGCTTTATCAGACGAAAGTGAACCCGGTGGAACTCAAAGACTTACGGAAACTTTACGATCAGGATCAGCGCATCGAGCTTCGCTGGCCCAACCAGCGCCGCGAAGTGACCGAGCATATCATCCGGCATGTGAATGAAGGCCGGCCCCACAGCTTTGTGAGCTATGCCTGGATTGACGAATCCAACGCCGACACGGTTATTCGTCAGGAAATAGACTACTTTACAGCGCTCGGCCACACCTTTGAATGGAACGTTTATGACCATGATGCCCCGGCGGACCTGCGGGACCGGCTGGCGGCGCATGGGTTTGAAATCCTCGAAGATGAGGCGATTATGGTGCTGGATGTGCAGGCGCTGCCCGCCGCGCTGCGAAGTGAAATTCCGCCCACGATTCGCCGGATCACACAGCCGGAACAGATTACCGACATCCTGCGAGTGCAGCGCACCGTCTGGGACGAGGATTTTGACTGGCTGGCGGATGAACTGGCGGAATCGTTAACGCAGCGGCCCGATCATCTGACCGTGTACGCCGCCTATGTCAACGATGTGCCGGTGAGTTCCGCCTGGATTCGCTATACGCTGAACAGCCAGTTTGCCAGTCTGTGGGGTGGTTCGACTCTGGAGGCGCATCGTGGGAAGGGGCATTACACGGCGCTGCTGGCGGCGCGCGCGCAGGAAGCGGCCCGGCGGGGGGTGCGCTTTCTGACGGTGGATGCCAGTGAAATGAGCCGCCCGATCCTGGAAAAGCAGGGCTTTCAGTTGATTTCCTGGGCGCGGGAAGCCTTCTGGGACACCCATAAGAAGTAGTGCGCCGTTTTCCAGCACCGGCGTCAACAAGTCTCAGGGCGCGCTTTCACGGATGATAAGTTCCGGGGTGATGACCAGTTCGGAGATGGTAAAATCGCCATTCAGCCGGCCCAGCAGCATTTCAGCGGCCTTGATGCCGAGTTCGAGCTTGGGCGCGTTCACAGTGGTGAGAGATTGTTTGAACAGGTCCGTGAAGGGGACATTGTCGAAGCCTGTTACGGCGATCTGGTCGGGAACCACCACACCCATTTCCATGCAGGTGCGCAGGACACTGCCAGCCATCAGGTCGTTATAACACAGGATGGCATCCACATCCGGGCGAAGACGGAGTAGTGTGCGGGTGGCGGCATCGACTGATTCGCTGTCGACTTTGGAACGTACCACCAGTTCCTCATCGAAAGGGAGACCATGCGCGACCAGTGCCTCGCGGTAGCCGCGCAGACGGTCCGAAGTGCTGTGTTTGTCGATGGGATAATTCAGGAAGGCCAGGGTCCGGCGGCCAGATGCTACGACATGGTTCACGAGAATTTCCATGCCGCGCGCGCTGTCGACACGCACGACGCCAGCGCGAATGCCGGGCAGCACCATGTTGACCAGCACCGCAGCGCTGTACTGGCTGATGAAAGTTTCGAGTTCGGTATCGTCCAACCCGCCCAGTGAACAGACGATCACCCCATCGGCATGATTTTCGGCCAGCAGTTTCAGCCCTTTGCGCGAACGTTCCACTTCGACATCCGTGCTGTAGATCAGCACATCGTAACCTTGCTCGTGCATGACACGGGTGACGCCCTGAATCACCAGCGGGAAAAACGGATTGGCGATGGAAGGAACCAGCAGGCCGATCACCCGGCTGTGATGCGAAGCCAGGCGGCGGGCGGCCCGGTTGGGATGGTAATTCAGTTCGCGAATGGCGCGCTGGACAAGCTGGCGGGTTGCTTCGCCCACATAGGGTTCGTCATTGATGACCCGCGATACAGTTTTGATGGATACCCCGGCCCGCGCGGCGACATCCATCACAGTAACCGGTTGTTTGCGCCCATTGTGTTTCACGATTCCATCCTCAACATGCTTCCTTCGGACAGCGTTGTCATACGCTAGCATGGAGCGAAGCAGGTGTCAAATGGGGGTGTGGTTGCCTTGACAGCCCTTCTAAAAGTGGTTACATTCATGACAGCGCTGTCATATGATGTCTTGCGTTTGAATAACCATTTCATAAAAAGGATAAAAAAAATTATGGCACAAATGGATCGACGAACCTTTCTCAAGCTGTCTGCTGCCGCAGCCGCCGCATCGACACTGCCAATCAACCTGTTGTCAGCCGCCGCTGCGCCGGCGGGTCAGACCGCGAGTTTTCAGGAAGCGCCTATGCTGGCCGAGATGGTCACGGCGGGCACACTGCCCCCGGTAGCAGACCGGCTGCCTGCCAACCCGCGCGTCGTTCCGGTGGCGGAAGAAATCGGACAGTATGGCGGCACATGGCGGCGGGCCTACAAAGGCATGTCGGACGGGCAGGGGCCGGTCAAAATTGTTTACACCTTCGGTCTTCAGTTCTTTGCGCCAGACCCGGACAACATCGAAATCGTACCGGGCCTGTTCGATGAATGGTCGCAGAACGAGGACGCGACGGAATTTACCTTCCACCTGCGGGAAGGTCTGAAGTGGTCAGATGGCGAAGCCTTTGACACCGAGGATGTGCAGTTCTGGTACGACTGGTACTATCAGGGCGAACTGGGGCCGAGCTATTCACTGCTGACGATCAACGATACGCCGATGGAACTGGAAATCGTGGATGCGCAGACGTTTACGGTGCGTTTCCCCGAATCTAACCCGCTGCTGCCCTATCGCCTTTCGACGGATGCTACCGAAGGCAGCCGGGGCGGGCCAACCTTTGGCGCGCCGGCGCACTACCTCAGCCAGTTTATCCCTGACTTTGGCGACCAGGCCATGATTGACGAGGCGCTGGCTGCCAATCAACTGGCGACCTGGCAGCAGTTGTTCGGGGATGGCGGCAACCGGCAGGGGCCGATTGCGTGGTGGTTCACCAACCCCAATCTGCCGGTGGTGACGCCCTGGATGATGGAAACGCCGCCGCCGCTGAACGAACCCATCGTCATGGTGCGCAACCCGTACTATTATTCTGTGGATGAGGCTGGCAACCAGCTTCCCTACATTGATCGTATCTCGCACAAGCTGTTCGAGGACAACAGCGTGTTTGACCTGTGGGTGGTGCAGGGCGAGATCGCCATGTGGCGGCGGCCAACTTCCCGCTGTACAAAGAGAGCGAAGAAAGCGGCGACTACCGGGTGATTTTGTGGAAGCAGACCTGGACGCATGGTTACTACCCCAACACCAGCCATGAAGACCCGGTGCTGCGCGATCTGTTCAGCGATGCGCGTTTCCGCGAGGCGCTGTCGATTGCCATTAACCGCGAGGAAATCAACGCGCTGGTGTATGACAGCTTTTACGAGGCGCGGCAGGCATCACCCGTGAGCGGATCGCCGGAATATGATGCCGAATTTGAGCAGCGCTGGACGGAATACGATCCTGATCGGGCGATGGCGCTGCTGGACGAAATCGGCCTGGAGGTGGGCGGTGATGGCAAACGTCTGCGGCCCGATGGTCAACCGCTGTCGTTCCAACTGATGCACTCGCAGCTTGGCAACCAGCCGCGTCTGGATGAAATTGACCTGGTGGTGCAGTTTTGGAACGCGATTGGCCTGAGCGTGGTGGCGGACCCGGTGGAACGGTCCCTGTACGAGGAGCGGCTGAACGTCAATCAGGTCGATGTGGGTCACTGGGAACATGATCGCAGTCTGCTGATTGAGGCGAACCCGGATTCGTTTATCGGCACAGTAAGCCAGCAGCCCTACGTCAATGCCTACGCAGAATGGTATCTGGGCAACGAAGGAGGCGTTGAGCCGCCGGCCGGGCATCCGATCCGCGAAATCTGGGCGAAGTGGGACGCCGCCAAGAGCGAACCGGATATGGCCCAGCGTCACGCGCTTGTCATGGAGATGCTGGCGGTTCACAAGAACGCGCCGTTTGCCATCGGCACGGTCGGCGAACCACCCGGTCTGACGATTGCGAAAAACAATTTCCGCAACGTGCCCGAAACTATGGTGACGGATACGACCCTGCGCGATATCCGTCTGGCGAACCCGGAGCAGTTCTTTATCCGGCAGGCGTAGGGCACATTGCCCACCGGCTGCGGTTGTGACCTATCAAAAAGAATTGGCTTTTGTGGGGGCGATTCGCGAATCGCCCCTACTTCGATAGATTGCCAGAGCTTTTAGCCGAACAAAGCAGTGATACGCATTGTAATCCGACAGGGCACGGCCATACCAGCGCTGTGCCCTTGTGATTTAACGAAAGAGATTAGGGTGAACATCAAACATGAAGTTCGGACACTGACCAGCGGGCCGAAACATCACTTTTTTGGTTATTACAGCATCCCGCCCTGGAATGCCTCGCAGACGCACCTGGTGTGCCTGGAAAGTGATTTTCAGGATCATCTGCCGGAGCCGCACGAAGCCGGGGGTATCGGGCTGGTGGATGCGCAGACCGGCCAGTTTGAGCGGATTGCGGAAACGCGCGCCTGGAACTTGCAGCAGGGGGCCATGCTCCACTGGAATCCGCTGAACCCGGATACCGAGATTATCCATAATGCGCGCATGGACGGCGAGATCGTGTCGGTGGTGCTGAATATTCATAACGGACAGACGCGGGTGCTGCCGCGCCCGGTCAGCGCGGTGAGCCACAATGGAAAGTATGCCCTGAGCCTGACGTATGGCCGCTTGCAGCGAATGCGCAAGGTGGTGGGCTATACGGGCGCGGTGGACCCCAACCCCAATGACCCGCACCCGGCCAATGACGGTGTGTTTGTGATGGATTTGCAGACTGGTGAAACACGGCTGGCGGTTTCGATCCAACAGGTGTATGAGCTGCTGGCGGAGGCGCACCCGATTGTGCGGGACCGGCACATGTGGTTTAACCATGTCGCTTTTAACCGCAGCGATACACGCTTCTTCTTTCTGGCGCGCTGCTGGGAGGGCGATCACCTGCAAACCGGGATGTATACCGTCGGGGTGGATGGCCGTGATCTGCGTGAAGTTGTGCCTTTCGGCAAGAGCGTGTCGCATTTTGACTGGCGCAATGACACGGACATCCTCGTCACCTATGACCTGCGCGGGCGGGGACGGGAGCATGTGCTGCATACCGATGGCTCGGAAGATTACCGTGTGATCTGCGAAGGCGACCTCAATTTTGACGGGCATCCGTCCTTCTCGCCAGACAGCCGCTGGCTGGTGACGGACAAAAATGTGAGCGAGACGCTGGAAAAGTGGCTGCTGCTGTGCCGGCTGGAAGACGAAGCGCTGACTGTGCTGCATCACTTCCCGATGTTCGAGCCGCGTTTTCTGGGGAGCGACCTGCGCTGCGACCTGCACCCGCGCTGGAACCACACCGGCGATGCCATCTGCGTGGATGCGCTGGCGGCGGACGGCACGCGGCAGCTTCATGTGGTGCGGGTGGAACTGGGTTAGAGCAGGGTTATACAATCTCGAACGAGGTTCGAACCGGAGCGTAGAGCAGGCGTCATTTTCTGATGGGCCGGGCGTCCATTATGATATGACAAATGGGCTTACGATAGTCCATATCATCAACGCACAGGGGGATAACCATGTTCGGGGGAACGATCAGACACGGACGGAAACTGGTGTATATGGCAGTGCTGCTGACTCTGCTGGCGGGGTTCGCCATTGTCCCGGCGGCACAGGCCAGCGGTGTATGCAACCAGTGGCATACGGTGCAGCGGGGTGAAAATCTGTTTCGGATTTCGCTGCGCTACGGCACAACGGTACACCATTTGCAGACACTCAATTACATCCCGGATGCCAACCGCATCTACGCCGGGCAGGTGTTGTGTGTCAGCCAGAGCAGCAGCGGCGGCACAGCCTATGTGATCCAGCGGGGCGATACCCTGTTTCGCATCGCGCAGCGCTACGGGGTGAATATGTATACGCTGGCGCAGCACAACAATATCCAGAATGTCAACCGCATTTACGCCGGACAGACTATCTACATTCCGTAGTTGGGTATGGCACATTCATCAAAGGCATGTCGTCACTGGCGGCGTGCCTTTTTGATTCAGCCGGTCCGCATTTCAGGCAGACCCCAGGCTTTGATCGCTAAACTGCGCGCCGTACTCCGGCCCTGGATGGGCTGGTCTGGGCAGCATGACAGGCTCCTAGACCATTATCCGCCCAGCATAAGTTACACTGTTTCCCATAAATTCTCATCAGTGAACAGCCATTTTCTGTCACGCTGTCGATTTGGGACAGGCCTATTCGTCATTATAGTAGGAGGTGCATACACAATGACCCTCCAGACAGACCGCTATCCACAAGAAAGGGACGATCATGCGTTACGTGTTATTGATTTATGTCGGTGAAGCTGTCACCGCCGGGATGCCGCCGGAGGAACAGCAGGCTTATTTCCAGAATTACGGCATGTTCGAAGGCGAGGTGCAGCAGCGCGGTATCAAAACGGGCGGCGCGCCCTTGCAGCCGGTGGGAACGGCCACGACTGTTCGCATTCGGGATGATGAAGCGCTGATTACCGACGGCCCCTTCGCCGAGACGAAAGAGCAGTTGGCCGGCTTTTATGTGCTGGAATGTAAGGACCTCGACGAAGCCATCGGCTGGGCACGGAAAATGCCGGACGCGAAATATGGCTCCATCGAGATTCGGCCCGTTTTTGAGAAATATTAGCGTCTCAGCGAGTCGGCAGCAGCAGATCATTCGGGCTGGCGTACTGCTGGGCGAAAAAGGGAGATGTTCATCTTATGCAGGAGCAAATCACCGCGATTTTTCAGCAGGAAACCGGCCGCCTGACTGCCCTGCTGTATGCCCACATTCGAGATTTCGAACTGGTCGAAGACGCGGTGCAGGATGCGCTGGTGCTGGCGCTGGAACGCTGGCCTGTGGATGGTGTGCCGCGCAACCCTGGCGGCTGGATTTTTTCTGTCGCGCGCAACAAGGCGATTGACCGGCTGCGGCGTGACCACACGCTGGCGCGCAAAACGGCCATCCTGAAAACCCTCATGGAGCTGGAGCAGGAGAGTGAACCCATGGAGATGGAGGACATTCCTGACGAGCGCCTGAAACTGATCTTTACCTGCTGTCACCCGGCGCTGGCGAAGGAAGTTCAGGTCGCCCTGACTTTGCAGACTCTCGGCGGCCTGAGTACCGACGAGATCGCGCGGGCATTTCTGATCCCGCTGCCGACGATGGCGCAGCGGCTGGTGCGCGCCAAACGCAAAATCCGGGACGCGGGCATCCCGTTTCAGGTACCGTCGATAGATACCCTTTCAGAACGGATCGGCGCGGTGCTGTCCGTGCTGTATCTGATTTTCAACGCGGGTTATATCGCGCCGACAGGCCGCCAGTTGATCCGCCATGACCTGTGCGCGGAGGCCATGCGGCTCACCCGCGTTCTGCTGGCGTTGCTGGAAAAGGAGGCAGCGCTGGCCGGAAACCCGGAGACAATGGGTCTACTGGCGTTGATGCTGCTGCATGATGCGCGCTCCCAGGCGCGGGTGGATTCTGCGGGGAATCTCGTTCCGTTGGAGGAGCAGGATCGCGCGCTGTGGGATCAGGGCAAAATCGCGGAGGGGCTGGCGCTGCTGGATCGCGCTCTGTCGATGCGCCGCCCCGGCCCCTACCAGACTCAGGCGGCCATCAGCGCGCTGCACGCCGAGGCACAGAATCCGCAGGACACCGATTGGGCACAGATCGCGGTGCTGTACGGTCTGCTGAATCAAATGACCCCTTCACCTGTAGTGGAACTAAACCGGGCGGTGGCAGTGGCGATGGCCGAGGGAATCGAACGCGGTATGGCGCTGCTGGATGAACTCGAACGGAAGGGCACACTCCAGCAGTATTACCTGCTGCACGCGGCCCGCGCCGATCTGCTGCGGCGGCTTGGTCACTGGGATCAGGCTCGAAATGCGTATATTCGGGCGCTGGATTTGTGCCAGAACGATACCGAACGCGCCTTTCTGATGCGGCGGCTGAACGAGGTGGACGAGCAGAGGTGAAATAGCAAAATCATGAACGCAAAGACGCAGAGCGAGGAAAAGATGAAGGTTTTTAGCGCAACGACGATAATCAATGCCGCGCCGGAAAATATCTGGCGGATTCTGACGGACGCCCCGAACTATCCCCGATGGGACCCCGGTATTGACCATATCGAAGGCATGATTGCAGCGGGGAATCAGATTACCGCCTACACCAAATACACCGGGAGCCGCGCTTTTCCGGTGAAGGTGAGCGAATTCGTGCCGGCTCAGAAAATGGTCTGGTCCAGTGGAATGCCGCTCGGTCTGTTCAAGGGAGTGCGGACGTTTACACTCACGCCAAAAGGCACTGGACGCACGGAGTTCTCACTGCGGGAGGAGTTCAGCGGCCTGCTGCTGCCGATGATTGGCCGTTCCCTGCCGGACCTGAACAAGACGTTCGCGGAATTTGCCGCCGGTCTGAAAGCCTACGCGGAAAAGTCGTAGTACCAAACCCGTGCGAAAGTCCAGTTGGGCGGGGGGCAGTTCTGCGCTATGCTTGAACGCAACAGGAGACTAGGTTCTGTTGACATTTCGCCTGTTCTGTCGCCGGACGCTCCAAGCATCCGGCTACAAAGGGCCTTAAGCCCCCTCAAGGGGACTTCTGACAGGGCGCTTCAGCGTCCTTCCTCAAAGGCTTAGCCGTAGGCTTCCAGCCTGCGGTGGAAAATGTCAACACAGCCTAGATTCCAATCGAACAAGGAACCCGGCAGGACCGCATGGCGTACCGGCACAAGCTCGAAACAGATACCGAAAAACTGCGGCGGCGCAACCGCGAACTTTCGATTCTCAACACCATCGCGCAGGCGCTCAACCATGAAGTGGACCTGACACGGGCGCTGAACACGGCGCTGGTGCATGTGGCTGGTCTGTTCGGTTTGCAGACTGGCTGGGTGTTCCTGCTGGATCAGCATGGCAAAACCTACCTGGCTGCGGCCCAGAGCCTGCCGCCCGCGCTGGCCGATCATCCCCGCCGGCTGGGGGGGACCTGCACCTGCCTCGATTATTACCGGTATGGGGGGCTGCCGGACCCGAACAACATCACGTGCAGCCGCCTCGAAAATCTGGTGGTGGGCACAGCCGGGCTGCGTTTTCACGCCAGCATTCCGCTGCGGGCGCATGGACGTGACCTGGGGGTATTGAACGTCGCCAGCACAAACTCTCCGAAGACGATCTGGAACTGCTGCACACCGTCGGCGACATGGTGAGCATCGCGGTGGAGCGCGCGCGGCTGTTCGATAAAAGTGTCGAACTCGGCGCGGTGGAAGAACGCAACCGGCTGGCGCGGGAACTGCACGACACGCTGGCGCAGGGGCTGGCGGCCATTTCGCTCAAGCTGGAAACGGCGGATGCTCTGCTGGAAAGCAGCGCGAAGCCGGAAAAAGTGCGCGATATGGTGCAGCAGTCCCTGGTGGCAACCCGCACCATTCTGGACGAAGCGCGCCGTTCGGTGCTGGATTTGCGCGCCGCGCCGCTGGAAGGCAAAACGCTGGCCGAGGCACTAAACATCCTGACTGCCGAGTGTGCCCGGCGGGGCAAGCTGGATGTGCAGTTCGATCATGTCGATGCCAGCCACCCCCTGCCGGCGCGGGTGGAGATCGGGATTTACCGCATCGTGCAGGAAGCGCTGACCAATGTGCAGCGCCACGCCCAGGCCGAACAGGCCAGTGTGCAGTTGATCGTCATGCCGGAAAAAATCGAACTGACCATCACGGATGATGGGGTCGGCTTTGACCCGACCTGCATCCCCGAAGGGCATTACGGGCTGATCGGCATCAATGAGCGCGTGCGGCTGCTGGGCGGTCAGGTGATGGTGAACTCCTGCCCCGGTGAGGGGACCAGTCTTGAAATTCAGATTCCATTGGAGGGGCGCGTATGACCGGGCCGATTCGTATTCTGGTAGCGGACGATCATCCGGTGGTGCGCGATGGTCTGGTGGCGATCCTCAGCACACAGGCCGATTTTGAGGTGGTGGGCGAAGCGGCGGATGGCGCGGAAGCTGTCGATCAGGTGAACGCGCTTGCGCCAGACGTGATGCTGCTGGACCTGGAAATGCCGGAGATGGATGGAGTCGCGGTGTTGAAACAGCTTAAGCAGGCTGGCGCGACCACGCGGGTGGTGGTGTTCACCGCTTTCGACACCGATGACCGCATTCTGGACGCAGTGCAGGCCGGGGCGCAGGGGTATCTGCTCAAGGGCGCGCCGCGTGACGAACTGTTCAACGCGGTGCGGGTGGTGCAGGCTGGTGGGTCGCTGCTGCAACCGATTGTCGCCTCGCGCCTGTTACGCCGGGTGAGCGAAGGCCGGACTGCCGAAGCCGATGCGCTGACCGCGCGGGAACTGGAGGTGCTGCGCCTGCTGGCTCAGGGGCAGCAGAATAAGGAGATCGCCGCGCAGTTGGTTATCAGCGAGCGAACGGTCAAGTTTCACGTCAGTTCGATTCTCGGCAAGCTGAACGCCGGCAATCGCACCGAGGCTGTGCGCATCGCCGCGCAGCAGGGGCTGATTAATCTGTAGAATCCTTTGTGTTGCCGCGAGCAGATCAGCTTAAGAAAATGACTGCTTTTTGATTCTGTAAACACAAGCAACATAATCTTCAAATCTTTCCAGCAAACTATTAATCATTATTTTAGAGGTGATAAATGTCGAGCTACGTTCAGCCTGATCGCAAGTCGTCATTTGTGGAACTCCTCAAAAACCTAAATCCTTTCGAAGCTTTTCTTGAGTACTACCGGCAGCACCCTGAACTTCGCCGTGAACTGCTTATCGCAATCGGGATATTTCTTGCTATCAATTTCTTGATTAACAACGCAATCAGTATCGCTTTCCTGATTGGATATCTATTGCGACTCGCCAGATACAGATTACGTCATATAGAGCCACTGCCAGTTTGGAATCAAGAGACGTGGTATCTTGATGTCGCTAGCGACGTAGGAAAGGGGTTGTTTGCGGGTTTATATTTTTTTCTTTATGTATTCCTGCCGCTGGCTCTATTGGTCGGCCCACTGATGATTGCTGTGCTTGATACTGCTGAGACTGCCGGAATGGAAACCGCCGATTTAATTGAGCAGCTCCCCGGCATTTTATTGTTTGCTTTTTTATTCTCTGCATTTGCTTCGATTTGGCAGGGGCTGCTGATTTTCTTACTCGCCCTGTGCATCCTGCTTCCCCTGTACTATTCGATGCTTGCACACATGGCATTTACCAATACACCGGGATTTCCGTTTGGTGTTTTGAACATACTGAAATCTGGCAACAGAACCGAATACGTTAAATCTCTTGTGAGAGACCTGATTTTCTTTCCGCTTGTCTTCTTGTTTACCTTGCTTGTCGAGACGTATTTTTCAGGGACGATTGTGCCACGACTGATTACTGTCCTGACATCATTTGGTCTCTTATCGCGGGTATTGGATTGGGCAAAATTCACGGACTCAGCTAACCTTCAGACTGATCCTGTACTTGAACGCAAAAAGTCCGAAACATTCGCTGTTGTAGCTGCATTTGTGACTATTCCTGCGTTTATTATGAGATGGCTGCCGGGCGGGTTGACCTCACTTCTGACCCTGGCATTTCTATTTTTCGGCTTTCGCTGGGCATTACAATGGTTTCGGAAAACCTGGTCGGGTCATCTTGATACATTGCCACAACATGAGCGAGATGCCCTTAGAATAGGCTGTGTCTATATTCCCATTGGCATTGGGATCATAGCGGGTGTTTTGATAATAACGAATCCTGGATTTATCGTGTTTGTTTGCCTCATTGCTGTCCTTATCGGTGGGCTAATCCTGTGGCTAATGGGGATAAAAAACTCATGACACATTTAGCTTTACACTACAAGCTTTGTAGCGGCTAATTTGTTTCATATGGGGCACTATTGAACAAATAGTTCCCACCTATTGGAATATGTCAGTCCCTGTTTGAATGATCTCAGTGTGTCAATTGCTACCCCAGCGCCACATCCAGCGTCATCATCACGGCGAAGCCGATCAGCACGCCCATCGTTGCCAGATCGACATGACCTTCGCTGTACGCTTCCGGGATGACATCCTCGACCACAACAAAGATCATCGCGCCGGCCGCGAAACTGAGCGCGTAGGGAAGCAGGGAGCGCATCGCCAGCACCGCAGCCGCACCCAGCACGCCCGCGAAGGGTTCGACCAGCGCCGAAAGCTGGCCGTAAAGAAAACTGCGAGTGCGGGACATGCCCTCGCGGCGCAGGGGCATCGCCACTGCAATGCCTTCGGGGAAGTTTTGCAGGCCGATACCAATCGCCAGCGCCACCGCCCCGGCCATTGTCGCCGAGTCGATGCCGTTGGCGGCGGCAGCGAAGGCCACCCCCACCGCCAGCCCTTCCGGGATGTTATGCAGCGTGATGGCAAGCGACAGCAGGATCGTGCGCTGCCAGGTGGTTTTGATGCCCTCTTTTTTGGGCATGGGGATGCCGACGTTCAGGTGGGGGAGCACATAGTCGATCCCGCGCAGGCACACCCCGCCCAGCAAAAAGCCGATCAGCGGGGGCAGCCAGGGGATCATGCCCATCGCTTCGGACAGGGTGATCGAAGGGGCCAGCAGCGACCAGAAGCTCGCCGCCATCATCACGCCGCCCGAAAAACCCAGGACGGCATCGAGGGCTTTCTGGTTGAATTTTACAGATAAAAAGACAGACGCGGCCCCCAGCGCCGTGACCCCCCAGGTAAAGAGCGTTGCCGCCAGCGCCAGGAGGATGGGTGAGTAATGGGTCAGTTCATCGAACATGGTTCCCCACAGGCATGTTTTTAGAATAAGCTAAATATCAATTTAGCGCGTCCGCTGTCTGTGAGGTAGTGATCTTCATCAGGTGGCAGGATGCTGTTCCACATGGCTGCGCATGATCTCGGCGACAGCCTGCTGATCGCTGTGGCCGGAACGCTCCAGCGCCGCGATGACCCCGCGCTGGTCGTCAAGCGATTTGTTCTGGCTCATTTTGAACTTGCC
Organism: uncultured Anaerolineaceae bacterium; assembly: GCA_964552425.1. Classification (GTDB taxonomy): domain Bacteria; phylum Chloroflexota; class Anaerolineae; order Aggregatilineales; family Phototrophicaceae. The sequence continues at coordinate 14,440 of CAZKIB010000051.1, read as the reverse complement.
TTCGATCCGTTCGATGGGAATCTCGATGCCGACGATGGCCTTGAGCAGATTGTCGGGGAAGTCGGTTTCGAGTCCGGGCAATCCGTGCGGGCCTTCATGAACCTGCACCAGCGCCATGACGATGCGTTTGAGATGCGCCTCGTCGTGGATGAGGCGCGGCCTGCCGTAGACATGCACGGCGGCGTAGTTCCACGTGGGCACGACATTGGGTGGCTGATACCAGCGCGGCGAGATGTAGCTGTGCGCGCCCTGGAACATGACCAGCACTTCTTCGTCCGGGTTGAGGTGTTTCCAGTGGACGTTGGCGCGGGCCAGGTGGGTGATAAGCAGATTCGCATCAGCATCCAGCAGGAAGGGCAGGTGGCTGGCGTGCGGGGCCGGGCTGCCACTGCTCACCAGGGTGGCGAAATTGTAGGCGCGGATCAGCGCGTGCAGTCTGTCAGGGTCGGTTTCTGCAAATGATGCCGGGATGTACATAAGTCTCCTCACTGCGGGTGGGTGTGCATCTCTTCTGTATAGTGGAGATGCGCGCTGGCTTCAAGCAGTCCATCAGTCCGCCGGGGAACAAAGTGCTGAGTGCTTAGTGCAGTTACCAGTTGCCAGTCATCAGTCGCCAGTTCAGGTTGTGACCTTCAACGACTCTGGATATGTGCGATGATCGCTTATGGACTTTTTGCTGACGGGCAACCTTCAATTCTTACAGGCTGAGATTGCATTAGAAAAGGGGTCAATGCGTCAGTCAGCGGTCAGCTAGTCGAGGGCCTGAGAGTCAACCACCTCCGCCTAAAGTTGGATGGCCGCGCGGCGAAATTGTCGTATGGTAGAGGCACTATGGAAAGGAATAACTGATGATGATTCGTGCGCCTTATCGCGGCGATGGCGCGGACCGCCCGGCGGATGTGCCGCTGCCGCCGGCACAGATGCCGCTGCTGTGGAACTGGCGAATGCTCAAACTGTGGCGGTATGTGTCCATCTGGAGCCGGGATTTATCCATCTGCGCGGCGCGGGTACATGTCGGCCCGATTCCGCAGGAATTCTGGGCTGTCTGGGATCGCAAGAATGGCAAACTCTACGAACACACCCGGCTGCTGGGCGTGGGACGGGTGGATGTGCCGGTGGGCCACGTGCGGGTGGAGGATGGCACAATCCGCGTGGATGTGACGCTGGACGAAGGCCCGCACTTTGAGGTCGTCACCTTCGATGAACGCGCTTACACCTGGACCGGCAAACAGTGCGGCATTCGGGCGCATGGATCGGTGCAGATCAACGGCGAATCGCGTCCGGTGGAAGCGGTGGCGCTGATCGATAACAACGCGGGCTATCACCGGCGGCATACGCGCTGGTACTGGTCCGGTGGGGTGGGGCAGGATGTACAGGGTCGGGCGGTGGCGTGGAGTGTGATCGTCGGGCTGAATGATTCGCCGGTGAACAGCGAACGCACGGTCTGGGTGGATGGCGCAGCGCGGGAAGTCGGGCCGGTCCAGTTTGCGGAAGACCTGACTGGCGTGACATTCGCGGATGGCGGCCACCTGCATTTTACGGAAGAAGCCGCGCGCCAGCGGCAGGATAATCTGCTGGTGATTCGCTCGGTCTATCGCCAGCCGTTCGGCGCGTTCAGCGGAACCCTGCCGGGCGGTATTGAACTGCGCGAGGCGTATGGGGTGATGGAGTTCCACGAAGCGCTGTGGTAATGCCTGTCCCAAAGGACAGGTACCTGTCTCCGACTTTCGTCACAGCGCAAGACTGGACTGCCGCCGGATGATCGCCGGGCTGTTTTGTGCGATAGTGATGTACAGTGGTTGCGAATGCGACTGTTTAAGGGAGGGGACCCACATGTTGAGCAACTGGTACATCACCCAGCAGATTACGGACATTCGGCAGCGTGAACTGCGTCAGGCAGCGCTGGCCCGCCGTCAATGGCTCGAAACGCAGCCAGCAGCCGCGCGGAAATCTGTTCAGCCGGGGCGATTGATAGCGGCACTCGTTCTGCTGGTCAGGCATTATACGATTTCTCGGCGCTTGCCGCGTAAACTGGCCGCAGCATAAGGAGCGCCTGTCTATGAGCAACAGGCAAGGAGCAGATTATCATGCTGGCAAAAATATGGCGCGCGCTGTTCAGTGCCCCCCAGGTGACGGTTGTCACCGCGCACACCTACGACACCGCACCGGCGATGGCAATGCTGTCGACTCAGGAAATCGAACGGCGGCGTTTGTATGAACGCATGGCGCAGCACCAGCGGCTTATCGAAGTCGAAGAAGGCGCGCAGCAGCGCTTTTAGCGCGCACAACCCGGCTGGTTCCGGGTGGACATCATACGTACAATAGGGCCGACCTCACCGTCGGCCTTTGCGTTTTCCGAACGAGTCAAAATAGCTTTGAGAGAGGGAGTTGTTGAAATGGTGGTTCATACAGAAACTTTTGTCCGGGTGGCTGATTTTGCCGAGTTAAAACAGGCCAACTGCCTGACTGTGCAGGCCAATGGGCACACCCTGGTGCTGTTCGCGTATGGGGACGATGTGTACGCTGTCGATAACCGCTGCCCGCACATGGGCTTTCCGCTGGATCGTGGCACTGTGAAGGACGGCATCCTGACCTGTCACTGGCATTATGCCCGCTTCGATCTCGCCAGCGGGGGGACGTTCGACCAGTGGGCCGATGATGTGCCGGTGTTCCCTGCCGAGGTGCGCGACGGCGCGGTGTGGGTGGATGTCACGCCGCAGCACGACCAGAAAGCTCACCAGCGCGAACGCCTGCGGGTGGGGCTGGAACGGAACATTTCACTGGTGATCGCCAAAGCCGCGATTGTGCTGGTGGACGACGACGGCGACCCGGTGGAGCCGTTCCGGGTGGGGCTGGACTTTGGATCGCGCTACCGGGAAGCTGGCTGGGGGCAGGGTCTGACGATGCTGACCTGCTTTATGAACATGCTGCCGCATCTGGACGCGGAAGACCGCCCGCGCGCGCTTTATCAGGGGCTGGCGGCGACAGCCAATAACACTGCCGGGAACCCGCCGCGCTTTGGTATCCGCCCGCTGCCCACGCTGGACGCCGATATTCCAACGCTCAAAAAGTGGTTCCGCCAGTTTATCGAAGTGCGCGACGATGAAGGCGCGGAACGCTGCATCGTGTCGGCGCTGCGGGCCGGGGCCACACCCCAGCAGATGGCCGATATGCTGTTCGCCTCGGTGACAGATCATCGCTATATCAACGTCGGCCACCCGGCGGATTTTACCAACAAGGCGTTTGAGGCGCTCGACCTGGCAGGGTGGGAGTATGCCGAGCCGGTGCTGACCAGCCTGGTGCAGGGATACGCGGTGGCGGACCGGATGGAAGAATCGAATGCGTGGCGCAATCCGATTGACCTGATTGACATTCTCCACGCGGCTTTTGAGGCGCTGCCCGGCGCGCTGGAACAGGGGCGCGGGAAACGCTGGAACGGGCGCGAGGCGCTTATTCCACTGCTGCTGCAAGACCGCCCGCAGGCCAGCATCGACGCCCTGCTGGATGCGCTGCGAGGCGGGGCGACGGAGGTCGAACTGGCGTCGGCGGTTTCGTATGCGGCGGCGCTGCGCATCGCCCAGTTCCATACCAGCAACGAATTTGGCGACTGGGACACGGCGCTGCACACCTTCACCTTTGCCAACGCAGTGGAGCAGGGGCTGCGGCGCGCGCCCTCGGTGGAACTGCTGCGCGGGGTACTGGACGCCGCCATGAGTGTTTATCTGGACCGCTTCCTGAATATCCCGGCGGCGCGTCTGCCACAGGCAAATGGCAAAGCCGGTACGCTGGACGCCATGCCCGAACTGCTGAACAACCAGCAGCAGGTCAATGAGGCCGGGCGGCTTGTGGCGCATTATCTGTACGGCGGCGGTTCGCCGGACAAACTGCTGGCAATGCTTGGCAAGCTGCTGCTGCGCGAAGACCGTGATTTCCACACCATTCAGAGTGTTGAAGCCGCTTTCCGGCAGTATCAACTGCTGGGGCCGGGCGAGGCCGGGACGCACGTGCTGGTGGCCGCCGCGCGCTATCTGGCCGCGCACGCGCCGACCATGCGCGCCCAGGGCCAGACGTATCAGATTGCCCGCCGCCTGCACCGGGGCGAGAGCCTGTTTGAGGAGTAAGCGGTTCCTATCACAGATAGTTTGCAGATTTTCAGGCGATCCGGCAGCGGGTCGCCTTTTTGTTTGCCTCCTGGCGCGCTGGTAAACTCTTTTCATTCACCGCCGAAACTGGAGGGAAGTTACAACTGCTATGCTCACATCCGAACAGATCACCCGCGAAGCCCAGGTATCGCTGAAGCGTTTAATGCCGCGCCTGGATTCCGTGAAGTTCAAAAAGAAAGACCGCGAGGTGTTTATCCGGCGGCTTGAAGCGCATTTCCCGCGCGCGTTCCGGCTGCTGTACGGGTTGTATGGGGATCGCTACGACTTTTTCTACCACTTGCAGCGCCTTTTTGATTCTCTGGCGCAGATGGCCGTGGAACGCCCTGCCGCGCTCAGGAAACTGGATGATGAACGCGAATCCGATTCGCGCTGGTTCCAGAGCGAGCGCATGGTGGGCGGGGTGTGTTACGTGGATCTGTTCGCCGGAAATCTGCACGGTATCCGCGAAAAAATCCCCTATTTTGAGGAACTCGGCCTGACGTACCTGCACCTGATGCCGCTGTTCAAGACGCCGGACGGCAACAGCGATGGCGGCTACGCGGTGAGCAGCTACCGCGAAGTCAACCCGGCGCTGGGCACGATGGAACAGTTTGCGGAACTGGCGGGGGAACTGCGTCAACGGGGCATCAGCCTGGTGCTGGATTTTGTGTTTAACCATAC
>CAZKIB010000051.1:8472-9598 GCA_964552425.1 uncultured Anaerolineaceae bacterium | reverse complement strand
ACACCTGGGCGCTCAGAGCGCTGGCGGGTGATGAGGATTACCAGCAGTATTATCTGCTCTTTGATGATCGCAATGTGCCCGACTTATACGAACGCAACCTGCGCGAGATTTTCCCGGAGCAGTCACCGGGCAGTTTTACCTACAACCCGACACTGAAGAAGTGGGTCTGGACGACATTTAATTCCTTCCAGTGGGATCTGAATTACGCCAACCCGGCGGTGTTCATCGCCATGATGGAGGAAATGCTCTTTCTTGCGAATCAGGGTGTGGAGGTGCTGCGGCTGGACGCGGTGGCCTTTATCTGGAAGCAGATGGGCACGACCTGTGAAAATCTGCCGCAGGCCCACCAGATTATTCAGGCGCTGAACGCGCTGGTGAGCATCGCTGCCCCGGCCATGATTTTCAAGTCGGAAGCGATTGTCCACCCGGACAATGTCGCCAGCTATATCAGCGCGGGGGAATGCCCGATTTCGTACAACCCGACGATGATGGCGCTGCTGTGGGAAGCGCTGGCGACCCGCGAGGTGAAGCTGCTGCGGCACTCGATGAGCAAACGCTTTGAAATCGCGCCGGACTGCGCCTGGGTGAATTATGTGCGCGTTCATGATGACATTGGCTGGAGCTTCGCGGATGAAGACGCGGCGGAGATGGCGATCAATGGGTTTGATCACCGCCAGTTTTTGAACCGTTTTTATACCGGCCAATTCCCCGGCAGTTTCGCCAGCGGTGTGCCCTTCAACTTTAACCCGATCACGATGGATATGCGCATCTGCGGCACGGGGGCCTCACTGGCCGGGCTGGAACAGGGGATCGCGCAGGACAACGATGCCTATATCCAGTATGCGGTGGGCCGCATCCTGATGATTCACAGCATTATTCTCAGCACGGGCGGTATTCCGCTGCTTTACCTGGGTGACGAAATCGCCACGCTGAACGACTATTCATATAAGGACGATCCGGTCAAAGCCGACGACAGCCGCTGGGTGCATCGCCCCTATTTTGACTGGGAGCGCGCCGAACGCCGCCGGGACCCGGATACACCTGAAGGCCAGGTGTTTCATACGCTGCATCAACTGATTCATATTCGCAAGACGAATCCGGTTTTTGCCGGCAACCGGACGCTGTT
>CAZKIB010000051.1:0-8454 GCA_964552425.1 uncultured Anaerolineaceae bacterium | reverse complement strand
TGACACGGGGAACCCGCACGTGCTGGGGTATATCCACAATTACGGGCTGCTGGCGCTGGCGAATTTTTCCGATTTCGAGCAGGCCGTCAGTCGTTCGGTACTCGATGTGTACTGGCCTGCTGCCGGGCGCGCGGTTGATCTGGTGACGAATGAACCTTTGCCGGAGGATTTTGTCGTGCGCTTACAGCCCTATCAGTTCATGTGGCTGGCGGCGGAAGGAGCTGAAGCGTGATGGATGATCTGGCGCGCTACAATAAGGAACGCTGGGAAGAACTGGCCCAGGCGAATGTGGAGTACGCCCGTCCGCTGTTGGACCTCGACGCGGAAAAAGCGCGCGCGGTGGTCGATCCATTTGGCGTGATGGGTGAGGTCAGGGGCAAGGATGTGCTGTGCCTGGCAAGCGGCGGCGGACAGCAGTCAGCGGCCTTTGGTTTGCTGGGCGCGAACGTGACCGTGCTGGATTTTTCCGAAACGCAGCTTGACCGGGACCGGCAGGCGCTGGCCCATTACGGGCTGACGGCGCGGCTGGTACAGGGGGACATGCGCGATCTGTCGCAGTTTGGCGCGGACGCCTTTGACCTGGTTTGGCACGCCTTTTCGATCAACTTTGTGCCGGACAGCGGGCAGGTGTTCGATCAGGTGGCGGTGGTGCTGCGGTCAGGCGGGCTGTACCGGATGGAGTGGCACAACCCATTTTTCATCGACATGGATAAATCCGACTGGAACGGGAGCGGCTATCTGCTGCGGCAGCGCTACCAGAACGGCGCGATTTACTTCCAGACCAACTACTGGGAAGTGGGGGATGAAGAGGGCGCTGTTCGCCGGGTCGAAGCGCCGCGTGAGTTTAACCACACGCTCAGCACGGTCATCAATGGCCTGATCCAGCGCGGGTTCATGCTCAAGGGTATCTGGGAGGAACTCAGTCAGGACCCGGACGCCGAACCGGGGATGTGGGAGCATCGAAAAGCCTATGCCCCGCCCTGGCTGACGGTATGGGCGCAATATTTACCTGCCAGCACAGTCTGACCGTCAGATGCCGATCATGACTTCACAATGGCGTCGATGTAGGGGAGGTGTTCGGCGTAGTGGTGGAAGGTGTTGCCGATGATGCGGTTGATAATCGGCCCGTCGCCGTTAAAGATTGGCTGAAAGGAAGAATACGGGCGCTGCAAATCCTCCTCGGTGAGATTTTCCAGCGTGTCGATCATGCGCTGGTGAACCTGCCGGAAGGTCTTCAGCACCTCGGCCAGCGGCAGGTCCTTGTGGCGCTGCTGGATGATCGCGTTGATGCGGTCATATTCCTTGCTTTCCCAGGCGGCTTCATCCACGCCCATCGCTTCGCGGCGCGACTGGCCGTTGAGCAGGGCGACGATGCCGCCTTCCCACACCGCCAGGTGCATGAGATGATCCTTGCCGGTCCAGCCGGCGGCATCAGTTGGGCCGGTTAACTGTGCTTCGGTGAGCGCCTGAATGCGGGCGTTCAGTTCATTCCAGCCGGCTTCGATGCGGGTCAGCAGTTCCGCTTTGTTAGGGGTGCTGTTCTCGGTCATCGTGTTGCCTTTCCCTCAGCATGACCAGACACGTTTGAAAAGACCAGCATAGTTTACAACCAGTCCATCCTTGTCGACCAGTACATCGGCCTGAAACTCGTTCTGTTCGTAACGATACAGCGTGCCCTGCGGGCTGGTCGAAAGACAGGTGTAACGCTGTTCCGCCGCTGAAACCTGCATTTGCGGAATCTCGATGTAGACCGCCTGGATGGTGTGAGTTTCACCGACCTGGGGTCGCAAGCGCCGGATCGGCAGGGTATTGGTCAGCGGCGTTACCGAAATATCGACATCCAGACAGCCATTCAGTTCCGCGAGGGGGGCATCCGCCGCGTCGGTCCACTCGCCCGTGTCATCGCCATAGAGTTCGATATGGCGGGCAGTATCCCACAGATCGACAATTTCTACCGTGCTGACGCTGCCATCCGGGTAGGTCGAAATCTGGTAACGAATGCGAAAAGGCAGGTCGTTTTCCACGCCGATCACCAGTCCGCTGGCCGTCAGACCTTCGGGCGTAAAGACAATTTCAGAATGCTCAAAACCAGGGGCATACAGCGCCTGCCACATCATCTGCCGGATCATAGTCCCTCCTGTCCACACCGCGATCCCCTCTATTTTAGCACTAATGTTCGTAATCCGCGATATTTTGGAGACTACAGATTCCGCCGGTTCGGTGGTAGTATTGCCGGGGTAAGCGTTTAGTCAGGATCAACCATGACCGCTCGCCTCAAACCCGGAAAGCTGGCCTGGAGAATCATTGGGCTGGTGATTTCTATCGCGATTGCATTCCTGCTGCTGCGAGAAGTGGACTTTGAAAGTTTCGTGGCGCTGGCAACCGGGGTTCCGGTATGGAGCCTGCTGGCGGCGCTGGTCTGCTACCTGCTGCTGAACTTCTTCCGGCTGCTGCGCTTTCGCACGCTGCTGGAACAACATGACATCCCCTTCGATATTTTTTATCCCATTGTGCTGTATCACAATTTTCTGGTGCGGGTGCTGCCCTTTAAGACCGGCGAGATTTCGTATGTGGTGCTGCTGCGCCAGCATCTCAACCAGCCCCTGCGCGAAGGGGTATCCAGCCTGGTCTCGTCGCGGCTGTTTGAATTGTTCATGGTGGTTGTGATTGGCGGCGGGGCGCTGCTGCTGGCGACTGATCTGGTCGCGCTGCCGGCGTTGGCAGCGGTGGGGATCGTGGTGGGCGGCGGCGCGCTGTATCTGGTGTGTCTGTATTTTTCCGGGCCGCTGGTGCATGTGGCGGCAGGGGTTATGCGGCGGCTGGCCGCGCTGCTGGGGCGTCCGGGCCTGGCCGGGTGGGGCGATGATAAGCTGAACGCGCTGGCGGCATCCTTTGACCGGGTGCGCCGGCCGCGCATTTTTGGTTCGACGCTGCTGCTGTCCCTTTTTACCTACGGTTTCAGCGCGCTGTTTTATCTGGTGCTGCTGTATGCTACCGGCACGGAAGCCAGCCCTGGTGTGCTGGTGGCGGTGGTGAGCATCGTCATGCTGGCGGAGTCGCTGCCGCTGGCGACCATCAGCGGCCTGGGGATGATCGAAGGGGGCTGGACCTTCGGGCTGGTGACACTGGCCGGGTACGATCTGGGGCAGGCGGCCTCCATCGGCTTTTTTCTGCACGGCTGCCAGATTCTCGCCGCTGTCACCACCGGCCTGATCGGGTATCTGTGGCTGCAAATCAACCGCCGTTATGAACTGGCAGGGAGTCTGGATGTCAAACAAGGTTGAACTTTCGATTGTGATTCCCCTTTACAACGAGGAAGAGTCGATTGGGGCGCTGTACGAGGAACTGTCCTCAGTTCTCGACACGCTCGACCATACCTATGAAGTGATTATCGTGGACGACGGCAGCAGGGATGCCAGCTTCGCGCGTCTGAAGGAAGTTCATGAACGGGACCCACGCTGGAAAATCATCCGCTTCCGGCGCAATTACGGCCAGACGGCGGGTTTGTCGGCGGGGTTTGCGGTGGCGGCGGGTGATGTGGTCATTACGCTGGACGCCGATTTGCAGAATGACCCGCGCGATATTCCCAGACTGCTGGCGAAACTGGACGAAGGCTACGATATTGTCAGCGGCTGGCGCAAGGACCGCAAAGAGCCTTTCTTCAGCCGCCGTTTACCCTCCATGACGGCCAACTGGCTGATCTCCAAAAGCACGGGCGTGAACCTGCACGATTACGGCTGCACGCTCAAAGCCTATCGCAGCGTGGTCACGAAGAATATTCATCTGTACGGTGAACTGCATCGCTTTATCCCGGCAGTGGCGTCTTCCATCGGGGTGAGCGTGTCAGAAGTGCCAGTGAATGACCGGGCGAGGCGCTTTGGCAAAAGCAAGTACGGCATCATGCGCACGTTCCGCGTGCTGCTTGATCTGATTACGGTACGTTTTATCCTGAGCTACAGCACCCGCCCGCTGCAAATCTTCGGCGGGGCCGGGCTGGGCATGGGCGCGCTGGGCCTGCTGATCGGCCTGTATCTGTCCTATGTGAAGCTGATTCTGGGCGAGAATATCGGGGATCGTCCGCTGCTGATTCTGGGTGTGCTGCTGATTATCCTGGGCGTGCAGATGGTCAGCATCGGGCTGGTGGCGGAAATCGTCGTGCGTACCTATCACGAATCGCAGCAGAAACCCATCTATATGGTGCGCGAATTTCTGGGCGATGATCTGGAGGAAGCTGATTCTGCGATCCTGTCTGCTGAATCCAATCGCATTCCGACATCAGTCTGAACACAAAAGCGCGTGTATCCTGCACAGCCTTCATACTTCGCCTTACAGGAACATGCTACAATGAACCTGGAGGGTGAACCATTGACAGCTATTCTGCAACTTGCCTGGAAGCGTTTGCTGGTGATTACGGCGGTGATTGGGGATGTCCAGGGCCGGCTGATCGCTTTGCTGTTCTACTTTACGATCCTGGTTCCATTCGGAATCGGCTCACGCCTGTTCAGTGACCCGCTGCGGATCAAGACGCCAGCCGGGCAGACCCGCTGGCTGGAGCGTCCGCTCGTTCCATCCACGCTCGACGACGCCAGAAAACAGGGTTAAACCATCATGTATATTCTGGGAATTTCCTGCTTTTATCATGATTCGGCGGCGGCGCTGCTGCGCGATGGGGAACTGGTCGCAGCGGCGATGGAAGAACGGTTTTCGCGCAAGAAACACGACAACAGTTTCCCTATTCAGGCCATTCAGTTCTGTCTGAAACAGGCCGGCATCCACAGCCAGGACCTGGATTATGTGGTGTTCTACGAAAAGCCGCTGGTCAAGTTCGAGCGCATTCTGCTGACCACGCTGAATACCTTTCCGCGCTCGTCGGATGTCTGGCTGGAAGCGATGCTCAACTGGCTGAAGGAAAAGCTGTGGGTCAAGAGCATCATCCAGCGTGACCTGGATGTGCCGCTGGATCGTATCCTGTTCTGTGACCATCATATGAGCCATGCGGCCAGCGCGTTTTTCGCCAGCCCGTTCAAAGAGGCGGCGGTGATGACGGTGGACGGGGTGGGCGAATGGACCACCACCACGCTGGGACGCGCCACCAGTACGTGGGTGGATGGTTCGGGCGGGGACCGCAACGATATTGTGCTGTTCGAGGAACAGCGTTTCCCGCATTCACTCGGCCTGCTGTATTCGGCGTTCACCGCGTTTCTCGGTTTTCGGGTGAACAACGGTGAATACAAGGTCATGGGCATGGCCCCGTATGGCGAACCGCGCTATGTGGACAAGGTCTACAAGGTCTTCCAGCAGAACGCGCCCGACGGCAGCTTCCACCTGAATATGGATTACTTCAGTTTTCAGCATTCGACGCAAAGCACCTACAATCAGAAATTTGTCGATCTGTTCGGCACGCCGCGTAAGGACTCCGACGATTTTTTCACGGCCAAAACACACCCGGAACGCGCCCGCGACGACAGAAGCAGCGCGGAACGCAACCAGTATTACGCCGATGTCGCCGCCAGCGTGCAGCTTGTGCTGGAAGAAGCGCTCATCAGGATCGCCAATTACCTGTATGAAAAGACGAAACTGCCCAAGCTGGTGATGGCGGGCGGTGTGGCGCTGAATACGAAAGCGAATTATCGTCTGCTGAATGAAACGCCGTTTGATGAGATTTATATCCAGCCGGCGGCGGGTGATGATGGCGGCGCGCTGGGGGCGGCGCTGTGGGCCTGGCATATGGTGCTGGGCAAGCCGCGCCAGTGGGTCATGCCGCACGCTTACTGGGGCCAGGAATGGAGCGATGCCGAAACACGCGCTTTTCTGGACAGCCGGGGCATTCGCTACGAAGCCTTTGATGACCGCAATGAGAAACTGATCGAAGCGGTGGTGGATGGGCTGACGCACAAAAAAGTGGTCGGTTTTTATCAGGGGCGCTTTGAGTGGGGGCCGCGCGCGCTGGGCAATCGCAGCATTCTGGCGGACCCGCGCAGCGCTGAGATGAAGGAAATCGTCAACACCAAGATCAAGTTCCGCGAACCGTTCCGGCCCTTCGCCCCGGTGATTTTGCGGGAATGCGCGCCGGAGTATTTCGATTATCCCAACGTGGAAAAGCACGAAGCGCCGCGTTACATGCTGATGGTCAGCCCCATCAGGTCCGACAAGCAGGATAAAATTGAGGCGGTGTGTCATGAAGGCACAGGCCGCCTGCAAGCGATTGAACGCGAAACCAACCCACGTTATTATGATGTCATCAAGGGGTTTGGTCAGGCCACAGGCGTGCCTGTGGTGCTGAATACCTCGTTCAACCTGCGCGGCGAACCGATTGTGACTTCGCCGGAAGACGCTTTTAACACCTTCAGCAACAGCCATATCGACATGCTGGTGCTGAATTCATTCCTCGTTCGTAAACCTGAGTAAGGCGTGAGGTGGTATGCGCAGTATTTTGACACAAATGGGCATTCTGGGTGAGCTGCTGCAATTTCTGTGGGCGCGCAAGCTGTACTGGCTGATCCCGATGATCGTGGTGCTGCTGGTGTTCGCCGTGCTGATTATCCTGGCTAACGCTGGCCCGGCGGCTCCGTTTATCTATACGCTGTTCTAGTGCAGTTGCCAGTTGCCAGTCATCAGTTACCAGTTCGGGCTGCGGCCCTCTCCACAGCGATACAGGATGGTGAGGGGAGCCTGCGGGTTTGAGGTCAGAGCGGCTCATGCAGGATGGGCGGTTGATAAGAGGGCAGTTCACGACCTGCCCCTACGAAACTCATGTTTAATGCGTACTGGCGCAAGTGGAATAATGGACAGATGGAAAACGCACAGGTAGCTTTGCTGATTGGCCTGGGCTGCGCGGCAGTACTGGGGTATTTCACGGCGCGCAGTTCGGCCCGGCGCGAGAAAATTTATGGTGGGCAGGCGGCGCGGATTTTCCACTACATCGGCGCGGCGGCGGTGACGGGGGTGCTGCCGGTGGTGCTTGCCAGCCTGATCCTCGGCGGCGGCTTTGGAACGGCGTTCCCGCTGGCGGTGAGCTTCATGCTGACCGGCTTTGTGGCGCTGGTCATTTTTGCGGTGATCGAACAGCCGGCCCGCAGCAGACAGGGACAGACCGCGCGCGGCTGGACGGAACACGATGCGCGCACCTCCGGTCTGTAACGGTCTCTTGACGGCGCTCCACCAAAGAGAGACACTCGATAATAAGAAGCTCGCTTGCCAGAACGGGAGCGAGTTTTTTGTGTGATGCAAACTCTACCGGCGAGTATGTAAGGCAAGCAGCGATGCAGACAATCACTCATGACAGCCCGACCCAGACTTTTTCCGAAACCGAACGGAACGCGATGCGCTCGTATCTTCAGCGGGCGGAAGTGCGTTTGTCCACGCTGCACCGCATCGGCGTGGCATTTATCAGCGGGGCGGGCCTGCTGCTGCTGCTGCCGGTCTTCTTCAAGGAAGAGATTGTGGTGGTGATCCGGCTGTTTCTGACCCACGCGGCGGATTTCACCGGGCGGCTGGATGGGGCGCAGGCGGTTGTCACCCTGGTGCTGTATGTGTGCCTGATCTACCCGTTTCTGCTGTCGCTGGCGATCCCGGTCTACGCCATGTACCTGATGCTCAAGGATGTGATCCACTTCTATTTCACCATCTATACACCGGGTTTTCCGGCTGATCTGCATACCCCCTCATTTGCGCTGTCGGCGATTGCCTTTTCGCCGGATGAATCGCCAAGGGCCAATCGGGAAATCCTCGAATATCAGTATCTGCACGCGGCGTCCATCAAATTTGCCATTCCCTTCAGTGATGAAAAACGCAAAGCCTATCTGGACGAAACGATCCGCAACACACATGGGGACATCATCCCCGGTTCGAGGCAGTGGGATACATTACAGGATAATCTCCCGATAGCTACAGATCGGGAGACGGTGGATCGGTTCGGGGCGGCGCTGGGTCTGGCGCGTTTGCTGGACCGGCGGCTGGTAGAGGAGGTGGCGACCAGTGAACTTTCGCTGGTGCGGCATATTATCTATCTGCGGCGGCTGGTTCTGCGGTATATGAAAACGCTGGTGATGTTTATCTGGACGACGATTGTCACCTTTCTGATGCTGCCCTTTTTGCAGGACGAACGGCTGCCCCTGTTTTTTATCATGTCGATTGGCTACCTGGTCTGGTCGCTGCTGGTGATGCGCGTCATGCGGATGCCGCTGGGCTGGATTTATCGGCATCTGCGGGGTGTGGCCGACAAAAAACATATTGATCGCCAACTGGTGATTATGGAAGGGCAGGTGCGCTGGTACTGCCGGGCCGCGATTGTGACTTCGACTCTGGCGCTGGTGATTTCCAGCGTGCTGTATTTCGGATAGAGGCTGTTATGAACTTTTCAGCTTATGCCGCCGATTGAAATCGACGGCAAGGCAAAACAAGTCCCGCAGGGACTGGGGCAGCGGAGCCTGAATCCCGGAGGAAAACAGTGGC
>CAZKIB010000050.1:7788-30954 GCA_964552425.1 uncultured Anaerolineaceae bacterium | reverse complement strand
CATGCCGCCGCGCCCGATGTGTTCGACAACTGTGTACTGACCGATCCTGACGCCAACGTCCATAGGGTTACAATCCTGTCATGTCCGCATAAGGTTCATTATAAACCGGCACACCGCCGGGGCAAGCCATTAGTTAAATCTGTATGAGAGGGGCTGGATTTATGGCGGATCGGCGCATACACTGAAATCAAGCCGCCTCCACTGCTGATATAGAGGCGTTGGCGAACTCCAAATCACACCCTGCGCCCCTCCCGAAATGCTTCCCCGTCAACGGGCGGGACTCTGGCACTCTTCCACCGCTGGCGGGGGAAGGGCCGGGGATGGGGGTCCAATCCGTTCGCCAACCGCACCTGATACCGATAGACTCTATCCGTTCGCAGCTTACAGGGACTTAACTTTGATGTCGATTCCGCGTCTGCTTCTTCTGCCTGTGCTTCTGTTCACCCTCGGCGCGCCGCTGGCGGCCCAGGACACCCCGCCCGATACCACCCGCGACCCGCGTGCGCTGGCGGAACGACTGCTCGGTTACGCCGGTGAACTGACCATCCCGGACCCGACCCCGCTCTATGAACCGGGTGACACGGCGGAATTCTGGGTCGGCAAAACCGCTTCGGAAACCCCCACCCGCATCAGCGCGACCCTCGCCGGGGTCAGCGGCGGCGTGTATCTGTGGGCGGAAGAAGGCTTGTTCTTCGAACCGCAGGCGATGAACACACTGGCGAATCAGATGAATCGCATCCTGCTCACGCTGCGGCAGGACAGCATCTATGGTGATCCGACGATTATTCCCGATCTTGGCCCGATCAGCGACCCGACCAGTCTGCTGGCGCTGCCGGATGTGGATAACGACCCCCACCTGTTTGTCATTTACGCCAGCGACCTGGGCGACGCGCAGTACATTCTGAATTATAATGACCTGCTGCCGGAAGCCCTGGCCCCCGGCGGTTACACCAACCAGCATGAGACAATCTATCTCAACACCTCAGCGCTGCCCGGCGCGCCGCTGGATAACGGGGCCTATGTCACCCTGCTGGCACAGGCATTCTACGAATTTCTGATGCACCAGCACGCCCCGCAGCAGGCCCAGTGGATGAAGGAAGCCCTGGGCACATTCATCGGCCAGCAGCTTGAACTGCCCGCCCTGCGCCCCGATGCGGCCACCAGCTTTAATCAGACCCCCAACACCAGCCTGATCGTCCCGGCACACAGCAGCGCGGCTGTCGAAGGCGGCCAGCAAATCTTTATCGCCTATGCCGCCCAGCGCTGGAATTCCCCGCTGCTGCAAAGCCTGTTCCTCCAGACCGGGCCGGGCCTGGAACCGCTTGACGCGGCGCTGGCGGATATTGAAGCCACAGACCCCCTGACCGGCGAGATTGTAACGGGTGATGATCTGTTCGCCGATTATGCCGCCGCGAATATCACCAGCTATCTGGTGGAGCGTCTGTTTGGCGATGGCCGCTTTGTGCATCTCTTCGCGCAGATTCCTACCGAAGTCGCTCCCACCGCGACCATCATCGAAAACAGCCTCAACACCTCCCTGCCCGGCCAGTTTGTGAACCCCTACGCCACACAGTATTATCTGGTGGGCAGCCAGCAGCCGGCCCGTTTCAGCCTGCATTTTGAAGGCCAGCCGACCAGCCTGCGCCTGCCCCTGCCAGCCGATAGTGACCCGGAAAATCAGTTTTACTGGTCCGGGCAGGAGACGAACGCGGCGGTTTCACTCACCCGCGCCGTTGATCTCACCCGTGTGGAAGCTGCCACCCTCAGTTTTGACATCTGGTACAACCTGCCAGACCAGCGCGATTATGCCTATGTCGAGGTTTCCACCGATGGTGGCGCATCCTGGGAGCTGGTCGGTGGGGATTTGAGCACCCGCGCGAACCGCTATGGCATCGCCTACGGCGCGGGTTATACCGGCCTGAGCAGCCTTGAGAAACCGCGCCCGTTCCCCTTCCTGGGCGTGCTGCTGGGCGGTGAAGGTCTCACGATTACCGAAGTCACACCCGGTCTGCCCGCCAGCCGCAGCGACCTGCAAGCCGGGGACGTGATTATCGGCGTGGATGGTGAAGCGTGGCAGGAACCCGTTGACTTTATCAGCCTGCTGTCGAATAACTACAATCCGGGGGAAACCATCGACCTGTATGTCCGGCGCGGTCAGGAACAGGTCAGCGTGCCCATCGTGCTGGGCGATCATCCTACCCGCGTGCGCCTGCCGGACCCGGTCTGGGTGTCCGAGCAGATTGATCTGTCCGCCTACGCCGGGCAGGAGATTCTGCTGCGTTTCGAGGTCATCAGCCAGCCGCAGGGCGGCAGCTTCGGTGTGGCGCTGGATAATATCGCCATCCCCGAAATTGATTTCAGCGATGATGCCGAAAGCCCGGGTGACTGGACCCTGCACGGCTGGCAGCAGATCGACAATCAGGTTCCGCAGCGCTACCTGGTGCAGTATATCTCCAGCGGTACAGCGGAGAATTCACCGCGTGTGCGCCGGTTGATCGGCCCGCGCGACGCAGTCACCAGCGGCGAATGGCACTTTAATATTCAGCCGGGCGAAATCGCGGCCTTCGCGGTGTCCAGCCTGAACGCGGACACGACCCTGCCGGCGCGTTTTGATCTGGATTTCCGCGAGGCGGAAGCTTAAAACAGCCAGCGCAAAAATCGACGGCGGCGCAGCGTCATGGAGAGAGGCCGGGGTGAGGTCCAGGCAGAACACTAGCACCAATGGTTACTAGAGTGCGCCAAATACATCTGATGGGAATAGGGATGTTATCATTGCCTCAACTATAGATTCAGAATCATTCACAGGTTCTGTGAAATAGTCCCAGACTTCGCGCATCGAAAAGGTGTAGAGATGCGTTGCAAAACATCGGCGACCCAATTGGTCTGGGCGAGGCGCATCCTGATAATAGGTATTCAGACATTCGTGCATGGTGTCGCGATCTTGCGAGAATGTCCAGAACCAGTGAAAGGCAATGTCCCACTCTGGCGAACCGAGCATGGCTTCGGCCCAATCGATCCAGCCTGAGACAGATGGTTGGCGATTCTCCCGCGTGATGTAGATGTGTGCGTGCGATAGGTCAGCGTGCGTTAAGACAGGCACAATACCCAGAAAATCCCGGGCTTCCCCGTGAAGAAATTCGAGTAATTCGTCCTTGTGGCGTGTCGAGAACCTGTCCATCGCCTCAATTTCTGCGATGCGTTCGGCTTCCATCTCCTTGACCATTTCATTTCTGCCCCCGAACCGGGCTTCAACTGCGGCGAGTTTATCCTGCGGCTGACGGTGCAGTTGGGCTGTGATGGTGCCGATTTCTCTGGCGATTGCGCGTAACTCAGAGGGTGACAACTCATTCCACATGTCTTGTAGTGTTTTGCCAGCAACTTCATTCATAATGATATAGGGCAAACCATCTTGAAGTGTTCCTTCGGCGATGAGTTGCGGGGCTGGTATCTGATTGTTAAGGGTATGTAGGACAGCACTTTCTACATTGAAATGACGGTGCGCGTCTGTTCCATAGATTTTTAAGATATGCTGGTTACTGATGCGAAACACTGCATTATGGCGGAAACTGACACTATCCGTGAAAGTCTGCTCCCACGTGGTGATGATATCGATTGAATCCTGTGTAATGCCGGCATCCTCACAGGCGGCAGTGGCGAGCGCTATCCATTGTGTATCATTCATGTTTTCCTCTGTGGCAAACATCAAGGGGATTTCGCGGCATACTCCCCACAGCTAAAGCAGTTTCAGTGAATCACGATTTGAGCCGCCGCAGGTTAAAACCGTGCGGCTAGAGAAAGAAAAGTCCGTTAAAACGGACTCCAACGCCCCGTCTGTTGGCTGGAGTCCACCTCAGTGGACTTGGTTTCCAGGGTAGCCGGGGTGTTTTAACCCCCGGCGGAGTACGTCACAACGGACTTTCGTGATTCACTGAAACTGAAATGCTGACAGGCTCTGGCGAACATCCCCGGCAGGTCGAATCGCCATCCCATCCGGCCACCTGCGTAAGACGAGTTATGTCCTGAAATAACCGTGTACGTAACGGTAAAACTCCAGCGTGCTTTTGGGCTGTGTTTTGCCATCATCCAGCCGGCGGCCATGCGCGGAATCCCGCTGGACGGCGCGGGCATCGCCGCTTTCCTGAATGTAGATGACCAGTTGGGCCAGCCGCTGACAGTCAATCGCCAGATCGCGCACCCGGTCCCGGCGCATCGCCTCATCCAGCGCGCCCCACATGCTTTCGACCTCACCGAGAATCGCCTCTGTCGTGATGTTCATGGGCTTGTCCGGCGGGAATGCCTGAAGAAGCCCCTGAAGCACCTGGAAACTCACCTCGGCATCGTTCATCAGTTCCTGGGCAGAGCGTTCGCCAAGCGGGTGCTGCCCGTGCCGGAAGGTCACGCGGAAGCGACGGCCTTTGGCAAAATAGCCCCCCATCAGCCACAACACATCCAGCCCGGTGCGCGGTTCCGTCTGGCCGGCCACCAGCGCTTCGATATGTTTATCCACATCACGCGGGGCATGATCGCGCGAGTCTTCGCCCAGGGCCACAATCACCCGGCCCAGGCCGAGCATCGACTGGGCAATCGCGTTGCTCTCATCATCCATCAGCCCACCGCTGAGACTCTGCACCGAATTAACCAGCGCGCCGAGGGTCGGCGGGTTGTTCTTGTCCACATAAGCCCGCGCCGTGCTTTCCAACAGTTCCGCCGCCGTATGCAGGAAGATGGCATAATCGTCAAAGGGGACCCCGCTCATCAGCCGTTTGATGCGGTAGGTCGCTTCCAGCGCGTCGCGCACTTTCAGGCCCAGTTCCCGGCCAAAGTGGGTGATGGCCTTGCGCGCCGAGGTCGTATCCGACTGGCGCACATAACGCCGCAGCAGTTCCAGCCCGGCGATCTGTAAGTCTTCGTTGCGATACAGCGCCTTGTACATGCGGATCATCATGACGATGCCCTGATTGCTGTGATGCGCCGCCACTTCAGGGAACAGGCTGGCAACCCGCACCGCGCCGGGCACATCCGGGCGTTTGAGATAATAACGCAGCAGATCGTGCATGGGCCGGGGCTGCATGACCGACAGCATCACCGGGTCATTAAACAGCGCGTCCACCACCCGCTGCGCCAGCGCCCCAATTGCGTCGCTGTCCTCCTGGCTTTGAATCACGCCAATCTGCGCCATGACCAGTGGGACGGATTTAATACCGTTCGCTTCGATGGCTTGCAGCGCGTTGAGCGCCTGCGCCGGAGGCAGCGGTGTCTCGGCAAACAGGCGCTGAACCATCAGCGCATAATCCACCTGCGCGTCACCGGGGTACAGCGCGCGCGAATGATGGAGCATTTCCTGAGCCAGCGGCCCGTACAATTGCAGACTGACCAGGATTTGCAGCAAACGCAGCGGCTCGTCCAATGTCGGCAGCAGTTCATCGCTGGAAAGCGCCTGCACAATCTGCCGCAGCAGGTCAGCATACTGCGCGCCCCAGCGGGACTGAGCCACCGCCGCAATCCCGGCCAGCGCCGTGCCGTCCAGCAGGTCATAACGATCTGCCGCCAGCCCCGCCTCGGCAAAGCGCAGCAGGATCACCGGCTGCCACTGCTCGCCAAACGCCTGTGAAACCTCCATCAGCAGACCCGCCGGAGCCGGGTTCGGTTCATGTTTTTCCAGATACGGCACCATGCGCCCCACCGGCGCGGGAAGCTGCGCGACAAAACGCGGCGCGTTCATCAGCCGCAAAATCACATCCAGGTTCAGGGTGTTTATCGCCAGCAGAAACACAGTTTCGGCCAGCGGCACAGAGCGGGGACTCAGCGGCAGGGCCATCTCCACGAGTCGCGGCACAACCCGCCCCACCTCAACACCGTGTTCCGCATTCTGTATCTCAAGCAGAAAACGGTTGACCGCCTCCAGATCACCGGCGCTGCACAGGCGTTCCATCTGCGCGAGGATGGCGTTGTGCGCCAACTGCACCCAGCTTTTGCCCTGCGGTCCCATCGGGCTGCTCAACCAGCGCGTCAGTGTGGCGTACACCAGTTCTGCTTTGCCATCTTGCAGCGCGTCTTCGAGCTTCTGGTGCGCGGCGCTTTCCAGGGCAGCATCATGGCGCAGCAGCGGGGCCAGCGGGTCGGCATACTGCATATCATCCATCGCCAGCGAAATCGTCAGCAGATGGCCGGCATACATGCGCCGCAGGTCATCGTCCAGCGTGCGATCCCGCGCCAGCACGTCCGAAACTTCGGCGATCTCCACCGGCAGGTTATTCCGCAGCGAATGATCCAGCGCCATGCGATAAGACGCATACGCCAGCGCCTCGGCCAGCGTATCCCCCTGCCGGATGCGCGCCGCCGCGATGGGCGTCAGCGTCTGGGTTTCCCGGATCGCCAGGTCCGTATCGAGCCGAAGCTGGCTCATGATAAAGTGACTGTAGTCATCTTCGACGGTATTCCCGGTCAGCGCCGCGTCTTCCCACTGGAAGATCAGCCGGTCCTCTGGCGGGTTATTATCCGTATAAAAGCGAATCTGCGCGTCCAGCGGCGTGTCTGGCGTGCTGTGCGTGGTAAAGGTGACACCAAAGCGGGCCGGCGGCGGCAGCAGCGCCAGCAGGCCCTTCACAAAACTGAGGCGCGCATCCAGATTGGCGGGCGCGCCCTGCACGATGATCTGGACACCCTGCACCACCGCCGCCAGCAGCGACTCGATCACATCGGTGCGGTTGCGGGTGATGGTCATCAGTTCCAGAATATGTTCGATCTGTGCTTCAGAAGGGGGTGGCCCGGCCTGCGGCAGCCCCAGCGCCGGCAGCCGGTCTCCCAGCCGGTCATACACAGGCAGCGCCGGTTCCACAAGCTGCTTCAGCACGTCCAGGTTGCCGCCCAGCGCCCGCAGCACGTCCGATTGCAGCACCACATAATGGCGCATGACCTGCCCGGCACTGCCGCGCTGTGTCTGAATCATGACGAACGGCACAGCCCGGCTGCGCACAATCGCCCACGCGCCTTCCGGCATATCATCCAGCGGCGGCAGCGGGGCCTGCTCCACAATTTCGTCGGCCAGTTCCTGTTTGATGCCGCCCGAAGCCGCCAGCAGGCGCGGTTCGCCTTCCGGTTTATTCTGGCGCACAAACGGCCCGTAATAAAAGTGTTCCAGTTGATAACTTACTGCGGCCACCCGTTCCCAGCCTTCTTATGAATCTGAATGCCATCCCTACAATGATGTTATAAGTATACCCTTTTTACATAGGGCTGGCATCAGGCCGAAAGTCAGCAGGCGGTCAGGCCCATCCCTGCGCCTCGAACTCCTCTTTCGTCATCCCGTAATTCAGCACGTCATAAAACTGCCCGTCGGTATAAATCATGCGGCGCTGGCGGCCTTCCAGTGTGAACCCCAGGCGTTCATGCAGCCGCTGTGAAGGCTCATTAAAACTGAATACATCGGCGTTCACCTTCTGGTAGCGCCGTTCCTGAAAGTAGTAGCGCAGCACCAGCCGCACCGCTTCGGACGCATAACCTTTGCGCCGGTGTTCCTCGCGCACCGTGAGACCGTACATGAACGTGCCGCAGCGCAGGTTACAGTGATGCGTCCCGATGGAGCCGACCATTTCACCATCCAGCCGCTCAATCACGAAATCAAAGTCTTCCTCTCTGGCTTCGCTTTTGGCGGCTGCTTCTGCCCAGGCGCGCACCCGGTCACGAGACGTGGGAAACGGAATGTGGTAGACTCGTCGGGCAATATCGGTGTCGAAATTCCAGTTGTAGAACACTTCCCAATGGGTCGTCTCAATTGCGCTCAGACGGACCAGTTTGCCCTCAAAGATATTCGCCATACCGTCAGACCTCCACAACCAGCAGCCAGTCCTGCATATCCGGCGCGCTGTAGGGCGTACTGGCGTCTGACCACACGCCGCTGCGCGGGTCATACCAGCGTGCCCGGCTAAACGCTTGCGTGAGTGCGACGCTGCCGCCGGCGGGCAGATAAACCACCGCCTGACTCTTGTCCGCAGTCTGCGCCGCCGCGACGAATTGATTGGGGTCGGCATCCCCCGGTTGAACAGCCAGTAGATTCTGCGCCGGTTCCAGTTCTGTCCAGGGCGCCTGCTCAAAAAAGCTGTAGAGATGGCTCATGCCCTCGATCCCCGGCGTTTCCAGCCCCTTGTCCCAGGGCTGCACGTCACCGATGTTGCCATGATTTTCAGATGGCCCCACATCCTCGCGCCAGTTCCAGATTTCATTGTTGCCATAGGTCACGCCGGCCGGCGGCGAAACCAGCACGCTCCAGTACGACGCGCGCCGCACCTGATGGGCGTCAAAGGTCTTCTTGGATTGATAAGCGGGGTGGCCTTCGTAATTCGGTTCCAGATTAATCACCGGCAGAACCGGCTCACGATTCCATTCTGTCGCCGGCGGCCCCTGCACCAGCCAGCGCACATGCTCGTCTGAATCGCCGTGCCCGCTCTGGTAGCCGATAAAGTCGAACCAGTCCTCGCGGCGGAACTCCTCCCCGGCCCAACTGACTCCACAGGGGTGCATCGTCACCAGTTGAGTATGCCGGTCCTTAAACACCGCCTGCCCGATGCGCCGGAAGCGCGCCGCCCGGTCATCCTGTAGATAGCGCCCGTCCCCGCCCAGAATCCACGCGACATGATGCGCGCCCCACCGCGCCAGTTGATAGCGCGCCACCTGGATGGCTGCCGCCTCGCTGAGGGTCTGGCCGGGGTCAATCTCGGTCAGCGTCCACAGCATCACCGGCGACGCGATCATCCCGTAAGCGTTGATGCTGCTCACTTTCGGGTCCGCCCGCTGAAAAAAGGCCGGGTTGATGGTGACTCGATCCGTGCCTTCGAAGGCGTGTTCGCCAGCCAGGTCGCCTTTGGTGCTGGCCCGCCACTGCGTCGCCACGAATTGAATCACGTTGAAATGCTGCTGCTTGCGCGTTTTCAGATAGCGCGCCCAATCCAGCGGTTTCGCCAGCAGCACCCCGTTCCAGGCGGTGTCCCCCAACCAGAAAAACGGTGTGCCATCGGCGTGCTGCAAACAGCGCCCGTTCGCGCTGACCTGAAGCGGACCATGCCGGTAAAGCGGATTTTCACCCGCATAGGGCACACACTCAAATGAGATCGTCTGCCCATGCAGGCCGCTGTTGCCAGTGTCCGAACAGATCGTCTCGAACTGCCAGGTTCCGGCTGCGTTGGGGCTGAAGCGCACCCGCCAGACATCGCCACCATCCCAGAAGGCATCGACAGTCTGCTGGCCGCCCGGCCCGCTGAAGCGCACCGCGACGCTGACATCCCACAACGGATTGTCGTACAGCGTACTGCTGTGAAAAGTATGTTCAAAAATGGTCCACTGCTGAACAGGGGTCATGAATGCTGCTCCTTTTTGTCAGAATGTCTATCCGCTAATAACTGGTAGATTTGTTCCAGCGCCCGGTTCTGTGCCTCGATCTGTTCCAGAATCGCGCGGATTTCCTCTTCAGCGCGCTGGTTCACCTGAAAATCCAGGTGGCTCTCGATGCGATCTTTGGCCGCCTGCCGGTTCTGACTCATCATGATAATCGGCGCGGTGAAGGCTGCCTCAGTCGACAGTACCAGATTCATCAGAATAAACGGATACGGGTCCCACTGAAACACGATGCCGGTGATGTTCAACGCTACCCACAGGACCAGCAGCACCGACTGAACGATAATAAAACGCCACGATCCCACCAGATTGGCAACCCAATCCGCCACTTTATGGCCGCGACTGGTCTTTTCCTCAAGCACTTCGTTCAGATTGCGAACTACCGGCGGGCGATATTCAATTTTTGGAAAGCTGATTGATCCCATTTTGTCCACCGTACATTTTCGGTATAGTCGGTGGACTGAATCGTACCCGCAAGCTTGATTGTATACAATACACAGAAGAGAGGCCAGCGATGGACTTAAGCACAGTGGATCACCTGCTCACCACCACGCGCAGCGTGCGCAAACGGCTGGACCTGACCCGCCCGGTGGAACCAGCCCTCATCGCAGAATGTCTGGACATCGCCGTGCAGGCCCCCACCGGCGGCAACCGCCAGAAATGGCACTTTGTCGTGGTAGCCGATGCCGATAAACGCGCACAGGTAGCGGCTTATTATCGCCAGTCCTTTTTCGATCACTATATCAGCGGGGCACGCCAGCAGAGTCCGAATGTTCAGACGAACCGCGTGCTGGATTCGGCGGAATATCTGGCGGAACACATGCACGAAGTCCCGGTGCTGATTATCCCCTGTTACGAAGGCCGCGTGGAAAATGCCAGCCAGCAGGCACAGGCCGGTTTTTATGGCTCCATCCTCCCGGCCACCTGGTCGCTGATGCTGGCGCTGCGGGCGCGTGGGCTGGGTTCCGCCTGGACGACGCTGCACCTGCGCTATGAAAAAGAGGTCGCCGCGCTGCTGAACATCCCGGACACCGTCACACAGGCGGCGCTGCTGCCTGTGGCCTATTTCACCGGTGAGGATTTTCAACCCGCCAAGCGCCCGCCCACCCGCGAAATCACCTACTGGGATGGCTGGGGTCAGACCCGGTAATACGCCTGTGCGTTTGCGGTGCGCTTTTCCCTGTCGGGCAGTTCGCAGCGACCCGGCAAAATAACACAACCCTGGTGATTCAGTCCCAACGGGACTTGCTGCGCCTTGCCGGCGGCAGAGCGTCTTATTCCGGGATCAGCGCCCGGTACAGGTCATTAAATTCGCGGCTGGCGGTCATAAATGCCGAACCCAGCGGCAAATTCCCAGTAACACCAGGCGATGCCGCTGGCTTCGGCCTGCTCGACCATCGCCCGCGTAAAGCGGAGGCGTGAGTCCATGTCCGCTTTGTAGTAGGCCCCAAACTCGCCCATCAGCAGCGGCACGCCCAGGTTTTCCTGCCACTGGGCGGCATATTCAAAATACTGTTTCAGCCGGCGTTCATCGTCCTGAATGGGCCACTCACGCCCCAGATAAGCGTCGGTCCCGGCTGTCCATTCCGCGCCCTGATGCGTGAATTCAAACGGCTCGTAATTGTGGAAGGTCACGATGATATTTTCCTTATACTTCGGCAGGTCCAGCCACGGAAGCTGCCAGACGGAGTTCCAGTCCACGCCACCCATGACCACCGTGCGCGTGGGGTTCGTGCTGCGAATCACGTCCACCACTTCCAGTTGATACTCGTTCCATGTATGGGCGGTCAGCCTGTCGTTCGGTTCGTTCATCACCTCGAACAGCAGCGTGTTCGGGTAATCCTGATAACGGGTGCTAATCTGCTCCCACAGCGCTACCAGTCGGGCGCGGTGCGTTTCCGGGCTGCCATGAATCTCTTCGTAGTGATGAATGTTGATGATCGCCTGCAAACCTGCGTCCAGCGCCCAGCCGACCACTTCATCGACACGCTCGAAAAAAGCCTCGTCAATCGTATAGGGGGCTTCCGTTTCGGCATGAGCCGACCAGCGGATGGGGATGCGCACCGTATCAAACCCGGCGTCGGCGATAATTTGCAGCCAGGGTTCCTCCACGCGCAGGCCCCATTCGCCTTCGGTGGGTGCTTCCAGCATGTTCCCCAGGTTGATGCAGCGGGCCAGCGCAGGCTGATCGACCATCGGCTCGGCTCCACTTTCCTGGGCGGTCAGCGGGGCACTGACCAGCGTGAATACAAAGAGGCTTAAAAAGACAGCTTTTGTGAACAAATTGGACAACCTTTTCCAGAATAATCGAGTGTTTTAATCCGCCGAGACGTTTTCCTCCGCCGGCCGGTGACTGCGTTCATGGTCAGCGGGAATCTGGTTGCGGGCCTGCAAATTGGCCTTCAACTGGTCGAAGCTGATGCCGTAGCGCAGGGCGATTTCATGGGCGTAACTGCGGCCCATCGGTGGGCTGGGGATAATCTTGTAGGTGCGTCGGGCGGTTTCCCCATTCGCGCTTTTTTCAATCATCACCATCGACACCAGGCTCACGACCCGGCTGTCCCCATCCGTCTCGGCGTTAATTTCATCCGCATCGGCGGCCAGTTCATGCAGATGCGTGGCGAAGATGGCCCGCACGCCGAGCAAACGCATCACCCGCACAATGTCACGGGCCAGATACAGGCTTTCGCCCGCGCTGGTGCTGGCAAGCGATTCGTTGAACAGCAGCAGACTGTAGGGGGTCGCGCGGCTGAAAATCTCGCTCAGGCGTTTGGCCTCTTCGCCCAGCCGGCCGGCCTCCTGATCGGGGCGTTCCTCGGCGGCAAAGTGGGTGTATATCCCATCTACCGGGCTGATGCAGGCCGTCTGTGCCGGGGCATACAGGCCGGCCTGAATCATGGCATGGGCCAGCCCCACCGCCTGCGTATAGGTGGTCTTGCCACCCCGATTCGGCCCGGTGAGGATAAAGATGCGGCCTTCATCGCCAAAGTTGACCTCATTCGTCACAAGGTCATGGCGCAGATCACGCGCGCGGTACAGCGGGGCCATGCGCAGCGCCAGATTGAGGTTGTACAGGCCGGTGATGCGGCAGACCCGCGCATCCGGCGGCGCGATTTCCGGGCGGCACAGCGGCATTCCACATTCGTTCAGATGCCGGATCAGGCGAATCGCCCCCAGAAAAAAGGCGATTTCCTCCTGCAATGTGACCAGCAGACCGCCGTTGACGCGCACGAACTTCCGCAGCGCCTGCGAAACCGGCTGGCAGACCTGATCCATTACGTCGGCCAGGTCCTTGAACAGCGGATGCAGCAGTGGGTTATCCGAATGCGGCAGGCGCACGTTGTATTCGCCCAGGCTGGTGCTGCGCGAACGCGCCTTGTGCAGCGGGCCAAGCCCCTCATTGGATGACCGCGCATCGCCTATACCGAGCAGCCGGTTAAAGAAGGACAGTGACTCGCCCGTAAAGCGCGTCGTCTGAATCGACAGCAGCGTGGCCTCTACCGGGCGAAGCTGGCTGTCCAGGTTCACGCCGATGGTGATGCTTTTGATACCGCGAATCTGTTCCAGCATGACCGGCAGTTCGGCCTTGAGGTCGTTAAACACCGGCTCCTGGGCCATCGCGCCGACCAGGTCCCGCAGCCCGCACAGGGCGGCAGACCGCAGCGCATTCCCACAGCGCTTCAGCGCATCGTTGAGATACTCGACACAGTTCACATAATTTTCGAGTTCGCTCAGACGCCAGGCCACCTTGCGCAGTTCGCTCTGCTCCCACTGCGGCTGCATCATATAACTTTCCAGCACCGTGATGATCGCCAGCGCCTCTTCCAGCGCGGTAATCAGGTCCGGTGCGCGCAGCAAATCGTCGATTACATCCAGCCGGTAATTCAGCACCGCCGTGTCCGTCACCGGGCGCGCCAGCACCTGCTGGACACTCTGGCGGTAGCGGCCATCAATACTTAGAATATCGGTGAGGGCTTCCAGGTTCAGATCAGCCGTGAGGGTTCCATCATCATGGAGCGAGGCGCGTCGATTCAGGGGGTCCGGCCACAGTAAACTAACACCATACGTGCCATTCATTCCGCTGCCCCACCCCGAATCTCATTTCGTTTACAAAAAAAATAAGCAGGCAAAATCATCCAGCAAGTCTCCAAACCACTACTTCCATTAAACACTGTTTTCCTGTTTGTCAGTATAGCCCATTCGCCGCCCCGTTCAAACCTCACCGGTACGGGGCCAGCGCCCGTTCAATATCCGCCAGCGAATCGGCGCGCACGATGCGCTCACGAACCACAGGGTCGGGCAAATCCTCGACATATTTTACGAGTTGGCCGCGCAGTTCACGAATAGCGACCACCGGGTCCAGCTTCGTGGTATTCAGGGTCAGTTCGGCCTGTCGCAAGGCCGCCCGCGCGCGTTCGGCAAGCGATGGACGCGGAAGCATTTCCCCGGTGCTGATTTCATGCGCGATCTGACGGAAAACCCAGGGGTTACCCAGCGCCGCCCGGCCAATCATGACGCCATCACAGCCGGTTTCGAGCAGCATCCGGCGCGCATCATCCGCGCAGGACACATCGCCATTGCCAATGACCGGGATGGTCCGCACAGCGTCCTTCACCTGCCGGATCATGTCCCAATCGGCCTGCCCGGTAAAGCCCTGATCGGCAAACCGGGCATGAACCGCCACTGCACGCACGCCGATCTGTTCCGTCCGGCGCGCAAAGGCCACCGCTGTCGGTTGTTCCGCCGTCCAGCCGCTGCGCACCTTGACCGTTACGGGTACATCCACCGCCTGCACCACCGCCTCGACCACTGCGGCAGCGGAATCCAGGTCCTTGAGCAGCGCCGCCCCGCCGCCTTTTTTGGCGACCTTCGGGACCCAGCAGCCCATATTGATGTCCACGATGTCCGCGCCATGATCGACCACGATGCGCGCCGCCTCGGCCATCACCAGCGGGTCGCTGCCGAATAACTGTACGGCGAACGGGCTTTCACTCGCGTGCCAGTCGAAGCGCTGCAAACTCTTATCGCGTGTGCCTTTGTGCTGAAGCGCGGCGCTGCTGATGAGTTCCGTACAGACCAGCCCACAGTCCCCCATCTCGCGGCACAGCGTCCGAAAAGCGTAGTTCGTCTGCCCGGCCATCGGCGCAAGCAGCAGCGGGGGATCAACCAGAACCGGACCGATGTGAACCGGTTGCAGCAAATGGATTACCGGATCAACCCACACGCGCTATTCGGACGCCTCTTCGGTCTCGTCCGCTTCGGGTGTCATGGCTTCGGTGGCTTCTTCCGTCACTTCGGGAGTCTCGGTTTCATCGACGATCACCGCCTCGGTGGCTTCCGGCGTCGCTTCAGCCGCTGGTTCCAGTACCTGCCCCCACGAGAGCGCCTGTTCTTCGCTCACCCCCACACCACCCGCCAGCGGGCCGAATCCGGTGGTCTGGCTGAGCGCCGCGAAGATGACCACGACGGTCAGAATAATCAAGAGAGGTGTCGCCAGACCGATTTCACGCAGCATGGTCCTGTCCTTTGGAATAAAATGGCCTTCAACATGGACGCGAGTCTACCATATCCAAAAGAAGCGCGGCAAGGCAGTCACTCGCCCCAGATGCGTGTGTCTGGCCGGAAGGCGGCCCAGGCAAACCAGAAATGCGGGAAAGCCAGATGCTGCCGAAGCTGGCTGCCGGCCAGTTCCCCCTCAACCGCTGTGCCAAATACATTCCACACGCTGCCCGTCTGATCGTCCACAGGCTGACCGTCGGCGTTCAGCGAGAATGTCAGCACCCGATCATTCAGGGTGCGGTCATACAGCGCGGCCATTCCCACATCGCGCGATTCATCAATCACCGCCGCGTCGAGCGCGCTGGCCGCGCCCGGCTGCCAGAAAGCCACCACCGCAAAATCGCCGATCATGTCGTTAATCACGGGTGTTTCACCCAGCGCCGGAAAGGGATAGGCCACCGCCTCACCGCCCAGTTGAACGCCCAGCACCCGCTCTGTCGCAAACAGGCGTTTGTCAATCTCACCTTCAAACAGAAACGGGAAAGAGTTGGAATCATAGTTGACATACGGGTTAGTACCCTGCCCGCGCACCGGCGAAAGCACCCTGCCATCCGGGTACTGCCGGGCAAATTCGCCAAAACCCACCACCAGCGACGGCAGGATTTCGAGCTGGTCGCCGGCGTGAACGCCGACAATGCCCTCACCGGTGAACTGCTGCCACCAGCTTTTCGTCACATCATCCCACATGACCAGATCACTGTTGCGCAGGTTGCCAGACACGCCGAAGCGGTAGGTTTCACCTGCCACCCGCCGGTCAAAGACCACCGCTGAATTGCGCAGCGGGCAGAATGTCACCGCCACCGGCACACCGCCGACTTCATCATTGACAATCTCATGCCGCGTCAGAATGCCAAGCGGATAGGCGCGGGCGTCACCGTCCAGTTCAAAGGCGATCACCGGCGACTGGGGTTGCAGCCAGCCCCAGGCATCCTCAAGACTTTGAAACTGCGGGTCATCAATCGGCGGGATACCGTCCGGCGGCGGCCCACCGGAGATAATTTCATCCAGCGGGACAGTATGCTGGCAAAAATCGGTGGTGTCCCAGAAACTCAGAAAGCCCACCCGCGCCGGCGGCGGACAATCCTGCAAGGCTGCGTGGGCAGGCAGCGGTGATACACCTCCTGTCAGCCCGGCTGCGAGCAGGACACCGATCCCCACAATACCCATCAGAACAATCGTGCCTAAGACTCTCATCAATAAATCTCCCATCCAATATGCCTGTCCGTTAGATGGAATCCGCAGCCGGAATTTTACATCTCCTCACCAACTTCTCAGACCGCTGCGTACCAATGGCATTGACAGCACACGCGCCCCATTGCATCATTCGATTTGAACAAGAGGCCAAAGGTTTTTTAGGTTATGCACATTCCCCGCAGCCGGCTTTTCTGGGCGGTCTCGCTCGGCCACTTCACCAACGACACCTTTATGAGCATGATGTCCGTGCTGCTGGCGTTCATCAGCGTCAATGTACTCACCCTCAGCAAAACGCAGATCGGCGTTATTCTGGGCATCACGGCGCTGGTTGGCGCGCTGACTCAGCCGCTGTTTGGCCTGCTGGCAGATCGCAACGGCGGGCGCTGGTTAGGGGCGGGGGGTGTCGCCTGGACTGTCGGGATGGTACTGCTGGCGCTGCTGGCTGCCGAAAGCGGTATCCTGCTGCTGATGGTCGCCGCGTTTATCATTCCGGCGGTGGGCAGCGGCGCGTTCCATCCTGTGGGTTCGAAGTACGCCGCCGAAAGCGATAAAACCCACGCCGCCAGCAATATGGCCTATTTCTTTCTCATGGGCCAGCTTGGACTGGGACTCGGCCCG
Source organism: uncultured Anaerolineaceae bacterium (assembly GCA_964552425.1). Classification (GTDB taxonomy): domain Bacteria; phylum Chloroflexota; class Anaerolineae; order Aggregatilineales; family Phototrophicaceae. Next base: position 14,193 of record CAZKIB010000050.1, on the reverse strand, counting down.
GCGCTGGCCGGCGCGCTGCTGGATCGCGCGGCCACCTTTAACCATATCTTCACCGATTCGCTTGGCCCTGCCTTCACCGGGCAGTTGGTCGAGCAGGGCACAGTCGCGCCGGTCCTGCTGGTCGGCGTGTTCGCCATCCCTACCATTGTGCTGATGACACTCACCCTGCCGGGGGCACGCCAGCACCGGGAACAGAAAGCGCTTGACCTGCGCGATGCCCCGCCGGTGACTGCCCGCACCGCCATCCCCCTGCTGTCGTTTGTGATTCTGATCGCGATGGTCACACTGCGCAGCCTGGGTCAGCCCGGCACGGTCAACTTTATCCCCGTGCTGTTTCAGGAAAAAGGCTGGTCTCCCGCTGAATACGGCCTCATCACCAGTTCGTTCTGGGTCGGTTCCGGGCTGGCCGGCGTGTTTTTCGGCAATCTGGCGGATCGTTTTGACCGCCGCTGGGTCATCGCCATCAGTATGCTGGCTTCGGCCCCGGCCTTCTTCTTCCTGCCGGTTACGGATGGCGTGCTGGCTTTCGGGCTGGCAATCGCGGCGGGGGCGCTCAGCGGCGCGTCCCACAGCATCATTGTGGTGCTGGCGCAGGGTCTCATGCCCGGCAGCAAAGCGCTGGCTTCCGGCCTCATTCTCGGCCTCATATTTGGCATGGGCGCAGTCGGCAGTCTGATTATCGGCTGGCTGGCGGAAACCGTCGGCCTGGGGACGGCGTTCCAACTGGTGGCCGCCGTGACCGTCGTCGCCAGCGTGCTGGCCCTGGCCCTGCCCGGCGAACGCCCATCGACAGTTGAAACCACACCCGAAGCCGTCCCCACGCGCATCTGATGGCTGAACCCTTAAGACAATTCGCGTGATTTGGTTTGCCGTTTCTGCTAAATTCAGGCTACAATAAAAAACATCGGTTTGAACTCATTGCTGCGTTTATACGGGCAATTCATGATGTGGAGGTGCCACCGTGAGTCGTTGGCCCAATAAATATGTAATTGGCCTCACGGGAAACATCGCAGTTGGCAAGAGCGTGGTGCGGCAGATGTTGCAGCACCTGGGCGCTTATACCATTGACGCCGATGGCTTATCCCACCAGGCGATGCAGCCAGGCGCGCCGGCCTATCGCCCGATTGTCGAAACCTTCGGCCAGTTTATCCTCATGCCGGACAAGCGCATCAACCGGGCCATGCTGGGGCAGATCGTGTTTGCCAATCCCGAAGCGCTGGGGAAACTGGAAGCCATTGTGCATCCTATTGTCCGGCAGGCGATCAACACGCTCGTGTCCCGCTCCAAACAGCGCGTGGTCGTCATCGAAGCGATCAAACTGCTGGAAGGCGGTCTTGGCGAAGGTCTGGACAGCATCTGGGTGGTGGATGCCGCCCCGCAGACGCAGTACCAGCGCCTCATTCAAAAGCGCAGTATGAGCGAGGCCGACGCCCGCCAGCGCATCATCGCGCAGAACCCGCAGGCCGATAAACTGGCGCGGGCCAATGTCGTGATTAAGAATGATGGCAATGTCGAGGAAACCTGGAAACAGGTGCAGGATGCCTGGAACCTGGTCAAACAGGCCGTCATGCAGCAGGCCGCTGGCGCTCAGACGATTCCATCCATGCCCAAAGGCGCGGTTCAGCAGGCGGCTGCCGCCCGTGTCGCCACACCCCCGGCTCCATCCACACCGCCGGCCCCTGCCGCGCCCGCACCAGCCCCGGCTGCGCCCGCCCAACCCACCGCGCCGGCAGCCAGTGGTGATATTCAGGTGGAAGTCAAACGCGGAATGCCCGGTAATGCCGACGATATTGCCAAATTTATCACCAGTGTCTCCGGCCAGCAGATCAGCCGCATGGACATTATGCTGGCGTTCGGCCAGAAAAGTTATTTACTGGCGCAGGACCAGGGCGGACAGCATGACGGGGTCATCGGCTGGCAGGTCGAAAACCTGATTACACGCACCGACGAGTTTTATCTGCGCCCCGGCGTGCCACCCGCGCCCGTCGTCAGCGCGCTGGTCGCCGCCATCGAAGAAGCCTCCACCGACCTGCAAAGTGAAGTGAGTTTTGTCTTCCTGCCGACTCAGACCAATGACGCGGTGATTCAGCCGTTTCTCAGCCAGGGGTATCAGACCACCACCGTCAAGGAAATCAAAATTCCGGCGTGGCGCGAAGCGGTGCAGGAAGTCGTCAATGCGTCGAACGAAGCCAGCTTCCGCATTCTGACCAAAAAGCTGCGCGAAGACCGCGTGTTACAACCGCTGTAATCTTCATAAAATCCCCACAGTCTCAGCCTTGTCACAAGCCAGCAGGCGGATATATCATACAGCCTGCTGGTTTTATTGCGAGGTAATTCAATGTTAAGTCAGGTTAAAAATATCCCTCCCGTACAATGGGCATCACGACATCCCCGCCTGGCAGCATGGATTGTTCTCTCAGTGGGCATGGTTACGTTGTTAATTATCGAAGCCCGTGATGTTGGCCTGCTGCCGATGCAGTGGGTGGCGCTGCTGGGCGCGGCGGTGCTGGTCGCCGGGGCCTGTGTGTGGATCATTAGCTGGGAAGATGAAGATGAAACCGCCGAAACCGAGGCTGTCGCCGAAGGGGTGGAAAACGCGCCAGCCAAACCAGAGGAATAGCGCTGGTCACGCGGACGGCGGCGGGTCGAGTTCCAGTTCGTCCAGCACCAGCACGTGAATATCCGCCACCCGTTTGATCCCCGCATCATTGGTCAGAAACGCATCGCACCCGGATGCCACCGCTGCCGCCACTTGCAGCGCGTCGGGTGTTTTCAGATTGTGTCGTGCCCGCAGATAAGCGGCGCGAGTCGCAATTTCCGTGCTGATTGAAACAAGCATAAAATTCTTGTTGTAAAGCAATATACGCCGGTAAGCCTGTTCAAGTCTGGTTTCCTGGCGTCGAATGGGCTGCATCAGCACTTCTGTCAGCGTCACTACTGAACTGATCCCCTCGATTTCGCCCGAATCAATCCGGTCAATTATCGCCTGAACACGATCCACATAGGTTGGATGTTCTTCAACAAAATAAATAAAGGGCGTGGTTTCGATGCACAACCGTTTGATACCCGCCATCGCTTCAGAGATTCTCATGGACGATGATCCCACTCACGGCGCAGTTCATTCACGTATTCCTGTGGGTCCACCCCTTCCCAGATTTCTTTGCCCAACCCGCGCAGTTCGGACAGGCTGTGCTTGCTGCCCTCCGGGGACGGTGTTTCGGCAAGCGTATCTTCGATCATGCCAATCAGTTCCCGGCGCTGCTCCACCGGCAGAGTCCGAATTTCTTCCATCAGGGCGTCCAGAGTCATGGCAGTTTTCCTTTTCATCTGCCTGAATTATACAACACAGCAGGCGGATCACGGACGGTCAGCCTGCTGCCATACTATCGCTGTTGGACTACCTTTCAGCCTGTAAGAACTGAATGTCGCCCGTCAACAAAAAGCTCGTAAGCGGTCATAGCAAATTCCCAGAGTCGTTGAGGGGTGCAGCACGACCTGATAACTGATGACTGGCAACTGCACTAAATCGCCAGTGTTTCCATCGGACGCACGGCGAGGTTAAACGCATCGGCCACCGCGTCGTAAGTGACATAACCGTGATACACATTCAGGCCCTTTGCCAGCCCATCATCAGCCCGCAGGGCATCGTGCAGACCCAGGTTCGCCACCTTGAGAATGTACGGCAGGGTCGCATTCGACAGCGCAAAACTGCTGGTGCGCGGCACAGCCCCCGGCATGTTCGCCACACCGTAATGCAGCACGCCATCAATCACATAGGTCGGGTCGCTGTGGGTGGTCGGGTGAGTGGTCTCCACACAGCCGCCCTGATCCACCGCCACATCGGCGATCACGCTGCCGGGGAGCATATCGCGCAGCATATCCCGCGTGACGAGATGTGGGGCGCGCGCGCCAGGGATCAGCACCGCGCCGATCACCGCATCAGCCATTGAGATGGCTTCATGGATGTTGGTCACGTTCGAACTGAGCGTCGTCAGCCGTCCGGTCAGCACTTCGCTAAGGTAGCGCAGCCGGTCCAGATTGATGTCCATGAGTGTCACCCGCGCGCCCATCCCCAGCGCCACCTGCGCCGCGTGCGTGCCCACCGTGCCCGCGCCGAGAATCACCACATGCGCCGGCGGCACACCGGGGACACCACCCATCAGCAGACCGCGCCCGCCGTTGGGTTTTTCCAGATAATGCGCGACGATCTGTGTTGCCATGCGCCCGGCGACTTCGCTCATCGGTTGCAGCAGCGGCAGGCGGCCCTGACGATCCTCCACCGTCTCGTAGGCCAGCCCGATCACACCGCTGTCCAGCAGCGCGTGCGTCAAATCCTCCGACGCGGCCAGATGCAGGTACGTGAACAAAATCAGGTCTTCGCGCAGAAACGCATACTCCGCCGGCTGCGGTTCCTTCACCTTAATGACCATCTGCGCCTGCCGCCACACCTCGGCGGCGCTGTCAGAGAGGGTGGCCCCGGCAGCGCGATATTCCTCATCACTGAAACTGCTGCCCACGCCCGCCCCGCGTTCCACCAGAACCTCATGCCCGCTGCGGATCAGTTCGCGGACCGCGTGCGGTGGCAGCGCGACCCGGTACTCGTTATCTTTAATCTCTCTGGGGATACCAATAATCATCATACGATCCTTTTCTTCTCAACAGACCAGCAGATACCTTTCTTTTATTGTACAGAATGTCTTAAAAATGTATAGTTAAGTCGTACAAAGTGTCCAGCCAGTAACCTTTTTCGCCGCTGTGCATCTAAACATCAGCCCTGCATCGTACAGATGGGTGCGAAAGGGGAATTTATGGAAAAACAGCAGGTCTTGTTTGAGGCGTTAAAACAACATGACCCGGAGGCGCTGGCCCAGGTCTTCGAGCGTTACTCGGATAAAATTTACCGGCTGGCCGTCGGCATTCTCCACGATGAACAGCAGGCCGATGGGGTCGTCCAGGATACCTTTATCAAACTCATCAACTCGCTCGATTCGTTCGAGGGGCGTTCCGGCATCCACACCTGGCTTTATCGTGTGGCCTATAATGAATGTCTGGGGCGGCTGCGGCGGACAAAGCCGGCGCTGTCGGTTGATGAACTGCCTGAAGACGATTTCATGCCGGACAACTTTACAAGCTGGGAAAGCGTGCCGGACAGTGTACTGACCAGCCATGAAGCCATGCAGCAGATGGAAGCCGCTGTCGCCAGCCTGTCCCAGTCGCTGCGAGTCGTCTTTACCCTGCGGGATGTCGAAGGGCTGTCGGTCCACGAAACAGCATCGATTCTGGGGATCAGCGAATCCGCCGTGAAAGTGCGCCTGCACCGGGCACGGCTGGTGCTGCGCGAGAAGCTGGCCGATTATTTCGAGGAGTATGCACAGTGATGAAATTCACCTGCGAGGACCTGGTCCGTTATCTGTCAGACTATCTGGATAACGAACTCGACGAGGCGCTCACCCAGGCTGCGCGCGAACATCTGGCGACCTGTGAAAACTGCCGCGTGGTGCTGGATACCACCCAGAAGACCATCCTGCTCTACAAGGAAAAAGGCACAGCGGTGCTGCTGCCACCCGGCCGCAAGAACGCCCTTTACGAACAGATTGCGGCAGCTTTCAGGGAAAAATCGGACAGGACAGATTAAAGATGTAACCTTTTGGCGGCGGGCGCATCTAAAGGTCAAAGCATAGAAACAACAACTATCAGGAGACCTGTATCATGATGACCCGTAACGAACACAACATTGACCGCGTGATCCGTATTGTGCTGGCGCTGGCGCTGTTCGCCGGGGCCGCCGCCCTGACACCCTGGCTGGCGATCCCCGGCGTGATCCTCCTCGTCACCGGGCTGGTGGGCTGGTGTCCACTCTACAGCCTGTTCGGGATTTCCACCTGCGCGGTCAAGCCGCGTAACTGAAGAACCCCCTCACGGTTGATGAACCGCCGCACACTAACGGCGGTTCTTTTTTGCAGCAGCTTAAATCGGCAGGCCAGGAGGATGAAGCTGCGCCGTGACGCCGCCGTCGACATACAGCACCTGCCCGACAATACACGCCGCATCCGGCGAAGCCAGAAACGCCGCCGCCGCGCCCAGTTCCAGCACCTCTGTCGGGCGGCCAATCGGAATCCGCCCCGCCACCTCCAGCCGCCAGTCCGTCAGTTCAGAATGCGGCGGCATCCGTGTATTCGTCCAGCCCGGCGCAATCGCGTTCACCCGCACCCCATCCGGGATGTATTCCACCGCCAGCGCGCGCGTCATCGGGTCAATCGCGCCTTTGGTCATGTCATACGGCAGACCGGGCAGATGCGCCCGCACCGCGCCCGGCGTGGTAATGTTAATGATGCTGCCGCTCTTTTGGGCGCGCATGATCGCCCCGGCACGCTGCGCCAGCACCAGCGGCGCTTTCACATTGAC
>CAZKIB010000050.1:0-7775 GCA_964552425.1 uncultured Anaerolineaceae bacterium | reverse complement strand
TGGTAGTCGATCAGTTCTTCGCTGACCTGCTCGAACGCCATGCGCCGCAAATCGGCCGCGTTGTTCACCAGCACATCAATTGTCCCGAAGGCCGCCACTGTCTCGTCAATCAGCCGCGTCAGTTCCGCGCTCTCGCCCAGGTCACTGGTCACACCCAGCGCTTCCACGCCGTGCGCCTGAAGGGCCGCTGTCGTGTCGTCCACTTCGCCTGCATCCAGCCCATGCACGACCACCTTCATGCCCTCACGCGCCAGCCGCGCGGCAATCCCCCGCCCGATTCCCCGGCATGACCCGGTAATCACGGCTACCTGACCGCGCAGTTCCGGGTAGCGCGCCGGAATCGACGCAAAATCTCTGGCAATATCAATCACTGCGGTGTCCTCCATGTTCAACGCAAACGCGAATTATTGCGCGAACCGCTGAATTCGCCAATGACCGTGAAACATGCGCTGGTGCTGCTGCGTAATCAAAATCAGGCACATCCTTAAGGATTAGGGGAGCGCCAACCCGCAGGTCAGGGTACACTACAAGTGTGAAAAACTTCATCTACGGACAATTTCATGAGAAGAACCACCATTGTCGTCATCTTCTTCATCCTGCTGGCCGCGATTGTTGTGGGTGTCAGCCAGTTCCTGCAAAGTCAGCCGCCGCTGGAATTCACAGTGGTCATCAGCCCGCTGGCCGAAGACTGGCTGCGCGGCGCGATCACCCGCTTTAACGACACCCAGCCGGTGGTCAATGCCACCCAGCGCATCCGTTTCACCATCAGCGTGGTGGACGATGTCTCCGTCTGGCAGGGCAGCACCAGCTATACCCCGGATAATCACCCCGCAGCCTGGATTCCGTCCTCCAGCACGTCTGTCAGTTATGCGGATCGTTTTAATCTGGTGACTCCATCACTGGCGCGCACCCCGCTTATCTGGGGCGGCTATGCCAGCCGGGTGAATGTGGCTGTCGCCAGCGCGGGCGGCGTGTTCGACTGGGATGTGGTGGGCAGCGCCGCCGCGGCTGAACGCTGGGACGCGCTGGACGGGGGCGAATCCAGTTGGGGCTTTGTCAACCTCGCCATTACCCGGCCAGACATGACCATGAGCGGTCTGGGGACCCTGTTTATGGCCGCCGCCAGTTTTCAGGACAATGGCGATCTGTCCGGGAATGCCGTTCGGAACGACGCCTTCCGTAACTGGATGCAGCCGATTGTAGCGAGTGTGCCCAACTTCCAGACCCTCGGCAGCGACCCGGCGGCATCTGTCGGGCGCGGGCCAGCCACTGCGGCGATGGCGCTTCTGCCTGAAAATCTGTGGCTGAACAACCTGAGCGGCCTGATTGACGACGAGGAATTTATCTTCAGCTACCCGGCTTATCAGTTCATGCTCGATTTTCCGCTGGCCGCGTGGAGCCAGCCCACCACTGATCTGGAAACGCTGGCTGTGCAGGAATTGCAGAACTGGCTGACCCAGCCAGAGCAGCAGGCCAGTGCCCTCACCAGCGGCCTGCGCCCCGCCGCCAGCGAACCCGACGAAACCGCCGCGCTGTTCGTCGCTGCCGAACCCTATGGTATCCAGCTTGCGCCCGATTTTGGCACGCCGGTCACGCCGCCCTCGCGCACGGAAGCCTCCGGGCTGATCCAGTGGTTCAGGAACGTCAGCCGGTGACGCGCCAGCGCCGGCATAGCTGACTGTCATCGCTGATGATTCTGCTGCGCGGTCTGGGAAGGCTGCTTCGGTTTGCGCGCCGCCTGCTCGGTTATCTGCTCCTGCTGGCGCTGCTGCTGTTTGGCTTGCAGCGTTCCAGCATCCCCCTGGCGCTGGAGTGGAACGCAGTTTCAGCCATTGTGAAAGACCATACCTTTGACTATGTGACCTGGGAAATCAACGCCGTCGCCGCCAAAATTGAGCAGACACTCTACGGCCTGCACCCCTTCATGACCGAGGCGGATCGCAGCCAGTATGTGCGGGCTTACATAAACGACCTGGCCCGCGCGCAGGCGCTTGAAACGCAGGTGACAAATTTATACACCGATCCAAAGGTAGCGGACCCGCTGGCCGCCTCGGCTGATCTGAGAACTGAACGCGACGCTCTGCGCGCGGACCTGCGGCGGCGGCAGGGTCTGGCTGAGGCGATTCTCGAAGGGCAGGTCGCGGCGGCGCTGGTAGAGGAAGGTTTCGGCACACTCGGCCAACTGCTCCCGCCTGTGTCCATGCGCTACACACCGCTTCCCAACCTGCTGGCTGTCTCCCCGCGTGACAGCATCAGCCTGGAAATCTACATCAACATTGACCCGCTGCCCATCGACCAGATTGTCGCGTTAGAGGAGCAGATTGACGCGCAGGTGGATATGGCCGCGCTGGTGATTCCCCTCGGCGGCATCGCCCTCTACCCGGCCATGATCGCCGAAACCACTTCGATTCCCTTCGCGGTGGATACCTTCGCGCATGAGTGGCTGCACCATTACCTGTTCGCTTTTCCGCTCGGCCTCAATTACGACTTCACCGGCGAGACGCGCATCATCAACGAAACCACCGCCAGCCTGTTCGGGCAGCAGGTCGCGCCGCTGGTCTTGCAGCGGTATTACCCGGAATTCGCCCGGCAGCCGGATCGATTCGTGCTGGCATCCCAGGTCCCGCAGGGGCCATCCTTCGACTTTGGCGCGGAGATGGACCGTACCCGCCGCCGGGTGGATGAACTGCTGGCCGCAGGGCAGGTCGAAGAAGCCGAAACATACATGGAGGAACGCCGCCGCCTGTTTGTCGAAAACGGCTACGGGATTCGCAAACTCAATCAGGCATATTTCGCGTTTTACGGCGGTTATCAGGCCGGGGGTGGTGTGCCCGGCGCGGGTGGAGCTGACCCTATCGGCCCGGCGGTGCAGGAAATCTACGAGCGCAGCGGCTCCCTGCACGACTTCGTGGTTATCATGCGCAGCATGACTACCCGCGATGAACTGCTGGCGGCTGCCGAGCGACTTCGTGCGGCGCAGGGGTAGGTATTCACGCTCCTCTCAGCATTCTGCGCATATACTGTATGAAAGAACCATGTTGACAAAGGCGAATGACGATGACAGACAAACTCACCTGCCGGGTGATCCGGCCCGACAGCAGTTACAATGGCAAGCAGGGTTTCAGTTACTTTGAGGGTGTCTCGGCCCAGAGTGTCGGTGCGCGCGGCATCTGTATGCACATGCTCACCATTCCCCCCGGCGGCAGGGCCAAAGCGCACCTGCACGAAAATCATGAAAGTGTGATCTACGTCCTCAGCGGCGAAGGCGGCATGTGGTTCGGCGATCAGTTGGAAGAATATGTCATCATCAAAGTCGGCGAATTTCTGTATATCCCCGCCGGGATGCCGCACCTGCCGGAAAACCGCAGCCAGGCCGAGCCGTGTGTCGCCGTGCTGGCGCGCACCGACCCCAACGAACAGGAAAGCGTCACCCTGCTGCCCGAACTCGACAAACTGGCCCACAATCACACACCCTGACATATGGGAACACCCCGGTTCAGCCAGCTATCGGGACACTCACGTAATCCGTCTTGATCTGGTGACTGACGACAGGTGACTGGCAACTCTACACATTAAAGCGGATGTGGACAATATCCCCATCCTGTACGATATACTCGCGGCCTTCCAGCCGGAACTTGCCGGCCGACTTGAGGGCCGCCTCGCTGCCGGCGGTGATGAGGTCCTCATAGGGCATCACCTCGGCGCGGATAAAGCCTTTTTGCAGGTCAGAATGAATCGCGCCGGCGGCTTCGGGGGCCGTCGCGCCAATCGGAATACTCCAGGCGCGCACCTCATCCTCACCGACGGTAAAGAATGATTGAATCGCCATCAGTTCGTAGGACAGGCGAATGACCTTTTCCGCGCCGCGCTCGCTGATGCCGTACTCCGTCATGAACATTTCAGCGTCTTCGGGGTCAAGCTGCGCGATTTCCGCTTCGATCTTGCCCTGCAAACCCACGACGCGAGTGTCCCTATGAGTGTACGTCAGCAGGCTGGCCGGGTCAGCAGCTTCCTCACCCATGTTCAGCACCACCAGAGTCGGCTTCTGCGTGAGGAACCCGTACCCGCGCAGCGATTTTTCCTGCTCCGGTGTCAGGTCAAAGTCCCGCAGCGGCTTCTCGGATTCAAGATGTTCCTTGATCTGCTGCATCAGTTCGTTTTCAGTGGTGACTGCCGCGCTGACATTCCGCCCTTTGGTGCGCAGTTCGGTTTGAATGCGCTCCATTCGCGTCTCCACTGTCACCAGGTCCGTGAGCAGAAACTCATTATCGAGAATTTCGACATCGCGGGCTGCGTCCACTGTTTCGTAGGGGTGCGGCACGCTGTCATCCTCAAAGGCCCTCACCACATGCAGATAACCGTCCACCTGAGCGAGTTCATTGCGGAACTGGCCCTTGATGCCTCCCTCGCCCACACCTTTATCCAGCCCGGCGATGTCGGCGTAAGTCACCTGGGTATAAGTCGTCTTTTTCGGTTTATACAGTGCGCTCAGGCGATCCACACGCGGGTCCGGCACGTTCACCACCGCCGTATGCACCTCAAAACGCCCCCCGGCGGCGGCCCCGGTTTCGATATTGCTGCCGGTCAGCGCGTTAAAAATAGTGGTCTTGCCGCTGTTGGGCAAACCGATAATGCCGAGTCGCATGATGTTTTCTCACCTGTTCAATTCTGGAAAATCCGCAGCGCCAGTATAACGAAAAACATCAGACTATTGAAGGGGCACACCCCCAACATGCTGATGTCCTTTTTTAGTGAAACCTGTTGAAAAGCAGCGAGTTTCAGATGCCGCGCAGACGAGCGATGAGACGTTGAATCATACTTCGATTGGGCGCTTCGTAGGGGTTTTCGCGGTGGGCCAGTTCGCGCAGGCGCATAATTTCAGCCAGCAGGGTAATACGATGCACAGTTTCACCGGCGACATAGTACCACTGGCCGCCAATATGTCTGATCTGCGGTTCGCGCCCGTGTATCCGGCGATAGGCGCGCTCATATCCTTCGACAATGATGTCGGGAGTAAGGGTTGGATCGGTAGGGGTCATAACCTGTTTCGTCGCCAATGCGGATGATCCTCTGCTTAAGATTATCCAACAAACCTAACAAACACCTTACCCAGATCATGAAATTTTGAACAAATATCGTAACATGAGCCGCAGGGTTTATCTACAGTACCTTTTCCCTAACCGCAGCCTAACCACAGCGTCGGTTTAAGCGCAGGTCGGGCGTCAGGCAGCAAACGCCTGACAGTCCAGCAGTTCCCGCCGCGCTATCCTATACTCAGGATAATCCGATCAACTGAAGCACTCAGGGGGAATACCATGCGACATCTGAAAATTCTGCTGGCACTGGCTGCGCTGCTGTTTATCATCAGCGGGACCGCCTTCGCCAGTGAAGCCGAGGCGCAGTCCGGCACAGTCTGCAATCAGCCGGGGCGTCTGGTCGTGGGCGGCACAGGCCGTGTCAGCACCTATCCAAATCTGCCCAATCGTCTGCGCGCCTATCCATCCTTTTATGGCACAGTTCTCGGCCATATCCCGGCAGGCGGGCAGTTCGCGGTCTACGGCGGCCCGCACTGCGATTCCGGCCTGCTGTGGTGGCAGGTCAGCTATAACGGCCTCGTGGGCTGGACTGCGGAAGGTGATGGCTATGCCACCTACTGGCTGGAACCAGCCTCTGCGCCCCCGCCGCCGCCGACCCCGCCCAACCGGGTCTGTGTGCTGGTTCCCCGCCTGACCGCTGGCGGTGTGGGGCGGGTCATGCCCAGCCCGGCGCTCCCCAATGTCGTGCGTACAGCCCCTGGGACATCCAGCACCGGCTCCAACAGCGTGGTCATCGGCCAGATTCCGCCAGGGGGAACCTTTAATGTGCTGGCCGGGCCAAACTGTGGAACCGATGGCCGCTGGTGGTGGCAGGTCGATTATTTTGGGCTGGTGGGCTGGACTGCGGAAGGCGAATCGAAGAGCGTCGTGTAGGGAAAGAGTGTACTGCGGAAGGCGAAGGCTATAACACCTACTGGCTGGAACCCTGGTATCACGGCGGCATCACCTGCCCCGGCTTTCTGCCTTCGCGGCTGACACCCGGCGGCACAGGCGCAGTCACCGCTGTGCCCAGCCTGCCCAACCGCGTGCGCAGCGGCCCGTCATTCGACTCCAGCGTATTGGGGCAGATCCCGGTGAACGGCGTGTTTACGGTCCTCAGCGGACCCTACTGTAACAACAATACCGCCTGGTGGCAGGTCAACTATGGCGGCCTGGTCGGGTGGACCGCCGAAGGCCAGGGCAGCACCTACTGGCTGCGTCCGGCATAAACATACCGATGAACGCACGCGCAGGGCGATACCGGCAGCCGGTGTCGCCCTTTTTATGTAGGTTGGTTGTCTGCCAGAATGGGCAGCCGGATGGTAAAAGCCGTGCCGTACTCTTCTTTACTCTCCACCACAATCGTCCCACCGTGCCGTTCGACATAATCGCGTACAATCGCCAGCCCCATGCCGGTGCCATGTATGCTGCCCACACTGCGGCTGCGATAGAACGGCTCAAAAATATGCGGCAGGTCTTCCGCTGGAATGCCGAGTCCGTCATCCATAATTTGCAGAATCAGTTCACCGTGCGCGGCGGACAGGTGTAAAGCAATCAGCGTGCCCGAAGCGGTATATTTGATCGCGTTCGAAATCAGATTAAGCACCACCCGCCGCAGCAGGGCCTGATCCGCTATGACCGGATAACGGTCCGCCGCGCCCTCACAGATGAACTGATACTCCTGCCCGATGGTCTGGTGAATTTCATCAATCCAGCGTTTGCACACCGCCAGCATGTCCCACTCGGACAGGTGCAGCTCCACCGCCTGCGACTGCCCTTTGACCACAATCGTCATATCATCCAGCATTTCGACAAAGTGCTGCACCTGCTGGCGAATCTGGTCGATATACTCATGGCGCTTTTCCGGCCCGATGCGTTCGCTGTAGCGTTCAATCAATTCCGCCGCGCTCAGGATAATCGCCAGCGGTGTGCGAAACTCATGCGCGATAGTCAGCATCAGATTGTTCTTGAGGGTGTTCAGTTCCTGCTGCTGGGCCAGCGCCAGCCGCAGTTTTTCCTGTTCCAGCAGAGCATTTTCAACCCGCAGCCGGTCTGTCAGGTCCCGAAAATTCCACACGCGCCCGGCGTAGCGCCCATTGACATGGTACGGGGTCGAGTAACGCTCGAAGACCGTGCCATCCGTCAGGTTAATCAGATCATAGCCAACAATGTCCGGCTGGGCATACAGTTCGGTGATGCGGCTGAGAAACGCTTCACGCCCGTCCACCTGGTCCGCCATCAGCGCCAGCCGTTCTGCGCGAGTCATCAGGTTCTGCCAGCCTTCCGGGAAATGCCACATAATCTCCAGCGCGCGGTTGTAAGCCACCGTCTGGCCGTTCGTATCCACCACCACCACACCGTCCTTGGACGATTCCAGCGTCGCCCGCAGGATCGACAGCGACTCAATAACCTCCTGTTCGAGTTCCTTGCGCGCGTTGATATTTTCAATCATGCGCATGAACACCCCGCGCCGGGGGCCAGAACGCTGAATGGCGGACACGGTCACGCGGCCCCAGAAAAAGGAACCATTTTGCCGGATATAGCGCTTTTCAAGCTGGTAATAATCACGCTGCCCGGCCAGCATTTCCCGCAGAAAAACCGCTTCGATAATCTGGTCATCCGGGTGGGTGAGTTCGGGAAATGTCAGTTGGCGCAGGTGTTCGCGTTCACTGCCGAAGGTCAGGAAATCGAATTGCAAAA
>CAZKIB010000049.1:30653-31278 GCA_964552425.1 uncultured Anaerolineaceae bacterium | reverse complement strand
TGAGCAGCACCACCGCGCGAATGCGGTCCTCGTCGGTCTGCTCGTTCATAAAGTCGACCACCGCCTGCAAGGAGCCGTACAGCGCTGTGCCGCCCTCGGCGCGCAGGCCCTGAATGTTGTTGACCACGCGCTGCTGGTTGGTTTCCAGATTATCGAGCGGGATGCGCATTTCGACATTGTCGCTGAACAGCGCCAGCCCGACGCGGTTGGTCGGCTCCATATTCTCGATAAAGGCGACGGCGGCCTGCTTGGCCTGTTCGAGCTTGCCTTCGGCTTCCATGCTGCCGGAGGTGTCGATCAGCAGCATGATGTCGGCCTGCTTCTTGACGAACGACCAGCTTTGCTGAATAGCGGCGATGACTTCCGGCGCGGGGACATCCAGCACAGTGGGCGGGCCAGCCGGCGAGACGCCGTTTTCCTCCACAAAGGGGAAGTCGAGCGCGACATCCGGGTTGGCGGGGCGGAAACCGTTCTGCATGATGAGTGTCTGCACATCGGGCGTCAGCACGTAATCGGCAAAGACGCGGGCGGCTTCGCGCTGTTCGGGCGTGGTCCAACTGGCGTTGACGATGCCAAGCGGGTGTTCATGCCAGAATGTGCCTTCTTTGGGATACAGCGCCACCAG
>CAZKIB010000049.1:26505-30511 GCA_964552425.1 uncultured Anaerolineaceae bacterium | reverse complement strand
CGGCTGGAAGAATGGCGGATGAGCTGCTCGATGTCGCGCACGCCATCCTGCACGGCGGGGTCGTTCACCTGTTCGAGTTCGAGCCGCCGTCCGGTGAAGCCATTGGCCCGCGCTGCCGCGTAAAACTCCGCGATCAGGGTGGACAGCGCGGTGGAACTGATATACGGGTCCGTGTGGCCGTAATAGACCGTGCGCCGCCCGCCGGGGATGCCATAATCCTGCCAGCCGTTGGGGCTGTTCAGCACGTCCAGCAGTTCCTGCCAGCCGATTTCGTCATAGCCGACGGTATCGCGGATCGCCTGCAAGCGGCTCTCCCAGATCGCCATGACCACCGGGGCCAGCGCCGTCGGGCGAATGTCGGACAGGTCAAAAATTTCGCGCCCCGCCTGCAAGTTCGCCAGCGCCAGCCAGTGACTAACGGAGGGCTGGAAGATCACGGGCTGGGCGATGTTGGCGTTGTTCGGCGCGATGATGGCATTAACAATGCCCTGCATGATCGTACCGGATGAGCCGGTGCGTCCCTCCACCCAGATGGGGCGCTCACCGCTGGCAAGGTTTTCGCCCGTCACCGGATTTTTCCCGCTGGCATAGGCGGTGTTAAAGTCGGCGATCACCTGCGGCATGTACAGGTCGCTTTCCGGCGCGTAGATGATCGAAATATCAATGGCGTTGCCGGGCCGTGAAACCCCGTTGACAGTGCTGCTGCTGCCGCCCTGCTCACAGGCGGCGAGGACCAGCAGGAGGATGAACACGGCAAGGCGCACAGGCGCAAAAGGAATAAATGATCGTGCCCGCTTTTTGGCTTGTTCGGTTATCTGAGGCATGTGTACTCCTAAAAGATCGTGCTAAGTGCCTGGTGCTGAGTGAAAACAGTTCGCCGGTAACGATCTCCAAGCAGTGTCTGATCTGATCGAAAGGCTGAGATGCTGAAGGCTTTCCTTAGCACTGGGTACTCAGCACTCAGCACTGTCTTTACCAGTGCCAGACCTGATCCCAGGCGGTCAGCCAGTCCGGGCCGGTGCTGACGACCTTGAGGGGTTCGACAAATTCGACGCCGTAGCGGCCTTTGAAGTTGCTGGCCCGGTCCACCGTGTCAATCTCGACGGTGATGCGCGTCGGTCTGGCCGGAACATAGGGTTTGACGCGCTGGAGGTTTTGCAGCGCTTCCTTCGCGCCGGCTTCGATCATTGCCCGCGCGCGCACCGGGGGAACCTGCCGGGCGGAAAAGCGCGACAGCCCCTTCTTGACGGCCACGCCGGTAAAGCCGTCGCCAAGAAATTCCCGGCATTCGCGGATCACGGCGGTGTCACCTGTCACCAGCGCGATGGGCACGCCGTAATGCCCACACAGGGCCGCGTTGATGCCGCTCTCGCCCATGAGGTCATCGTTGAACCACAGGTTGTGCCACATCACGGTGGAAATGGTGTGGCACATGACACCGTCGGGGGTGTTGTTGCGGGCGTGCATCCCCACCAGCAGGCAGGCATCGCAGCCTTCTTCGAGCATGTCGGTGTAGCGCGACCAGGGGTGATGCGCGACCCATTCGCAGTCGGGGTCCAGCAGTTCGGGCACAAAGGAATTGAAGGTCCAATCGCCACCCGCGCCGTGACAATCCACCGCCACGATCTCCGTCGCCCCGGCAGCTTTGGCTCCGCGCACCGCCGCGTTGATCTCCTCGGTATACAGCCGGCGGCCTTCTTCGTAGAGCGACTTGCCGCCCGTGACCTGGTCCCAGGTGACAATGCCGCTCACGCCCTCCATATCGGACATAATCAGCACACGCATAAATCAGCCTTCTTGGTATACAACCTAAAGTGTGCTTCTATTGTAGTGCGAATTGGTACGGAGGGGTATCGGATCAGGGGTTAATCACCCAATCCTGCGGGGTGTTCGGTGTGGGGGACGCGGTGCGCCCTGAATGGACATCATGACCGCGCCCCTGCAAGTTGAAAGTGTCCTCTGTTTACCGGCGGCGTTCGCCTACCGCGTCGATGGCGACCAGCAGCTTTTCCAGCCCGGACACAATGTCACCGCTGATATGCAGACGCAGCACGCGGCGGCGCTGGTGTTGCAGCGCTTCCAGATCGCCCAATGCCTGGGCCGCGTGGAGCGTGCCGAAGCTGAACGACAGGCCGGGGATGTCGATGTCGTGGGGGTCGTCGCTGGTGATGATGAAAAAGACACCTTTGTTCGGCCCCCCTTTGTGGAGCTGGCCGGTGCTGTGCAGGTAGCGCGGGCCATAATCCACCGTGACCGCCCGGTGAGTCGTGTGGCGCAGGCGGCGGCGGATCACATCCAGCACGTCCTCAATTTCCGGCGTGCGCGGCAGATACGCCAGCAGCGCGAAATAATCTCCGGCGCGGGTCGAGTTGATCTGCGAAGCCAGCAGGCCGGTCAGGTCGCTGCTGCTGTATTCCTGCTGGATGCTCAGTTCACTCAGCAGGCGCAGCATTTTATCGTCGGCGTACAGGCTGACATTCCCTTCGGTCAGCGCGGGCTGCAAACGCGGCAGCGCGCCATCCTGCTGGTAATACTGCATCAGGCGCACGGTGTTCTGTTTGCTGTCGAGGATGGCCGGCGCATCGAATGGGTTGGTTTTGAGGATGTGCGCGGCGACAACGGCGGCAAATTCCCAGCGGAAAAATTCGCCAGCGATGGCGTACTGATCCGGCAGGCGCAGCGTGACACACGGCTGGCTGGCCTGCTGCAAGGCGGCAAGGCCCTGATCGATTTCGTCGTTGTCGTCACCATCCACCCGCAGATAAATGAACACCCGATCCGTCACGTAATCATGCGGGTTGCCGACAGTGGCCCCCACAACGGGGATCAGGCCGCGTTCATCCTTGCCGGTGCTTTCAGCCAGAAGCTGCTCCGCCCAGGGGCCAAAGTGAGCAATCGACGGGCTGGTGAAAATGCTGGCCTTGTCGCGGCCTTCCTCTGCCAGCGTGCCCAGGATAGCGCCCAGCCAGATGCCGGGATGATCGAACCCGCCGACACGCGGCCCGCAGGCGCGCAGCATATTTTCCGCGCTGGCCCACAGCCGCTCCAGATCGAGGCCGAGCAGCGCCGCCGGGACCATGCCAAAGTAGCTGAGGGCGCTGTATGAACCGCCGATGTCGGGCGGATTCAGGAAGGCATCAAAAAAGCCGGCTTTCTGCGCCAGTTCCGCCAGCGGGGAACCTTCATCGGTAATCGCCATGAACTGCCGGCCGTTCCGGGCGGTGCGTTCGTAGAAATGATTCAGAAATGCGCGGGTTTCGATGGTCGTGCCGGACTTGCTGGCGACCACGAACAGCGTCTTCGGCAGATCAACAGCCGCATCCACCGCGCGGACGCTGGCCGGGTTGGTGCTGTCGAGAATGTGCATCTGTGGAAAACCGGACCGGGGGGCAAAGGTGCGGGCCAGCATCTCCGGCGCCAGGCTGCTGCCACCCATGCCCAGCAGCACAACATGCTGCCAGCGGCTGGCCTGAGCCTGAAGCTGTCTGAGGCGCGCGCGGTCAATGGTCCTGTCCACATCCAGCCAGCCGAGACGTTCTCTGATCTGGCGGATGACCAGATTGTTGGTCTTCCAGACGGTGGCGTCTTTTTCCCAGATGCGCGTGTTGATAAAACGTCTCTCCAGTTCCGCAATCGCGTCGCGCACCGCCTCGGTATGGATACTCAGCACCACTTCCTGCTGGCGGATGATGCCGGTGCGCAGGACGTTGCGCTTGGCGTCCACCTGACCTAACAGATTTTCGAAGGCATCGGCAAACGCCTCGACGCCATCCACCTGAAGCTGATGGGTGATCTGGTCGAGGTCCACGCCGACTTCCGCCAGCATATCAAGCGTTTCCTCAGCGTCGTCCAGATCGTCGGACATCCGCTTTGCGGTGGAGCCATGATCGGCAAACTGCATGAGGGTCTGCGGCGGCACGGTATTGACGGTGTCTTTAGCGATCAGATTGTCGACATACATCGTGTCGGGATAGGCCGGGTTTTTGGTGCTGGTGGAAGCCCACAG
>CAZKIB010000049.1:12374-26445 GCA_964552425.1 uncultured Anaerolineaceae bacterium | reverse complement strand
AGGCGGGCGAAACGTTCGCCGTAAAACAATTCCATAAAGCGCTTGTAAGCCAGTTTGGCATTGGCAATGGCCGCTTTGCCGAGCAGCTTGCGATTGGCCGCCACGCGGTCCAGGTCGCGTCCCTGCGCTGCGCGGATGTTGTTTTCCAGCATCCGGTCAATGACCGTGTCGATGCGGCTGAGGAAGAAGCTGGCGACGGAAGCGATCTGCGTCACATCCTCGCCGGCCGCCATGCGCTGTTCCAGCCCGCGAATATAGGCTTCGGCCACATCCAGATAATTCTGCACGGCGAAAATCAGCGTAACATTGACGTTGATGCCGGCGGCGATGGAGGCTTCAATGGCCGGGATGCCGGCGGGAGTGGCCGGAATTTTTATCATGGCGTTGGGGCGGTTGACGGTGTTAAAGAGCCGCTGCGCCTCGGCAATCGTGGTGGCCGTGTCATTGGCGATCAGCGGGGAAACTTCCAGGCTGACGTAGCCATCGCGCCCGCCGGTGCGGTCATACACCGGGCGCAGCAGATCAAGCGCCTGCTGAATGTCCTCTATCGCCAGTTTTTCGTAAATTTCATAGGGTTCGAGTTCCAGCAGGTGCATCATACCGGCGTCATAATCGTCCGATTCGCCGATAGCTTTCTGAAAAATGGACGGGTTGGAAGTCACCCCCAGCACGCCATAATCGTCAATCAGCCGTTTCAGTTCTCCGCTGTGCAGCAGGCTGCGCTGGATATTGTCGTACCAGATGCTCTGGCCGTAAGTCTGGACATCGACAGGCGGATTTCCGGGCATTCGGGTGTCTCCTTCAAAAGAACCTTTTTTGAATGTGCGCGGCTGGTGTCTGAATAAACCTTAACAGATTGCGACAGATTTCACAAGTTAACCCTGTGCTGTGTCTTTCCATTATATGCGCTTTTCGGGTAATGCGGACACCGCAGGTGACAGGTGGGAAACCTTCAGGGGGGTATTAAAAAAGGGCGCGGCGTCCTGCAAGTGTTCCTGCGTTCACGCTGCGCCCCGTTGATAATTTGTTCACTCACCTTACGCAGTGGGTGAGGCTCTCCCCATTGGGATGGATTGTCATGGTTTCGCTTCTGCCGCCGATTAAAATCGACGGCAAGGCAAAACAAGTCCCGTCGGGACCGGGCAGCGCGGTGTGAATCCTGAAAGGATTTGAGGTGCGTTGCTGGATAGGCTGCGCACTGTCCGGCAAGAGCGAAGCAGCATCCAGGCTACTCATCTGCGTAAGGTAATTTATTCGCGCTTAATCCGCGCTGGCAGTTTCCGTCGTGGCAACTTTAGAGACCGTATCCCCGGCCCGAATCGTCCCCGGCTGCACCACACGGGCGTTTACACCGCGCCGCCGCGCCTGCCGGCCTTCTCTGGAATTGACCAGGCGGGTGGCCTCGCTGCCGAAGCGTTCAGTAAACTTGCCGCAGCCGTTGTGCGGTTCGGCAGTGATTTCGAGAACCGCCGTGCCGATGGCGATGCGCTGTCCGGCAGGCAGATTGTCATGGCTCAGGTCCAGATCAAGAAACAACTGGTCGCCAGCCAGCGGCCAGCGGGCGCGATCCTGCGCCAGCGCCTGAATGGTGCGGCTGTTCATGATGGCGATCTGGGCATCCGGGTTGGCGCTGCCATCCGGCATGGATTTGCTGCCGCGCGTCCGCCAGTTATCGCCGATCAGCCCTTCCACCAGGTCCAGTTCGGCCTGTTCCAGAACCCGGCGTTCGCCATGTGCCGGGCGGCAGACGATCATCTCGACGATGCCGTTGTCGGCGGGCGACTGGCCCAGTGTGTCCAGCGCGGCTTGCAGGCTGCCTGTGGTGAGATGTGTGTCCATGATGTACCCCTTTAACCCTCAGTTCTCTGTACTATAAAGAGGTTTTATGAGCTTTGGAAGTCACCTTTAAGACCGTTTTTTGCTGCTGGCGCGACTCACGCTAAGATCAACAGCGTTCATTCAGCCGCTAAGGAGGCTGTCGTGGGGGACGGGGCGTTCGATCATCACTGGCGTGCCCGTTTGGGACGCCTGATTTTGCTGACCATCGGCGCGCTGCTGGGCGCGGTGGCGGTCAATGTGTTTTACACCCCGGCAGAAATCGCCCCCAGCGGCATTTCCGGGCTGGCGATTATCCTCAATCATCTGGTCGGCACGCCCATCGGCCTGGTGGTTCTGCTCGGCAATATCCCCATCCAACTGCTGGCGTGGCGGCGGCTGGGCGGCTGGCGGGTGGTGGCACGGACAGTCTACGTGCTGGTGGTCTATTCGCTGGCGATTGACCTGCTGGCCCCGTATTTTCCGGTGTCCGGCATCAGTGATGATCGTTTGCTGAACGCGCTGTTCGGCGGCATTCTGGGCGGCATCGGCGGCGGGCTGATCTACCGGGCCGGGGGCACATTCGGCGGTACATCCACCCTGGCGCGCATTCTTCAGGCCCGTACCGGCACGTCCTTCAGCGCGACCTATCTGTACACGGATACGCTGGTGGTGCTGCTGGCCGGGCTGGTGTTTGGCTGGGCAGGCGCGCTGTACGCCATGATTACGATTTTCGTGGATGGCACCACTTCCGATTATGTGCTGGAAGGCCCCAGCCGCATCCGCACGGCGACGATCATCACCAACCAGCCGGACGCTGTCGCAGCGGTGCTGATGCAGGAGCTTGGGCGCGGCGTCACCGCCTGGCAGGGCCAGGGTATGTACACCCATCAGGAGCGCTCCATTCTGTTCGTGACCGTCAGCCGCCCGCAGATCAGCGACCTGCGCCGCATGGTGTTCGCGGTGGACCCGGACGCCTTTCTGGTGATTGGTCAGGGGCACACCGCCTATGGCGAAGGTTTCCAGATGCCAGCGTGAGATGACAAGATTCAACGCAAAGGCGCAAAGAAACAAGGGATTGAGGTCGGGTTCACTTTACGACACCCGGCTGATCTGGATATTTTTCCGATAACCCCTGATTTTCCACCAGAGGCTGTTATGAACTCTGCAACTTGTGCCGCCGATTGAAATCGACGGCAAGGTAAGACAAGTCCCGCTGGGACTGGGGCAGCCTGAGCCTGAATCCCGGAGGAATTTGGGGTGCTTTGGCGGATAGGCTGCGCACTGTCCGGCAAAGCATAAGTGCATAACACACCCAAACAGAAACAAGGCGTTTCGATCCGCAAAGCAGCACAATCCCCTTCTTTCTTTTCCACTTCGCGCCTTTGCGTTAAGTTTTTTCATTTGAGCCTGGTGTAAAAGCTGGCGATTGAATCAGACCAGGCTTACAATCGCGCTCTGAAGCAGGCACAGGAGACCCCAGCGATGCGTATACTTCTTATTGGTGGGCCAAAATTTGTCGGGCGGGCGCTGATTGACGCGGCACTGAAGGCCGGGCACACGCTGACGATGTTCAACCGGGGGCAGACCAACGCGCACCTGTACCCCGACATGGAGAAATTGCAGGGGGACCGCGACGGCCAGTTGGACGCCCTGCGCGGACGGGAATGGGACGCGGTAGTCGATACCAGCGGCTATGTCCCGCGCATCGTGAGACAATCCGCCGGTCTGCTGGCCGGTTCAGTGGGGCGCTATGTGTTCATCTCGACGATTTCGGTGTACCCGCAGATCGCCGGTGCGGACGAAGATGCGCCGCTGGCGACACTCGAAGATGAAAGTGTCGAAGCTGTCACCGGGGGAACCTATGGCGGCCTGAAAGTGCTG
Source organism: uncultured Anaerolineaceae bacterium (assembly GCA_964552425.1). GTDB lineage: Bacteria > Chloroflexota > Anaerolineae > Aggregatilineales > Phototrophicaceae. Next base: position 22,746 of record CAZKIB010000049.1, on the reverse strand, counting down.
TGCGAACAGGCCGTGCAGGCGGTCTATGATGAACGGGCGACTATCGTGCGGCCCGGTCTGATCGTCGGCCCGCATGACCCGACAGATCGCTTCACTTACTGGGTGATTCGCGCGGCGCGCGGTGGGGCGATGCTGGCCCCGGAAAGCCCGGATTACCCCATGCAGGTGATCGATGTGCGTGACCTTGCCGGGTGGACGATCAGACTGATCGAGAACCAGACCCCCGGCGTGTTCAATGCCACCGGGCCGGAGTACCCGCTGACGTTTGGGGCGATGCTGGATACCTGCCGGGATGCAGCGGGCAGTGATGCACAGCTTGTCTGGGCCAGCGCGAACTTTCTGAAGAGTCACGAAGTCGCGCCCTGGTCCGAACTTCCGCTGTGGATGCCGGGTGAGGCGTGGGGCACGGTCAGCATTCAGCGCGCGTTGAATGCCGGGCTGACTTTCCGCCCGCTGCTCGATACTGTGCGCGATACGCTGGATTGGGTGCGGCAGGAACCGCGCCCGGAGCTGCTGCAAGCCGGTCTCAAACCGGAGCGGGAAGCCGAACTGCTGGCCGCGTGGCAGTCCGGCTCCTGATACGAGTTACTTCAGGGTGTCGGGCCGCATCTGCGCATCCAGCGCCCGGCCGGCACGGACGACAATCTCCGGCATAACCTGAATGTCCGCCAGCGAGGTGCGGAAATTGACGATACAGCCGCGCAGCAGGTATTTGCCCCGCACTACCGCGTTAGAGAAATACACCGCTCCCTCTTTTTGCAAGCGGGTGAGCAGTGCCTCGTTGAGTTGATTCAGGTAGGCTTCAGCCTGTTCGTCGCCTGGAGTCAGACCAGCCGGGACATAACGAAACGTGGTGACGCTGAGGCCCTGTGTACCAGCTTCCAGTTCCGGGCGCGCGCCCGCCAGCCGGTACAGCCCCCGCGCCACTTGGATGTCTTCCCCGATCATCTGGACATAACCGGCGCGCCCGACCTGCCGCAGACTCAGCCAGACCTTGAGGGCGCGAAAACCGCGCGAGTTTTGCAGGCCATATTCATAGTAGTTGATATGTGCCTCCGCTGCTGATTCCTCATCGAAATGATAATAAATGGGGTGATAGCTGAAGGCGTCCAGCAAGGTTTTCGCGTCGCGCACCAGCACACAGCCGGCTTCTAACGGGGTGTACAGCCACTTGTGCGGGTCTATCGCCACCGAGTCGGCTTCACTCAACGCTTTCAGGTCAGCCGGCGCATCGGGCAGAGCGGCGGCCGGCGCGCCATAAGCGCCATCGACATGAAACCAGAGCTTATGTTCCCGGCAGATCGCGGCGATTTCCCGCAGCGGATCAATTGCCCCGGTGCTGGTGGAACCCGCTGTGCCCACGACTAGAAATGGCACATATCCCTGCGCCAGATCGTCAGCGATGGCCTGGCGCAGCGCGGCAGTATCCATGCGCAGGGCGGCATCGGTGGGCAGCCAGCGGATCGAATCTGTGCCCAGGCCGAACAAGTCCGCTGCTTTTTGAATCCAGGTGTGGGTTTCCGCCGAAGTGTACACACACAGGCGCGGCCCGTTCATCCCGGCGGCCCGCACGTCCCAGGTTGCCCTGGCCCGGCGCGCAGCGACAAAGGCCGTGAAATTCGCCACGTTGCCGCCGCTGACCATCAGCCCGCCGCAGGTGGTCGGATAACCGAGCAGTTCCGCGATCCAGCGGATAGTCTGGGCTTCGATCTCTGTCGCCATCGGGGATAAGGGGCCGCCGCCCACATTCGGGTTGACGCTGGCCGCCAGCAGATCACCCAGCGCACCGAGCGGGGCCGCCGCCGCCGTGATGTATCCCAGAAAGCGCGGATGGCCGTTGAGGGTGGAATAATTGAACAGCAGGTCGCTGGCTTCGGCCAGTATCTGCGCAGGGTCTGTACCGTGTTCTGGCAGAGGCGCATCTGCTTTTAGCGCGGCACGGATTTCGGATGGGGTTTCGGTAGGCGCAGCCGGGCGGCCCGGCACGGATGCCATAAAGTCCGCGATGTTATCCACCAGTTGATACCCCAACCGGCGGAAATCCTCCGGGGTCATCTCAATGGCGGCTGCCCGCCGCAATTGGTGTTCGCGTTCCATCGTCATTTACTCCTTTAACCTTTGACATAGGACAATTTTTCGGCGATTTTGCCCTCGCGCAGGCGGAAAATATCGACGCCCCGGATGTGCCCGCGATCCGCCGGGCCGTTATCCCAGGCGTAGACCCAGCAGGAGAAGGCGCGTGAGCCGCACACGAAGATTTCCTCAAACTCCAGATAAAGCCGGGGCGATGCCGCGAAGATGGCTTCGAAGGCAGCCCCGACTGCGGCGTGACCTTCATAACGTGTGCCATCCGGGGCGGGCGAGGTGTTTTCGAACACACAGTCCGGCGTCATCAGCGCCAGACACGCGGCGGTATCATGGCGGTTGAAGGCGTCGTTAAATTGCTCAATCAGGTGCAGGGTGCGCTGGTCATCCATCGAAACCGAGGGTGTGGTCATAGGAGAGCCTTTTGAATGATCGTCACCTAGAGCGTGTTTTGCACTTTTTTGTGCCGGACAGTACGCAGCCTATACGGCAAATCACCCCGAATCCCTTCGGGATTCAGACACCGCTGCCCCAGTCCCAACGGGACTTGTTTTACTTTGCCGTCGATTTCAATCGGCGGCACATGCTCAAAAGTTCATAACAGCCTCTAAAGACGCGCTTTGATGTGCTGCGCGAGATAATGTGCCGTGCCCATAATCGTCAGCATCGGGTTGACGCCGGTGGCGGTGGGCAGGACGCTGGCGTCGGCGACGAACAGATTTTTGACCTCGTAGGTTTCGCCTTCCGGGCTGATGGCCCCCACTGCGCTGGAACCGCCCATACGACAGCTTGACATCTGGTGGGCGCTGAACAGACCGAGCCGGTGCGGTGCGTATCCTCCGCTGGCGACCTGCTTCAAAAAGGCGGACAGGCTGCCGTTCTGCCCGGCCACGTAACCGGCCATGCCCTGATGCGGCCCGTAGATCACCCGCGCGCCGGCGGCGTCATGCACCTTGATGGCTTCGAGCAGGCCGCGCATCAGGTGGCGCGCATCGTAAGGGTGCAGGCGATAGCGCGCCAGCGGCTGGCCGCGTGAATCGAGCATCACCTGACCGCCGTAATAATCGCGCGTGAGGATGATGAGGTTGGCGTAATGGGCGATGCGCTGCATGTGGCGTTTGTGGGCCGCGCCGGACTGCCAGGGAAAGGCCGAGGCCGATAAGCCGGGGTGGATAGGCGCAGTTTCCAGCCGGACGCCGTAGCCGCGTCCATCCAGGTTGGCGAACTGATCGGACAGGCGCGTCTGGGGTGCACCATGCCAGCCGCGCACCGGGTCGGTAAACTGGCTGAAAATGACCGTCGTGGGGTGCAGGTGCAGATGCGCGCCGATATGAGCATTCCCCAGGCCGGAACGCCGCAGCAGCGCCGGGGTATGCAGCGCGCCGCCCGCAACGACCACCGCCCGCGCTTTTACTGTGACAGGATGGATTTGACCATCGGGCGCTGTGACGCTGATGTCTGCGCCCTGGGCCTGGCCGCGTTCGATCCACAAACGCTCGACCTGTGCGCGGACGAGGATGCGCGCGCCGCGTGCATAAGCATCCTGCAAATAGGTCTTCAGTGTGCCCTGCTTGGCCCCGAACGGGCAGCCGTAACCGCAGAAGCCGCAGTCTTCGCAGCCCTGCACATTACGCGGGAGCACCTGCACCGCGTAGCCCAGTTTCTGACAGCCGGCTTCGAGATGAGCGTTGAGGGCGTTGGGCAGGCTTTCTTCAGTGGTGACGTGTATGCGCTGGCTAACGGCATCGAGGCTGTCCTGAAAGGCTGCGCCGGCTGCCCCGCTGAAGCCGTAGTCGGTTTCCCACTCGCGTAGTAAATCATCCGGCGGGCGCAGTGAGGTGGTCCAGTTGACCGTTGTGCCGCCGCCCAGTGCGCTGCCGGCCAGCAAATTGACGGCAAGATCGGCGCTGGTCAGCAGGGCGCGGCGCTCGTATAGCTGTTCACTGCCGGCATATTCGCGGCCATGATAATCAGCCTCGGCATAATAGTCCCCCTTTTCCGCGACGATGACATCCAGCCCGGCGGCGCTGAGTTCCCCGGCCACGACACCACCCCCTGCGCCGGACCCGATGATGAGGACATCCGTGTCCAGCGCAGCCGGTTCATGAATCACCAGCGGCAGAATCGGGCGGGGTGTGTCTTCGGCTCTGCCGGGCGGCTCCGGGTAGCGCAGCGCGGGCCAGGTGGGGTTGGGCTGCTGCTCCGGCATGGCGGCATAAAAGACCGCCAGCGTCAGACGTTTGAGGCTCTGAAAAGCGCGCCGGGCGACAGGGTGTGGGCTGTTCCCCCAGGCCAGCAGCAGGCGAGTGCGCTGGTCGAGGGTCATCCGCGAGAAAGCCTGACCCTGCCCAACCGTGAGCCGGTTGAACAGCGGGGTTTCGATCAACGCCAGAAAATTGCGCAGCAAACGCTGGTCAGCGGGCGCGGCGGTCTGCGCGATCAGTTCTTCAACCCGTTCGGCCACATTCAGGCGAGCCGCATTCAGCTCAAACAGGCGCGGGTCATCGTCCCCGTCGGCGTCCAGCGCGGGCACAAAGGTATCACAGACTTTCGCCAGCGTGAGCTTCTCACCTGCGTTAAGCATTCCGGCTTCCCTATGTGTAAACCTCACCACATTATACTGAGGTGCTTACCAACATTTGCGGATTCCATCTGGCGCAAGGGAAGTTATAATCACCTCCTAACGGAAGAGGAACCTATGCCCAACGTTGAAGCCCTGATTGAGCAGATTGAGACGCAGCCGGACACCGCCGCCCTCCTCGAACTGGTGGACCGCTTTCTGGATGAAACGACCACCGCTGCCGAACGGCAGGCGATCCGCGCCGCTGTGGACCGCGAGGACCTCAAACAGGCTTATGAGACTCTGTACTTTGAAGGCACAGGCATGGAGCAGCCAGAGATATTCCTGCGGCGGATGCTGGCGGTGCTGTTCATGACCAGAGGGCTGAGTGACCCGGACACCGCCCGGCAGATTGTCAGCGAACTGCGCGTGTTTGCCACGCATCACGGCCTGAATTTTGAGGCGTTCCGCGATTCGGTACGCGCCCTGCCCGGTGCGCGCCCGCAGCGCCCGCGCCGCCGCCCCTTTCTGATCGGTAATGCCGCCCTGTTCGCCGCGCTGGCACTGGGGACAGCCGCAGTCCAGACCGCGCCGGAAACCCTGCGCCTGATCCTGCAAATCAGTGTGCTGCTGGGGGTGATCGGCGCGCAGATGGCCCTGCTGTACTGGTACTTCAGGACGTAAGACGAAGTTCTCAGTTTACAATGGCCGGTTTTCAGATAAAACTTGGATGACCGTCCTGACGTTTGCGGCGGGAAATTCTGGACACCAATGTGCAACCTGAACGAAACTGACTCTTATGACGAAACCTGAAATCAAGATTCGCCATCAGAACCGCCGCAGCCTGATGATGCGGGCCACACGCGGCGGGTTCGAGGTGTTTGTGCCGCTGTCGCTCAGGAAAGACAGCCCGCAGGTGCAGCGTTTTATCGAAGAAGGGCTGAAGAAGCTGGCCGATAAAGTGCCGCCGGTTCTGCCAGAGCAAACCAGCCCGGATCAACTGCGCGCACTGGTTCAGGAATGGGCCGCGCGGGTCGGCGTGGAACCGGGCAAGATCACCCTGCGGCCCATGCAGCGCAAATGGGGGTCGTGTTCCGGGCGGCAGAATATTACCCTCAACACCGCGCTGACCTGGGTTCCGCGCCATCTGGCGGAGTATGTGATTCTGCACGAACTGGCGCATCTGCGGGTGTTTAATCACGGCAGAGACTTCAAAAACCTGATGAGCCAGCATATGCCGGACTGGCAGGCACGCGATAAAGAACTTGACCAGTATCACCCCTGACCAAGTGCCTATTCAGTTTCTATCTCACGTGTTCTATAAATAGTAGGCTTGCAAATCAATTATAGGGAAGTGTATGCGTAAAATTCTTATCGTGATTCTCAGCCTGCTGCTGACCCTGCTCGTCGGGAACATCGCGGTGGCGCAGACGGAAAACCGGCAGGTGTATGCCTTTTATTTCGGCTGGTGGACCAATGAATCGTGGGGGGATGGCCGCCTGACGGATAAACCCGCGCAGCTTTATGACTCACGGGATGCGGGCGCGGTGGGCCGCCACATCGACCAGGCTAAAGGCGCGGGGATCGATGCCTTTGTCATGAGCTGGTACGGCCCTAAAAACGGCAACCTGACGCATCAGGTGTTTAACATGCTGCTGGATCAGGCCGGGGCGCGCGGCTTCCGGGCTGCCGCTGCGGTGGACCTGTTCGACCCGAATTACAACGGAAACAGCGCGGAAGTGCTGGAATCGCTGCGCTACCTGATCGGGGATCGCGTCAATCATTCCGCCTATCTGCGCTACGCGGGCAAGCCGGTCATTTACTTCTGGAATCAGGGGCGTTTTTCCGTCTCGGAATGGTCGAATATCCGCTCCCAGGTAGACCCCGACCACAACACCATCTGGGTGATGGAAGGGACGAATACCGGCTACTTGCAGGTCTTCGACGGTCTGTATCTGTTCAATACGGCGTGGTCGAGCAACCCGGCGAGTACGGCGGCCTCCTGGTTCGCCAACACGCGCGCGGCAGGCGGCTGGTTTTATACCCCGACGGTGCTGCCCGGCTGGGATGAATCCAACATGGAAGGTCGCAGCAACCCGACTTCCCCACAGGATCGCAGCGGCGGCGCATTTCTGACCAACAGTTGGAACGGCGCGGCGGCCAGCGGTGCGGGCGCTATTCTGATCGTCAGTTGGAACGAGTATTTTGAAAACTCGCACATCGAGCCGAGCCAGGTACATGGCTCTACCGCGCTGGATACCCTGCGCCCGCTGATCGCCAACTGGAAAGCGGGCGGCCCGGTGACGGTCCCGGCGGCGACAGGTGGCAGCGCCAGCGCCCCGGCAGCGCCGGCTGGCCCCGGTATCACCGTGCTGCGGCCCAACGTCTTCAGTCTGAATGTGCGCGGCACACCCGCGACGGACGGCCCCGTTCTGGGACAGGTCGGCGTGGATGATGTCTTCGCCGTCGAAGGTGAATCCAACGGCTGGTATAAGATCAACTTCAACGGGCAGGAAGGCTGGGTGTCGGGGCAGTTTGTCGGCGTGTCCCAGCAGGCTGGCGCGCCCGCGTCCGGCGATGGCGCACAGGCTGCGGCGGCAACCGGAGTCACCTATACCACGTCGTTTCGGGTGAGTCTGCGCGGTGGCCCCGGCGAGTCGTTCCCCCGGCTGGATACGCTGCCGTATCCAACTACCGTCGGCGTGATTGGCCGCACGGCGGATTCGGCGTGGATTCAGGTCAGCTTCAGCGGGCAGACCGGCTGGGTCGCGGCATCGCTCGGCACACTGAGCGCGGACATCGGCACGCTGACGGTCACGGGGTAAACAGCCCCACCCCAAACCCCTCTCCCGGATGGCGTGGGGCTTTTGGGCACAAAATACGGATAGGCTTTACAGGGGCGCAGCGGATGCGCCTCTGTTTTGATTATGCCTGCTTCACGTCGATAGGCTTCAGGCCCGCTTCGATCTCGGCGCGGCGCGGTTCCAGAAACGGCGGGAGCGCCAGCCGTTCGCCGAGCGTTTCCACCGGTTCATCCGTCGCAAAGCCCGGCCCATCGGTGGCAATCTCGAACAGGATGCCGTTGGAGATGCGGAAGTAGATCGAGCGGAAGTAGTAGCGGTCAATCAACTGCGAGACACCCAGGCGAGCGCTCGTAATCCGTTCCCGCCAGGCGCGCTGTTCATCATCATTCTTGACGCGGAAGGCGACGTGATGCACGCCCCCGGCTCCCAGCATGGCCCGGCGCAGGCGCGGCTGCTCCACCACATAGACAATCTGACCCGGCGCGCCCTCGTCCATATGATATTCGACCACCGTTTCACCGTCGGCATTGATGTGACGTCCCACTTCCCGCCAGTCCAGCACGCGCGTCAGCACGGCGTCGGTGAACTGAAGCAACGGAGTCGACAGCATGACGCCGAAGAAGCCGCGCAGGGCACAGGCTTCGGGCACACCGGCCCCCTGCCAGACTTCGCCCTCGAACGGCGCGCCCTGATCGTCCACCAGCATCAGGCGCTGGCCTTCCGGGTCCTCGAAACGCAGCACAGCGCGCCCCACGAACGTCGTAATGCCTTCATGGGAAATGCCAAGTTCGTCGAAGCGCCCGGCCCAGTAGTCCAGCGCGGCCCGGCCATTCACGCGAAAGAGCGTGCCCGCGATGCTGTCTGTCCCGCGTTCGTCCGGCCCGACCTGCGGCCAGTCAAAAAAGGTCATGTCCGTGCCGGGGCTGCCGAGTTTATCGGCATAGAACAGGTGATAGGCGGAAACATCGTCCTGATTGACACTTTTTTTCACCAGCCGCAGGCCGAGAGTCTGCGTATAAAACGCCACATTCTCGCCGACCTGCCCGGTTACGGCGGTGACATGATGCACACCATGCAGTTGCATAAGGGTTTTGCTCTCCTGTATAGACCCCTCTCTGAGCGGACAGGTTAACACAGGGTCATAAGAATTGCATTGGGCTTGCTTGAGGAGTTGTGAAGCCGGGCATTCCTTATGGGAGGAGCAACTCGCCAGGGTTATGCACTTTTTCTTGCCGGACACTGAAGTATCCGGCAACATACCCAAAATCCCTGCGGGATTCGGACTCCGCTATCCCAGTCCCAGCGGGACTTGGTTTGCCTTGCCGTCGATTTCAATCGGCGGCACGAGCTGAGAAGTTCATCACAGCCCTTAGCAGATTTCTTCGACACGTTCTGAAAGATCGTCCGGTCCCTCAAAAAGACCTTGTCCGGTTTGCAGAGGGTCTTTGGAAGGACCATAATGTTTCATGTGTTCAATGCTGTCCTGTGGGTTTTGACCAGCACCAGCAGCAGACTCAATTCGTCTTCCGGCAAATGTTCCAGCAAATCAGCGATTTGATAGTATGTCTCCGATAATGCCATGATAAGCCTCACACGTTCACTTGAGTCTGTATTGTAGCACAAGTCAGATACATCGCTGCCAACCGGTGCCAGACAGGATTTCTTCCGTGCGTTCAGCCAGCTTCAGAACAGCTTATCTGAACCGCGCTTGCTTCCATTCCTTTGCGTCTCTGCGCCTTTGCGTTGATGATTGTTCATTACCGCACCACCACGCGGCTGCCGCCGGGCAGTTTGTCGACCAGGATATGCACCGGGAAGCTGTCGCGCAGTTCGTCAATGTGGGTGATAACCAGAATCAGGTCGAAGTCATCCTGAATGGCGGTGATGGCTTCCACCAGCCGGTCCCGTCCATCGGCATCCTGTGTGCCAAAGCCCTCATCAATAAACAGCGTGCGCAGGTGCGCCCCGGCCCGCCGCGCCAGAAGCTGCGAAAGCGCCACACGGATAGCGAAATTAATGCGGAACGCCTCGCCACCGCTGTACAGATCATAGTCGCGTGTGCCGAGTTCGTCGGCGATCTGAATGTCGAGTGTCTCAGCCATGCCGCCGGTTTTTTTCTCGCGCTGTGTGCTGAACGACAACGCCATGCGCCCATCCGTCATACGCCGCAGCAGATCGTTGGCCGCACTTTCCAGTTCGGGGATAGCCGTTTCAATCAGCATCGCCGGGATGCCGTTCTTGCTGAAGGCCAGCCGCAGTTCATCATACAGGCCGCGCTGGTAGCGGGCATCTTCGGCACGCTGTTCCAGTTCGGCTTTGCGCACGCGTTCATTTTCCAGCGCGAGGATGGACTGCTGCGCGATGACGGCACGCTGGCGGGCGGTGTTGGCCGCCGTGCGCAGTTGGACCGCTTCCCGTTCGCGCGCCGCGAATTCATGCGCCAGTTCTTCCAGCCGGGTGATCTCATCTTCCAGCGCGGTCAGCTTCTCCTGCATATCGTCCAGCGCGGCCTGGGTGCGGTTCAGACGAGCCTGCGCCTTCTGCAAATCCGCCTCGGCATGGGGCAGCGATTTGAGCGCGTTTTCCAGGTCGAACTGCCGCCGTTCGTATTCCTGATAGGTCGTCAGATTGGCGCGGGCGGTTTCATGCGAGGCGCGGTCATAACCCACCGCCTGCCGCTCGGTTTCCAGCGCCGCAAGCTGGACGCGAATCTCCTGCGCGAAGTCCCCTTCCGCCAGCCGCTTTTCCACTGTATACAGCGCCGCGCGTTCTTCAATCAGACGGGTGTTGGCGGCGCTGGCCTGCTCGAACTGAGCCTGTAACAAACCAGCGCGTTCCAGCAGCGGCTGCAAACGCCGCAGTTCGGTATCGAGTTCGCCAGTGCGCTGGCGCTGCGCGGTCAGTTCATCACCGATGGCGCGCA
>CAZKIB010000049.1:12034-12297 GCA_964552425.1 uncultured Anaerolineaceae bacterium | reverse complement strand
TCGCGGCGGTGGTGTTCATCCAGCGGCTGGCCGCACAGCGGGCACACCGCGCCTTCGACCTTTTCCAGCTTATCCAGCCGGTCCTTGATGGCGAACATATCCGCTTTCAGGGCGCGATTGGTCGCCTCCAGATCGGCGCGTTCCTCACCCACCTGCATGGTCCACTGCTGGACGTTCTGGCGTTCGCTCTCCAGGGCTTGCAGCGCCAGCACGTCGGCCTGCACCCCGGCCAGTTCGCTGCGGACATCCTGCGCGGCGGCGCG
>CAZKIB010000049.1:11716-12024 GCA_964552425.1 uncultured Anaerolineaceae bacterium | reverse complement strand
AGGCAAACGCGAACGGTTTGCTTGGCATCACGCGCGCGCGTGCCGCTGGCTTCGTTTTCGAGTTCGGCCTGCACCTCCCGAATCTGGTTTTCGAGCGCTCGCTGGCGGGCATCAAAGTTGCGCATCTGGATGAGCTTGTCGGCCAGATCATGGTCGGCTTCGCGGGCAGCTTGCAGCGTGGCGTACCCGGCCTCGATCTCCTCCCGGCTGGCGATCAGGGTTTCATACTCGTTTACCTGCCGGGTGTAACGCTCGATCTCACCCTGCGCCGTCGTGAACTCGGTTTCGATCTGCCCGACGCGCTCACG
>CAZKIB010000049.1:0-11621 GCA_964552425.1 uncultured Anaerolineaceae bacterium | reverse complement strand
AATCCGCCTCGGCAGCAGCCCGCAGTTGTTCGGCTTCGGCCATCTCTTCACGCAGGCGCGGCTCCTGGGCCAGTTCGTCCTCGATCTCGCGGACACGCAGGGTATAGACATCGATCTGGCTGGTGATCTGTCGGATAATCTCTTTGGCCGACTCTTCATAGCGCTCCCACTGCGCCAGCCCCAGAATATCGGAAAGAATCTGTTTGCGTTCTTTGGGCGTGCGCGTGGTGAAAGCGTCCGCCTTGCCCTGCTGCAAGAACGCGGAATTGGTGAACGTTTCGTAATCCAGCCGCAGCAGCCAGTTCACCCGCTCCTGGGTGGCGCGCATGGAGGCTTCGCTGATGACATTGAACTGGCCGTCCTCGCCCTGCACCAGCAGGTCCAGCGTGCCCATGCCGCGACTTTTGCGCGTGCGCCGCCGCACCACGCGGTAAATCATGCCCTCCTGCTCGAAGTCCAACTGGACGTACATATCCTGCTGGCCCTGGTGGATGAGGTCTTCATCGTGCCGGGCGCGCGCCTTACCCCACAGCGCCCAGGTGATGGCGTCCAGCAGCGAGGATTTGCCCGCGCCGTTTGGCCCGGTCAGGCAGGCCAGGTGTATCCCCTCGAAACGCAGCGGGTCCGGCGCGCTGTAGGGGAGAAAATTTTTCAGTTCGAGACGAATCGGCAGCATAAGGACACTCGCGTCATACCGTAGAACATCTGTCACAGAGTCTAGCGCTTCCCGCCTGCGGAGTCCAGCGGAAAAGCGGGCGTCAATTTTGAGAGACAGCGGCTGCATATATACTACAGAGTAGACTGGCACGATGAACGGTAAAGTCGATGACCGAAACAACACGGAAAATTCCACTGCGCGCTGTGGGGCAGTGGCTGGCGAGGGACACGCGCCGGCAGCATATCCTCGCGGCGGTGATTCTGATCGCGGGTATGATCGCAGCGCTGGCTCTGCATCTGGCAGCGGGCTACAACCTGCCTACCGCCTGGGATGACGAGAGCCATTTTATGATTCCCGCGCGGAATATGGCACGCGGCATGGGGCTGGTCGCGCCGCAGTTGAACGCGCCGCAGGGCATATTCTGGATGCCGGACGGTTACTACCTGCTGCTCGGACTGGTCTTCGCGGTGCTGCCACCCTCACTGGAAGTCGCCCGCTGGACGAGTTTCGCGCTGGTAATCGCAACTGCGGGAGCGCTGTATTTTCTCAGCCGCCGTCTGAACATCGCCCCGGTGGTGAGCGCCGGGCTGGTGGCGGTCTGGCTGGTGACACCGCGAGTGGTCATCCTGGGCAATCTGGCGCGCATGGAAGCGGCGGTGATCGCCCTGCTGGCCCTGGCGCTGCTGCTGGCCGTGAGTCAGCGCTGGCTGCTGGCGGTGGTCAGCGCGGCGCTGATGCCCCTGATGCACCCCATCGGCATCCCGCTGTTTGTGATTTTTCCGGCGGTGGCGCTCCTCTTTCGCCAATCCATTCGCCCGCGTCACCGGCTGGAATGGCTGCTCGTTATGGCTGTCGGGTTGATCTGGGCGGCGGAAATCGCGCGCTTCATCGTGTTCGGGGATGTCGCCCAGGCGCAGTTGGCTTTTCAACTGGAACGCAAGGGCCAGTCTCTGATTCCGCTGACCATCCTGCATCTGGTGCTGCTGCTGGCGAACCTGCACGGCGCGCTGATCGGCTGGATGATGGCTGGCCGGCGGCATGGCACGCACCACCGGGGCCAACTGGCCGGCCTGGTGTTTCTGGCGGCGGGCGCGCTGGCGCTGGTGTATCCACTGGGGCGCGAAGACTGGTACGAGGTTTATACAACGGAACTGGCGCTGGTCCTCACCCTGTTGGCGCACGCTGGCCTGATGATCCGGCTGACAGCGGACGATGCGCCGCGCACCTGGGGCCTGCCGCCGCTGCGCGTCATGCCGGTGGTGATGGCGTGGAGCGCGCTGATTGTGGTCGTTCCGCACGCCGTTCAATCTGTCGCACAACCCGAACCGCCCTATGTTTTCCGGGGTATGGCGCTGGCCGCTTCCAGCCGCGCCGCGTGGTACGACTTTCTGGCGCAGGCCGAAGCCGGGCTTACCCAACTGGATGAATCGCTGGCGGAACCGGCGCTGGTGCTGGTGGATCGCCTCAGCAACCTCGACATGCTGGTGACTGACAACCCCTGGCAGCACCTGCGGCTCATTCAGATTACGCCGGTGACGCCGCTGGATGAATCCGCCCCGGTCAGCTTCATGCTGTTCACGTCCTATCCGCCAGCCTGGAAGCAGGCCCAGATCGCGGATCGTTACCCCGATGCGCTGGAAGTGCTGCGAGTCACCTCTGGCGACGGCGTGTTCGAGATGGTCGTGTTCGATGTGCGTCAGGACACTTCAGGTGATTCTGTTGAGCCAGCGACCTGATCGAAGATGCCTTGCGCGGCGGCAAGCAGTTCGGCGCGGCGGTCCGGCGCGGTATCCTTGCTGATGAGGTAGCGATCCAGCAGTTGATCCGGCGTCAGACCTTCCGGGTTGATGCCCAGACGGGCGCGTTCGGCGCGTTCGACTTCCTTGCGTATACCGGCCAGATGATAGACTTCGGCCCCGCGCAGCGCCTCGCGGATAATGCCTTCGTTAAAGCGCGTTTCATTCTCCGGCGTGACCTCCACCAGCAGGCGCACCACCGCCCCCTTGAGCGCGTAACGTCTGATTTCGTCCACCAGCGCCTGGGTCGGGTTGTCGGTGTCGCGCAGATCGGCCCGCAGGGTGACAAACGGGCGGGCGTTCAGTTCGATAAACTGCCAGTCGGCCTGGCCCCGGCTCAGTTCCAGCCAGCAAAAGCCCTTGGGGTCGCCTTCCTCGCCAAAGTCGATGCGTTCCATGCTGCCGCTGTAGACCACCGGCGGCGTTTCAGCGCGGCCTTTGGTGAGATTCTGGTGTTTGTGGATGTGGCCGAGCGCCACGTAATCCCAGCGCGAATCGGCCAGCGAGGACAGCCCGACGGCGATGTCGCGCCCTAACATGATGCTGCGTTCGCTGCCGACCACCGCGCCGCTGACGGTGAAGTGCCCGGTCAGGATGCGCGGCATGGCGTGCTGGTCCGCCTCTTCCGCCAGGTCATCCAGCAGTTCGGCAAGCTGCTCCTGCAAGTGCCCGTCGATCTGGGCGATGGTCATGCCGCTGGTGTCCGTCTCTTGCAGCAGACGGGAACGCACCGGGTAGGGCGCTGTGCCGACCATCACCGGGCCGCGTTTGGTGTCGATCTGGCGCACTTCGTAATCACTGGCGACCCACACATTCGGCACCGCCAGCGTATCATAAATTTCGACGCTGGATGCCTTCAGCACCGTCGGCGGCAGGTCATGATTGCCGACCAGCAGCACCAGCGGAGCCAACTGCGACAGATCGCGCACGCGCCAGGCAAATTCACGCTGAAAGGTGGGGTTGGGGGCGCGGGTCTTGAAGGCGTCCCCGGCGAAGATCGTCAGGTCCACATCATGTTCGCGGGCATACTCGATCATCTCGTCCATGCGCCGCAGAAAATCCACCACGCGGCTGCTCAGGCCGGTGCGCGGGTCGGTCCTGCCATAATTTTCCATGCCGATATGCACATCGGCGAAGTGCAGCACGCGAATGGGTTCGCTCATGATTCAGCCTCACCGGGCAGGGTTTCGCCGGCATAGGCCAGCACAATCTGTTCACGCGGGATGCCGGCGCGCATGAGGGCCTCGTAAAGCGGGCGATCCGTCGTGTCTTCATCTATGATGACTTTATCCGCCACGACGCGGGCCATGACCACGACGCGGGCCGGGAACGGACGTGGCAGTTCAGGAACGACTACCACACTGTAGATTTGCTGGCGGTCATCCTGCGTAAAATAGGTCGCCGCTTTGTACGTCTGTGCGTCGGCGTAGTCAGCCACTTCATGCCGCACGACTTCAACCACTTCCTTCAGTCCATCCATTGGACGATTACCTCCGTCTCGATATTGACCACCAGAAGTCTGATTCTATTATCGCCAATTGCCCGGTGAACTGTCGAGTCAAACACCGCATTGTAAATTTCTTCGGGTACGACCAGGTAGAGGGGCACGTTAAACTCTCGTTCGTCAAGGACAGCCCGATAAATCAGATATTGGCCGAAAGCGATGTACAAATCTCTGGTGGTGCTGTCTTTATCAGGAAAACACTTGATTTCACCTAGCAGAATATGCTGCCGGCTGCCATTCGTACTGCGAAAAGCTTCAATATCAATATAGACGGTGCGGTTGGCCGTATCAATCTTTACGGGTTTTTCACTGACGCGCCAGCCGTCTTTTTCCAGCGCGCGGACAATTTGTGGATGGCAGGCATCTAACGCAGGCATGAGCATCCTGTGGGGTATCTGGCACGCCGCGAGTATACCATGCCCGCCCGGAATTCTTAACAATTTTGGCGTTTAGGGGATAAGAAGATTATTATTATGGGCTGGTATGGTCTGGCATTTGCCGCGCGCGCAGCCGAGGAGCAGGCATGGGCACGTTTACCATTCGCCCGATTGAGAAAACCGATCGCAACTGGATCGCGCAGTTTCTCGACAATCACTGGGGTTCCACCCGCGTGGTGTCGCGGGGGCAGGTTTACCTGGCGCATCTGCTGCCGGGGTTTATCGCGGAGATGGACGACGAAAAAGTCGGCCTGATTACCTATCGCCTTGACGAGAAGGGCTGCGAGATCATCACGATCAACAGCACCCGCGAAGGCGAAGGCATCGGCACGGCTTTGATCGAAGCGGTCAAGCAGGCCGCCAGCGAAGAAGGTGTTCAGCGCCTGTGGCTGATTACCACCAATGACAATATGAAGGCGCTGCGCTTTTATCAGAAACGCGGCTTTTCACTGATTGCGGTGTACCCGCGCGCGCTGGATGAATCGCGCAAGGTCAAACCGGAGATTCCGCTGTTCGGCTACGATGGAATCCCCCTGCGCGACGAACTGGAACTGGAGATGAAGCTGTAGCAGGCCCCTCAGCTTGTCAGCGCTTCAGCAATCTGCCGCAAGCATCCATCTCGCTCAGGGCAATAATTCGTGGACAGCCGGTTTCTTTTGCTGATCGGCTGACTGGCTGACCCGCTGAAATGCTGTAGAGACACTCAACAAGAACCTTTATTCAATCATGCAGGATAAAACAAGATGGCAGCACTCACGAAACAACCTTACGGAACCACTGCGGACGGAGTCGGTGTCGATGAATACACGCTGACCAACACGAGTGGGATGGTCGTCAAAATCATCACCTACGGCGGCATCCTCACGGCTATCCATGTGCCGGACCGCGACGGCCAACTGGCGAATGTGGCGCTGGGCTTCGACAACTTCGCGGATTATGAAGCGCGCAACCCCTACTTCGGCTGCATCACCGGGCGCTATGCCAACCGCATCGCCAACGGCCAGTTCACGCTGGACGGCCAGACTTACTCGCTGGCGGTCAACAACGGCCCCAATCACCTGCACGGCGGCCTCCAGGGTTTCAACAAAAAAGTATGGGCCGCGCAGGAGATTAAGAGCGCTGATTCAGTGGGCGTAAAGCTGACCTATCGCAGCGTGGACGGTGAGGAAAATTATCCCGGCAACCTGGATGTCACCGTCACCTACACCTTATCAGACAATCACGCGCTGGCGATCCGTTATCAGGCCGTGACCGATCAGGCGACGGTGGTGAACCTGACCAATCACAGCCTGTTCAACCTGGGGGGTGAAGGCTCCGGTTACATTGAGAATCACATTCTGATGCTCAACGCCGATCATTACACCCCGGTCAATGATGCGATGATCCCGACTGGTGAACTCGCGCCGGTGGCCGGCACGCCGTTCGATTTCCGACTGCCCAAAGCCATCGCCCCCGGCCAGCGTTCCAATCATCCGCAGATCGTCAAGGCTTACGGCTACGATCACAACTGGGTACTCAACCGCCCCGCCGGGGACAGGGGGCTGATCCTCGCCGCGCGCGTGTATGAGCCGCGCTCCGGGCGGGTGATGGAAGTTTCCACCACCGAACCGGGGGTGCAGTTCTACACCGGCAACTTCCTGGATGCCACGCTGGTCGGCACAAGCGGGCGCATCTACCGGCAGAGTGACGGCTTCGCGCTGGAAACGCAGCACTTCCCGGACTCGCCTAACCAGCCGAATTTCCCGTCCACCGTGCTGCGCCCCGGCGAGAGCTATGATACGACGACGGTGTTCACGTTCACGACAGCGTAAAACGGGGAGTATCAGGCGACAGGTCAATTACAACGGCGTGGTCGGCTGGGTCAGCGCGCATCGGACACATTCAGTCAGACGCCAGTAGCAACAGTATCCCGGTCACGGGATAGTCTCTCAATTCTCGTGGGGGCGTGACCTGTGCCCCCATTTCTCCCCAATCACAGAAATCAATATAATGACACCAGACACAGGCATGACAGCAGGGGGAAGCTATGTCCCAGGTGACGGTGGTGGGAGGCGGTCTGGCAGGCATGATCGCGGCGCTGCGGCTGCTGGAACGCGGCTATTCGGTGACGCTGTACGAGGCCAGCTATCGCATGGGCGGCAAGGCCGGCGCGAACAAAAACGGAAACGACTTCGACGAACACGGCTATCACATTTTCCCGGAGTGGTACCTCAACGTCTGGCAGCTTGTGGATGAACTTGGCATCCGCGAAAACTTCATCGACTGCGGCGATTTTGAACAGCTCAAACCCGGTGAATTCCCGACCCATACCACCCTGCGCAACATCACCTCGCCCCGGAATGTCTGGGAAAACCTGAACTGCGGGACGCTGTCGTTCTGGCAGATGATCCTGTTTTTCTATTCGGCGCTTGATCTGGTCAGCCAGAGCTACGCCTACCGGGCCTATCTCGACCAGATCACGATTAACGGGTTTGTGCGCTCGCGCTTTTACCGCACCCAGGCTGTCGCGCTGCAATTTCAGGACCTCATGCTCAAGGGCATCTCCTGCCCGGCTTATGAAGTCTCCGCCATGACCATGCGCAATGTGCTGCGCTACTGGGCGCGCTACCCGCTGCCGATGTATCGCATCCTCAAGGGCGATCTCCAGCAGTGGTTTATCGACCCGTTCCAGCGCAAACTGGAAAGTCTCGGCTGCACAATCCATCTGCACCACGCGCTGAAGCATGTTCACGTCGCGGATGGCAAAGTGAGCCGGCTGACCTTTCATGACCGAAGCAGCGATCAAACGCTGGAAGTGGATGTGGAGCGGGTGGTGATGGCTGTCCCGGTGGAAAAGCTGGCCGCGCTGATCCATGACGAACTCTACAGCGCCGCGCCGAGCATCGGGCGACTGCATCACCTGCGGGCCAAGCCGATGGCCGCGCTCAATCTGTATTTCAGGCGCAGGCTGCCGGACATCCCCGCCGATCATGTCAACCTGCTGCGCTCGCGCTACGGCCTGTCATTTCTGGATGTATCGCAGCGCTGGGAGGGCTACGGCTACACCAACACGGTGCTGAATGCGATTGCCTCCAACTTCAGCCCGCTGGAAAGCGTCTCGGCGGAACTGGCGGTGCGCGAACTGTTCGCCGATTTGCAGGATTTTATCCCCGGTCTGACGTGGGATGACCTGGCAAAGTGGGATTTCCAATCGCACGTGGATGAGCCGCTGTTCATGAACGATGCCGGCGCGTGGCCTTTCCGGCCGGATGCGCTCGACCCGGAAGACCCGCTGCGCGCCGAACTGCCCAACCTGTATCTCGCCGGGGATTACTGCTGTTCGCACGTCGATCTGGTGTGCATGGAAGGCGCGATCACCACCGGCCTGAAAGCCGCCGAGTCGCTGCGGCGCGATGTGCAGGTGGGCGATCCGATTGCGATTAAAGTGGCGGAGTTCCCGCTTCCCGCCCTGCTGACACTCGGCAAGTGGGCGCTGCTGCCGCTGGCGGCGCTGGCAAAGCTGATCGTGTCGATCACTGAGCCGGAAGATTAGAGCGGATATCACAATTTGAGACTATTTCTTCGTCTGTTGGTGATTACTGCGCTGTTGTTAGGCGCTTACAGTTGGTGGTATGCGCACCGCCCTCTGCCGGAACCTGTCGCTGCTGCACAGATTTTTGAGGGCATCACCTATCAGCGTGAGATTCGTAGTGAACCGCGCCCGATGATTGCGCATGTTGTCACAGTTGATCTGGACGCGCCGGATATTCGCTTTCTGGTCACACCTGGCGATCACGTAGCGGGCTTCGACTATCAGGCGCGCACCACCTCACAGTTCCTGACCGAGTTTGGTTTGCAGGTTGCGGTCAACGGTGATTTTTTCGATCCCTGGCGTGATTATGGCCCCTGGGATTATTACCCACACGAAGGCGATGGTGTCAACACTCGCGGGCTGACCATTTCGCAAGGAGAAATCGTCACCAATGGTTATGCGCCGCCGGAGAACTATTATACCCTGTATATCACGGACGATAATCAGATTTCATTTGAACAACCAGAGGACAGAATCGACAGCGCGATTTCAGGTTTCATGATCGTGCGGGACGGTACTTATGCGGCACAGTGGGGCGACGATGCCTACATGCGCCAGCCACACCCGCGCACTGCCGTAGCTATCGACCAGACCGGACGCGAACTCATCTTAATCGTGGTGGATGGCCGCCAGCCAAATTACAGCGAAGGAGTCACACTGCCTGAGTTAGGCGAAATCGCCCTTCAGTACGGCGGCTATGATGTCCTCAATCTGGACGGTGGTGGCTCCGCGACACTGGTGATGGCAGGCACAGACGGTCATCCGGTACAGCTTGGGTCAGCCATTCACACCCGCATTCCGGGCCGCGAACGCCCGCTTGCCAATCACCTCGGCGTCTATGCGCGTTCACGCCTCGTCCCGGTGGTGCCGGTGGCCGGTACGCACGAGGCCGACTTCGTGCCGGTCCGATAACAACCCCACCACCAGATCAGGGATGAGCGCGATGCAGGCGATATTGATGGCCGAAACTGCCAGCACCGCTGTCGTATCGGTGCGAATGCCCAAGTCCTGAAGGTTCCACAGAATGCGCGTGAAACCGACTTCGCGGGCATAGGTGAACAGGCCCAGATAGATGGCCCAGGCGATCACCAGCTTGAGCGCCAGAATCACGATCAGCAGCGCGGCCCGCCGCCCTTGCAGCCGCGCCAGATTCATCGCCACGCCAATGACCAGATACAGGGCGCTGCGCACGATGATAAACACCAGCGCCGCCAGCGCCGTTCCATTGGCCGCGCTCAGGGCTGCTTCGATATTCAGGGCCGCGAAGCTGTCCAGCGCGCCGCGCGGGGCGGGTTCATGCAGCGCCAGATAACCGATTCCCACCCCCAGTATGAGCAGCGCGATCAGGCTGAAAATGCGCATGGTCATCTCTCCTTAAAGCAGTGCTGAGTTCTGAAGTGCTGAATCAAAAACGGTTGGCTCCGGTCTGAAACAAGCGAATCGGTCAGGCATTCGGCAGGGACGATTCGCGAATCGCCCGTACAAAAACCAATGCTTTTCGATAGACCACTTCAGTGCCCGGCAAGAACAAAATCACCATTTTCCCCATTCTAACGCCAGTTTCAGCGGCAGGCTGCAACCTGTAAGGCGCAAACAGCGTACACCATCCTGTACGGATTTTGCGGGATCGGGTTGTTTGTTAATAAATTTCGTACGGTATTCTGATAGAACTTTTGTGCTACATTCATCGCCAGTTCACCAGAAGTATGATATGATTAGCTGGAGTCAATGTCGATTTGATTCACGATCTGTCCGTAAAGTGGTATGTGGTATAAGGATTGGACATGACAGACGACGACCTGGATCGTGACGACGAAATCCTCGATGATGAGGATGAAGAAAACGAAGACGATGATGAGCAGTTAGATCGTTTTCAGAATCGCCGTCCGCCGGTCAAACCTTTTTCTGCGCCGGGGGCTGGTTCGAGTTTTGGCTCGTCCACGCGGCCACCGGGCAGCGTCGGCGGTTCGTCAGGCGGATCGCGCGATACCTCGCAGCTTCCCGGCAATCGCCCGGCCAGCGGTTTTCAGTCGCGCTATGGCAGCGGCAGCAGCCCGACATCTTCCGGCAGCACCTCTCCGTTTTCATCCGGGGGGGCTTCGCGTCCGGGCAGTTCACCCCCGCCGGGGGCTTCCCGACCGGCCTTTACCCCGCCAGGGGGGGTGATCGGTGGGCGGCGTGAAGAGGACCGGCCAGAGGAACAGCGCCCTGCTTCGCCATCCTCAACCGGCTCCAGCAGCCAACAGGCCCGGCCCGGTGCCGGCGCGTTTCGTTCGTCACCGCCGCCGGGTGGCAGCGGAGACCGGCCTTCTGAGCAGCGCGATAACCGGCCGGCTGCGGCGGCTCCACCCAAAAGCGGCGGGAGCAGCAGCGGCGGCAGCCCACTGGGTGGCATCACCCAGGGCCTCGGCGGCCTGCGCGATAAACTCCCCGGCGCGGGTGGCGGAGAGAAAAAAGACAACAAACCGGCGGCTCCATCCAGAAGCGGTGGGAGCAGCGGCGGCAGCCCACTGGGCGGCATCACCCAGGGCCTCGGCGGCCTGCGTGACAAACTGCCCGGCGGGGGCGGCAGCGGCGCTAAAAAACCTGCTGCGCCCCGGAGCGGCGGAAGCAGTGGGGGCAGCCCACTCAGCAATATCACCCAGGGACTTGGCGGTCTGCGCAGCAAACTGCCCGGCGGGGGCGGCAGCGCAGGGGATAAAAAACCCGCCGCTTCATCGGGTGGGTTGGGTGGTAGTTCCAGCGGGGCAAGCGGCGCGGCCAGAAGCCCGTTTTCAAGCAGCAGCGCGTCCGGCGGCGCAGCATTAGGCAGTCGCGCCAGCGCAGCCAGCGCACCCGCCGCCAAAAAAGACACGAAAGCCAGCGCCGGGCCTGCCGGAGGGCTGCTTTCCAGACTGCCTTTCCTGAACAAACCGCAGGAGAGCAAACCGCGCGCGGCCACCACACGCGAGAAAATCGAACGGGCCAGCCGAGCGCCCCGCGTGGACGAACGCGGCCTGACACTCGATAATAAACTGGATATTCTCGGCGTCGGCCTGCTGTTAGGGTCCCTGGCGCTGTTCTTCAGCAGCATGTCCACCACCAAAGGCCAGCTTACCGAGGCTGTCAATACCTTCTTCTCACAGCTTCTCGGCGTGGGGGCCATCGCTGTGCCGGTGGTGATGTTCGCCATCGGTGTGTGGCTGATTATCCGGCACTTCGGCGACGAAGCCCCGGTGGTTGACCCGGTGCGACTGGCCGGTGTGGCCCTGATTTATTTTGGCGGGCTGCTGCTGTTCCAGTTTATCGAGTCCTTCAACCCGGAATACGCGGGCATCAACCTGCGGAATTTCGAGGAACTGCGCCTGCAACTGGAACTATCCTATATGCTGGGGCGCGGCGGGGGCTGGCTGGGCGCAGAGACCTACTATCTGCTGGTCGCGAACATCGGCGAAGCCGGCATGGTGATTTCGATGCTCGGCCTGCTGCTGATCGGCGCGATGCTGACCCTGCGCATCAGCGCGGCGGAAGTGGCGATCTTTTTCATCAGCATCGGGCGCAGCTTCAGCGACGCGCAGCGCCGCCGTTCCGAAACACGGGCCGCGCGTGCCCGCCTGCGCGCCGCCGACCTGGCCGCCGCCGCCGAGTCCCGCGTGAGCGTGACCGAACCCGCCGC
>CAZKIB010000048.1:31241-31497 GCA_964552425.1 uncultured Anaerolineaceae bacterium | reverse complement strand
AGAGAATGGTAAGCCTGTAGTGACGCCGAACTTCGGAGAAAGAGAATCATGACACAACGCAAACGGTATGCTCTGGTGGGTACGGGGGGACGCGCCGGGATGTATGTCCGCGCGGTGGCCGATACCTACCGTGACTGCGCCCAACTGGTCGCCTTCTGTGACCTGAGCCAGACGCGCATGGGTTTCTACAACGCCCGTCTGCACGATCAGTTTCACAGCACGCCTGTCCCGACCTACCATCCTGACGACTTCGACA
>CAZKIB010000048.1:19540-31229 GCA_964552425.1 uncultured Anaerolineaceae bacterium | reverse complement strand
TGATTGCCGAAACGAAACCGGACACGGTCATTGTGACCACGATTGACGCCACCCATCACGATTACATCATCCGGGCGATGGAACTGGGCTGCGACGCGATTACTGAAAAACCGATGACCGTAGATGAACAGAAGGCGCGCGCCATCTTCGATGCGATTGAGCGCACCGGCAGGAGCCTGCGGGTCACGTTTAATTATCGCTATGCCCCGGCTTATACCAAACTGCGCGAGATCGTCATGCAGGGCACGATTGGCAAGCCGACTGTGGTGGATTTTGCCTGGGTGCTGGACACCCATCATGGCGCAGATTATTTCCGGCGCTGGCACCGTGAGAAGCAGAATTCTGGCGGCCTGCTGGTGCATAAGGCTACGCATCACTTCGACCTGGTCAACTGGTGGATTGATTCGTATCCGCAGACCGTCTTTGCGATGGGCGAACTGAAGTTTTACGGCAGGCAGAATGCCGAGGCGCGCGGTGAACATTACAGCTATGCGCGCTATACCGGTGAACCAGACGCCGCCCATGACCCCTTCGCACTGTTCCTCGACTCGGACCCGAACCTGCGCGGCCTGTACCTGGACGCTGAAAAGGACAGCGGCTACCTGCGGGATCGCAACGTATTTGGCGATCCGGTCACGATTGAGGACACCATGTCGGTGACAGCTCGCTACCGCAACGGCGTCATTCTGTCCTACAGCCTGGTGGCTTATGCACCCTGGGAAGGCTTCAAGGTGATGATTACCGGCACAAAAGGTCGCGCCGAAATGGACATCATCGAAAAGGTGGAAGGCGCGATTATCGGCTCTGACGACGAAGCGCGCAACCTGGAAGCCAGCAAAGGGTCGTTCAAATACTCGCAGATTCGGGTGTACCCGATGTTCGCCGAACCCTATGAGGTTGAAATTCCGAAGGCAGAAGGCGGTCATGGTGGGGCGGACCCGGTCATGCTGGAACAGATTTTCTCGCCGAACCCGCCGGCGGACCCGTTCAATCGGGCCGCTTCACACATCGATGGCGCGGCTTCCATCCTGATGGGCATCAGCGCTAACAAGTCGATTGCGACGGGAATGCCGGTGAATGTGGATGATCTGCTGAAACTGCCAGAGAAGGGCTGATCCAACCTGAACCTGAATGCGACGGTGTTGAGACTGCTGGTTCCTGTTGAAAACGGTTGATTTCTGAGATGGCTACTGGAGCAAACTTTTCACACAGGAACCGAACCTTTAGGTATACTTAAGGTCAGGATGTTAAACCAGTAGTGTTATTTCCATATCCCACAGGGTCATACATGAAAATTTTGTGTCTGGTTGATGGCAAGGTGGTTCCCCCTGATCGATGGATCTGGAACTTTTTGCCAGAAGTGTATCAGGATGACGATGTTGATTTTATGAATGTCCCATCGGTGAAGGATAACTTCCCTAAATGGGGTAAACTGCTGGCTTACTATCCATCTTATTTTTCGCTGGCGTGGAAGGCGTTCCAGCGTAGTCGTAGTCAACCATATGACCTCATCGTCGCCTGGGAAGGTAAACATGGTTTTCCACTTGCTTTGCTGCGCAGCGTCTTTGGAGTTTCTCGGCCAAAACTTGTCATTCTAACCTATATCCAGCGTGGGCTTATCGCTGATTTGCCATGGTTTACCCGATTTGCTCTGCGTTCGGTGGATCGATTCACTGTTACATCCACCTGGGAAGCCGAATACTACAGTAGGACACTGGGGATTCCTGCTGATAAGTTCACATTTTGTCCGCTCGGATGGTATGAAGTTAGAACTGCCGAAGCGGAGAACCCACCTCTGGAGAGTTACATCTTCGCTTCAGGGCGCTCTTATCGGGATTATAAGACTTTTGCTGCCGCCCTGAAGGGGATCGAAAGCAAAGTCATTGTGAATGCACGGCCCTTCAATTTGCGGGGTGTAGAGTTTGCTTCTAATGTCACTGTTAACAATCTGCTGCCACAACAGGAATTCTGGGCACTGCTGCGAGGAGCCAGTTTTGTCGTTGTGCCTTTGTTGGATGTTCCTTATTCAGCAGGTGATGGTCATATTGTCCAATCAATGTCGGCAGGTAAGGCGGTGATTGCAACACGCGGCCCCAGTACACAAACCTATGTAGAAGAGGGTGTGACTGGCCTGCTCGTGCCACCGAATGATCCTCAGGCACTGCATTCAGCCATCCAGTATTTGTTGGAACACCCGGAAGAAGCCAAAAGTATGGGGCAGATGGCGCGTCAGCGCTATGAGGAGCGTTATACATTCAGTGCTTTTGCCCTACGCACACATGAAGTGCTGCGGGCAGTAGTGGAGCACCCTGATGTGATGCGGGAACAGAGTGGGTAGCAGCGGCCATATATCCGGTGACAAGAGAGTGGCACAGGGGCAGACCATGTTAACCAAAGCGAGACAGTTACAATCGTGGAGCTGGCGTGTAGCAAACTACATGAACCAGGATATGAGCGCCAAAGCTCAGATTGATCTGGCTGTTTACCAGTACATCCGGGAGGAATTGGCGAAACACTTGGGGGAAATGGACGGGCGCACGATCCTGGATGTAGGTACTGGCCCCCGCTACCAACTTGCCCTCCTGTTTCAGAGTTTTGGCTGTCAGGCTTACGGGATCGACATTGAACTGGTAGGGCCTGATCTCAGAATTCCGTTCAAATATGTACGGCTGTTGCAACAGGATGGTTATAAACGAACGATCCAGGTGCTGGCCCGTGACGTATTGAGCTATGATCGCAATTATTTCCGATCTCTGGAAAAAGCGGCTGGTGTCCCCCTGCTTTTTGACAAGGTGGATATTCGCACCATGTCCGTCTCGGAACTAACTTATCCAGACAAGATGTTTGATGCCATCGTTTCCACCACTGTGTTTGAACATGTTTCAGATGTGCCGGGTGCAGTGCGCGAGATGGCCCGTGTATTAAAAGATGATGGGATTATCTACATTGTGGTGCATCTGTACACCAGCCTGTCCGGTGGACATCATCCAGCCTGGGCTGAAGTGGGTCCCGATACGGTTCAAGAAGTCGTGCCTGCCTGGGATCATCTGCGGAAAAATGCGTATCCCGCGCCGGTTTATCTCAATAAGCTGCGTATCCAGGATTACGAGGCGCTTTTTTCAAAGCACTTTGAGTTACTGTCGCTCAAGAAAGAACCTGATCTTGGATGGGACCGATTTCTGACCCCGGAGATTGAGGCGGAACTGAACGCATATTCGCGGGAAGAGCTGTCCTGTAAATTCCTGCATATTGTCGCGCGCAAACGCCCGACCCCACAGTCTGCGTAAGCGCTGAAGTAAACTGACTGCACAGATCGAATTCGCTGTACAGTCCGGTTGAGACCATACAAACTGGCAGATGATCGCCAAAGATTCTATAACTATGGTGAAATTCTGACAGGATCACCCAACCGGACGATCAGGTTACAGAGGAAACGAGAATGCAGCTTGCAGGTAAGGTCGCACTGATTACAGGGGGAAGCTCCGGCATCGGCAAGGCGTCGGCACTGCTGTTCGCACAGGAAGGCGCGAAAGTGGCCGTGCTGGGACGCACTAAAGCGGAAGTCGACAGGACGGTTGATGAAATCCGGCAGGCGGGCGGCACGGCGATAGCGGTGCTGGCGGATGTATCACAGCCGGAGCAGATGCAGAACGCGGTGCAGCAGATTGTCGACGCATGGCAGACGATTGATATTGTCTTTGCCAACGCCGGAATTAACGGCGTCTGGGCGCCGCTGGAAGAAATCACACCGGAGGAGTGGGATACCACGCTGGCGATTAATCTCAAAGGCACATTTTTAACCGTCAAATATGCGCTGCCGTACCTCAAAAAGCAGGGTGGTTCGGTGATTGTCAATTCCTCGGTGAACGGCACGCGCATTTTCAGTAATACCGGCGCGACAGCCTATTCCTGCTCGAAGGCGGCTCAGGTAGCCTTTACCAAAATGACCGCGCTCGAACTGGCGCGTTATGGAATCCGTGTGAATGTGATCTGCCCTGGCTGGATCAAAACGGAAATCGGTGATAACACCTACCGGCGGAATCTGGAACAGGTGCGCTACCCGGTGGAATTCCGCGATGGCAGCCGCATCCCCCTGACCAAAGGCGGGCCTGGGAGTTCTGAACAGGTGGCACAACTGATCCTGTTCCTGGCCTCGGATTTATCCAGCCACATCACAGGTACGGAAATGTGGATCGACGGCGCTGAGTCGTTGATCATGGGCTAGGGCGTCATGGAGTATCGTATTCTCGGACGCACAGGACTGAAAGCCTCGGTGATCGGACTGGGGGCCGGCGGGCCAAGCCGCCTGGGCCAGCGGGATAACATCAATACGGAAGCGGAATCCGCCGATATTCTGCGGAAGGGCTTCGACGCCGGAATCAACTTCATCGACACGGCACAAGCCTACGGCACAGAGCATATCGTCGGGCAGGCCATCACCGGACGGATGCGCGACTCGCTGATTATTTCAACCAAAAAAAGCACCGGCAAAAACCCCATTACGGTAGACGAACTGCGCGCCGGGCTGGATGAAAGCCTGAAAAAACTGGGCACGGATTATGTGGATATCTATCACCTGCACGGGGTCGCGCCTGAAAATTATGCTTACTGCCGCGAGGCTCTGATTCCCGCGCTGCAAGCTTTGCAGGCGCAGGGCAAAATTCGCTTCCTGGGAATCACGGAAGCATGGAACGCCGACACCCGCCACATGATGCTGCAAGCAGCGTTAGAGGATGGCGTCTGGGACGTGATGATGGTCGGCTTTAACATCCTCAACCAGACGGCGCGCGAGACGGTGCTGGCCCCGGCGATGGACCAGAATGTCGGCATTCTGATCATGTTCGCGGTGCGCCTGGCCCTCAGCCGGACGGAGCATCTGCAAGCGGTGATGAAGCAGCTTGTCGACGAAGGCCAGATTGACCCGGCGGACATTGACCTGAACGATCCGCTTGGTTTTGTGCTGGCGGACGGGCACGCGGTCAGTCTGCCGGACGCGGCCTATCGCTTCTGCCGGGATGAACCGGGCACGCACGTTATTCTATCCGGCACAGGCAACCCCGCGCATTTACAGGCAAATATCGAGTCATTTGAACGTCCACCGCTGCCGGATGCTGTCGTGAAACGTCTGAAACATATTTTTCGGAATGCGGATTCGATTACCGGCCAGTAGCATGACAGACATTGAGGAATAAAAATCATGTTCAAGATTTCTGTTTTTACGGTGATGATCCCCGACCTGACGCCAGAGGAGGGCGGTGCAGCGCTGAGGCAGCACGGCTATGATGGGGTTGAGTGGCGCGTCACAACACCGCCTACCCAGCAGAGCCAGCCGGCTTCCTTCTGGGCCAATAACCTTTGCACACTGGCCCCGACCAAAGAAGAGGCGCAGCGCGCCCGAAGCATCGCCGATGCCAACGGACTGGCGATCCCTGGTCTGGGAACCTACATTAATGTAGGCGATGTCGCGGCGGTGGAACAGGCGATGGAGTTCGCGCAGATCTGCGGCGCGCGCAACATCCGTGTGAACCCTGGCCGCTGGCCGGACCCGGACGGCCTGAGCTATGTGGACAGTTATGAACGCGCCAAAAAGTTCCTGGCGGAATGCGAGGCGCTGGGCAAGCGGTACAATATCCGCACGATTGTGGAGATGCACCACTTTACGATTACGTGCAGCGCGAGTCTCTCGCACCGGCTGGTGTCGCATTTTGACCCGGATTATGTGGGTGTGCTGCATGATGCCGGCAACTGTGTGCATGAGGGCTACGAAAATTATGATATGGGCATCCAGCTGTTAGGCCCCTATCTGGCGCACGTCCACATCAAAAACGCGGCGTTTGATCGCCCTGAAAATGGCGGGGTGTGGAAAACGCGCTGGTCGCCCCTGGAAGATGGTGTGGTGGACTGGAACAATCTGTTCGGCGCTCTGAAGAAAGCGAATTATGAGGGTTGGCTGGGCATTGAGGATTTCAGCGCGGTGCGTCCGACTGCCGAAGCGCTGCCGTATAACCTGAAATTCCTGAAAGATGCGATTGCCCGTGTGTATGGCGAATAACTGAGGATACGATCATGACTGAACCCAAACTGCGGTACGCGCTCGTGGGTGTGGGCGCGAACGTGTATAACATGCACAAAGCGGGCCTTGAACTCGACTGCAACGAAGTCGTGGCGGTTTGCGATATACGCGAGGAACCGGCCAGACGCGAGGCGGAATTCTGGGGCTGCCCGTATTTTCTTGACTACAAGCAGATGATTGCGGAGACGCAGGCAGACGCGCTGATCGTGATGGTTCCGCACACGCTGCACGCGGAAATGTCGATTTATGCCATGCGCAGTGGGCTGCATGTGCTGTGCGAAAAGCCGATGGCGATTCATGTCGCTGAGGCTGATGAAATGATTAAGGTCGCGCAGGAAACCGGCAGAACGCTGGCGATCAATTTCCAGCAGCGCCTGCGCCCGGAAGTCGTCGCCGCGAAGGAACTGATTGACGAGGGCCGGCTGGGGACCATCCAGCAGGTGGATATTAAAATCACCTGGACGCGCACCTACAAGTATTATCGTGAGGCCGGCTGGCGCGGGACGTGGGCCGGGGAGGGCGGCGCGCTGCTGATGAATCAGGCTCCGCATGATCTGGACATGATCTGCCATCTGGCGGGCGCGCCCAAGCGAATCTACGCCTGGACACCGACCATCGCGCACCAGATCGCGCCGGAAGATACCGCGCAGGCCATGCTGGAATGGGATAACGGGGCGATTGGCTCCTTCCATGCCAGTACTGCCGAAGCCGGTCAGCCGCAGCGCTTCGAGATCATCGGCACGCGCGGCCATCTGCAAATCAATAAGGGGTCGCTGCGGTTTGCCAGCTTTGATACCGACGTGGTGGAATTTCTGAAAACCAGCGACAAAGCCTTTGCCGAGCCGAACCTGAGCGAAGAAGCTATTCCGCTGGATGCCAGCTACACCGGCAGCCACCGTGACACGCATCTGGACTTTTACAACGCGGTAACGAAGGGCCGGCCGGCCAGCGCGGACGGGGTCACGGGCATTCGCGGGCTGGAACTGGCGAACGCGATGATTTACTCCAACTACACCGGGCAGGCCGTGACGCTTCCGTTGGACCGCGTGAAATACGCGGAACTCCTGGCTGACCTGCGGGCCAAAGAAGAGGCTAAATCTTAACTCGTTACAATTACGACTCCCCTGCTGGCCGATCAACAGGGGAGTCAGTATCCTCTTGCCCTGGCAATGGACGCCCATTCCTGCACTATCCGGGGCAGTCGTTCAACCACCTCATAACCAAAAAGCACTTCATCCACATGCCCCATATTGAGCATGTCAATAATTCTGCAAAGATAGGATTTTCCAGATACCCACCTGGTATAGTGTGAATCGATCATCATCAGGTGCTGAACATCCACACTTTCGTGTTCTCGTAATTCTTCAAGTTCGAGGCCATCCAGCAAGGTTTCGTAGACCCCATCGGCTACGCGGCTGCCGAAAGTGGTCGTGTAGTAATATTCTTTGATCTCCCAGATGGCGACTGGATTGACATAATCCGGGAAACACCCATCAACCCGCCGGGCAAGCGTCCGTAACGGGGCATCATTTCTTGTGAAGGTGGTCAGTTTGCGCGGATCATAGTCACATGGCAGGTTGTCCGCATTGGCCTCGATAATCATGTTGACCAGGGCAGTGAAATAAGCCGGGGCTTTCTTTTCACCTTTCTGTTTATTCATCGGAACTGGTGCAGAAGGGTTTAGTTTCTCTCGATATTCCTGAAAGACCTGTGCGGCTTGAGCCACATCCATCAGTCGTGGTTCAACAAAGTTGTTCAGTACATCGGCGCGATACTCAAAATAACTCAGGAGATTATGGCCCATCTCAGTAAGATCGCCATTTGCCAGCAGATGATTGGATGTCAGGCCAAGCTGAGACATTGCCGCAGTCATTTCATCGGCGGAGTAGATGCGTATCCGGCGAGTGCGGCGGTCTGTATAACCCAGTGTTTCGCTGATCGAACGCACATTCGCCCAGAAGCGTTTGTCCAATTTCTGAAAGCGGTTATGTGCGCGCATCGCTGGTACGGTTAATCTGTTCTTCTAAGCGCTGTGCAAAGTGTGGCAGGCTGATGCCGAGGGCAGCACATATTTGCCAGAGTTCGAGAATGTCCAGCCGGCGCTCGCCAGATTCGTATTTGCTCACGTAAGATTGGGGCTTGTTCAAACGATCCGCCAGTTCTCTCTGGCTCAACGCCGCTTCTTTTCTTACCAGGCGCAGCAAATGTTGTAAGATCAACTGGTTTGTTTCGATAATTGGAAACACCCCCTGTTGCGCATAATTCAAAGGTATAATACGATGAAGCAGTGGAATATCCCAAAACAGGATATTAGATGGCGGAAACATGGCCTATATTCAAAAACCGTTGTTTGAAGACTGGAAGCCAAAGGTTGTACAGCCTTTCAACACTCAACTGCTCAAGTGGATAGGCAACAAACAGCGTTTTGCGCATGAAATCATCGCTTATTTCCCTGAGCATTATGGAACCTATTATGAACCGTTTCTGGGCAGCGGGGCGGTATTGGGCACGCTGGCCCCGGACGTGGCGGTAGCTTCTGATGTCCTGAAGCCCTTAGCGGAAATCTGGCAAACACTGGCACAAGCGCCAGATTTTCTGAAAGCCTGGTATGCCGAACGTTGGGATTTATTTTCCTCTGGCGATAGAGTAGAACGTTACGAGCAGATTAAAGCATCCTACAATGCTAACCCAAATGGGGCAGATTTGCTGTTTCTGTCGCGCTCCTGTTATGGCGGTGTGGTACGTTTTCGGAAAGAGGATGGCTATATGAGTACGCCCTGCGGCGTGCATAATCCTGTCAGGCCGGAGCGCTTTTCCGAGCGTGTGGATATCTGGCATGAGCGGACCAGGGGAACTACATTTTATCACGCTGATTTTGAAGAAATTATGTCACAGGCTAGGGCAGGGGATGTGATTTATTGTGACCCACCATATAGTGACACTCAATCCATTTTATATGGCGCGCAGAGTTTCACTTTAGAACGCCTCTTTACTGTCATCGAACGTTGTAAAGCCGGCGGTGTATACGTTTTATTAAGCATTGATGGAAGCAAAAAGACAGGCAAAAAGCAGCTTTCGCTTCCTATTCCTGATGGCCTGTTTGAGCGCGAGGCGTTTATCAACTGTGGACGTTCGATGCTGCGCCGTTTTCAGATGGGCGGTCAGACTCTGGAAGATGAAATTGTGGCAGATCGTCTGCTGCTCACTTATTAGATACCCACTATCTGTTACAGAGGAAAAAACTCATGACTGCAACCGGTGTCACCCTGAGCGCGTTCGGGGATGAAATTGCCCCGCCGCTGGAAGATCAACTGGCGTTATTGAAGGAACTCAAGATCAGTGGGCTGGAATGCCGCACGGCCTGGGGGACGAATGTCCTCAAACTGACCGATGAGCAGGCCGGCAAAGTCAGACAATTGTGTGATGCGGCCGGAATTCCGGTGTTCTGCATCGGCAGCCCGATTGGCAAATCCCCGCTTGTAGACCCGATTGAACACGAGCTTGCCAATCTGGACCGGCTGATCGAAATCGGCCATATCATCGGCACGAAAAACATCCGCATCTTCTCGTTTTATCCCTCGGATACCAGCACCAACGCGCATTATGACCAGTATGTGCCAGAGGTGATTGACCGGCTGGGGAAGCTGACAGAAAAGGCGGCCAGCGCCGGCTTTACCCTGCTGCATGAAAATGAAAAGGACATCGTGGGGGATACGCCCGAACGCTGCCATGCGCTCGTCACGGGTGTCAACAGCCCTAGTCTGCGGCTCATCTGGGACCCGGCCAATTTTGTGCAGGTGGGGGTGAGCGAACTCACGGAACGTTACTGGGATTTGCTCAGCCCCTATGTCGATTACGTCCATATCAAGGACGCGCGCCTGGGCGATGGCACAGTGACAGCGGCGGGGGAGGGTGATGGGCAGGTCCCGCAGCTACTCACCCGACTGAAAGCGATAGGCTATAATGGTGTGCTGGCGCTGGAACCACATCTGAAAGTGGCGGCGCACAGCACCGGTTTCAGCGGCGAGGATGGCATGACCTATGCGGTCAACGCGCTGCGCAAGGTCATGGCGGAGGTCGGATTGGCGGAAGCAGGCTAGAATACACACTGGATGGATGCGCCTGTCATTGTGACCTGGGGGCTGGAAGGATGCTGAAATTTACAACACTGCTGGGGTTATTGCTTCTTGGTTTGATAGGGTGTTCTCCGGGTGCATCTGGCGGCGGCAGCCCTGCCACTGAGGTTCCTGTTCAACCCACACCGGAGAGTCAGTCCCAGACAGATGCTCAGGAGCAGGCGCTGTTACTGGAGGGAAGCTGGCTCGCTTCCGAAGGGAATACGAGTATCAGCTACGATATTACGGCACGAGGTACGATCAACAGCGGCACTGTCGCGGCGGATGGTCAGACGAGCTTCTGCCTGGGCACATGGTCGTTTGAAGGCGATGCTGCCGCTTCGCCGCTGACTTTAAGGGTCGAGTGGGAGGCAGCACCGCCGAACTGCCCCGGTGGTGTGGATGTCGCCAGTTTTACGATTGTTGACAACAGCACCCTCACCATTTCGACCACGTCTTCAGGGGCGGGAACGCTGATTTCGGGAACGTATTCAAAACGATAAGGGTACGGCCGGCATACCGTACCCGGTGAACGGAAAGCTATCTCTATTTCCCGGTTTGCAGGTACACCCGCGCCCGGCTGAGGGTGGGCTGGGCGGGCCGCTGCGTTTCGATGGTCACGGCCTGATGGCTGGTAGGGCGGATGGCGTAGACCAGACCCATCGCCACCAGCGGCAGCAGCGCGGCGAGTGCCAACGTTGCTGTCGAGCCTAACGTCTGAAGAATGATCCCCCCTGTGCTGTAGCCGATCACCGCGCCGATCCAGGGCGCTGTGGACAGCCGCGCCAGGCCGGTGTTCAGGAGTCGCGGCGGAACCAGGTCGGCGGCATAGGCCGCACTGATGGCCCGTTCGGAACGGTTCGTCACGATCAGGGTCTGGGAGAGCCAGAAGTGCCAGATCAGCGCAGCCGGGCCGAGCAGCACAACCCCCACCGCGACGAAGCCATAACAGGTAATCAGAATGTACTTGCGGCTGAAACGGTCTGACAGCCAGCCCATGATAAAGGGCATCGGCAGGTTAAGCGCGTTCGCCACTGCAATGGTGCTGGTGATGGCAGTGGAGTCGAAGTTGAGGGCGTTCATCGCCAGTGGGCGCACCAGCCCGGTGGTGAAGTTGGCAACCGACATCAGCACACCCGCCGTCATCAGCAGAAGCAGCGGTTTATACAGCCGGGCGGGTGTGGTGGATTGCGCGGCGCTTTTGGGCGGTGTTTTATCTTCCAGCCAGAAGGCCGCGGCCAGCGCGACAAGATAGGATGCAGCATTGGCGGTAAAGAGCGCTTCAAATCCCCAGTGATCGGTCATCGGGCCGGCGAATGCCCCGCCGAGTACGGCCCCCAGAACCGGCGCGATGCCGATCAGTCCGAAGACACGCCCCCGCCGGTTTTTGTCCGCAGACAGGCCGGTGAGAATTTGCACCATCGTCATCTGGATGCCGCTTGTAAACCAGGCGATAAACGTAAACAGCGCCAGCAGCGGCATACTGGGGGCCTGCCCCATC
>CAZKIB010000048.1:16640-19493 GCA_964552425.1 uncultured Anaerolineaceae bacterium | reverse complement strand
GCGACGGATGTCTATCACGTCGTGGAGGGCGTGCATCAGGCTGCCGGCGGCCAGTGACGCGAAAGTCAGCGCCAGGTAAAACCCGGTAGTGGTGGTATCCACATTAAAGCGGCGCACGTAGATAGGCAGCAGCGACAGCAGCCCATTGGACATGGAATAGGGCAGCAGGCAGCAGATAAACAGCGCAGCCAGTTGTTTGCGGGACATGATGAATTCCTCCTTAAGCCGCCAAAAGCTGCGCTGCCGCGAACGCAAGTCACGACAGCACAGCTTTGCAGGCGTCCTTCCCCTCTGTGTTGTTACAGAACAGGATAGGCGAACGGGGGCATTCTGTCACCACCCGCAGAGGTAGTCAGGCGGATAGTTGTCCGGTCAGGAAGCATCCGAAGCCGCCGTCACGCAGGCTCTGGTCCACAGTGGTGAAAATCCATAGTTCCTACACAGGTTCTCCACAAGAGGGCAACATTTGCAGGGCATACTGTGTTTGTCGATCAGAGACACACGAGCATCAGATCGACACACTTTATTGTGACAGCAGGAGTTGGAACATCATGGTCAAGCAGTCGATAGTGGTCGCACTGGCAGTCTCACTTTCTATTCTGGGCACATCCGCCGCGCTGGCTGAAGAAGAAGCCGACGACAGCGAGCAGGATGTGATCGAGACTGTTCAGTCAGAGGATTACGGCTCAGTCAAAGTGTTCACGGATGGCCGCCTGAATGCCAGCGACCTGGCCGCGCCGGTGGCGGTGTATTATACCTACGCCGCTCAGATGGTGCTGGATGCGAATGGCGAGATTGTCTGGGGCGCGGATGGCTACCCGTATTATGAGGATGTCGCAACAGGGCTGCAACTGCTGGCGATTGACAGCACCGGCAATGGGCAGGCCGTTCTGGAGTTGTCGAAGGACAGTATCAATGACGCGCTGGCGCAGGGCCAGACCAGTTTTGTCGCTGGCGGCTATCAGCTCAATATCAATGAAAACGGCTGGTACTGGCTGGTCTCGCCCCCGGACGCGGACGGCAAGGTGTATTCCTTCAGTTGGGATGACCTGAACCGGACCATCAGCACCCCTGTCGCTACCCTGAACTAATCCATCTCTGGTCGCAGTTCCCCCGTTTGCCGGCATGAGCGGCCCCCGCTCATGCCGGCTTTATGATTATCCGGCGGATGCGGCGATTACGGCTGTGGTGGAGGCGGCATCGCGCTGTTTGATGAGCAGATACCAGCCCAGAAACACCAGCACCGGCATGGTGGGCTGGCCGGCGGTGTCCGGGTCGAGACGCACTTCGCTGTTGAAGCGCAGACTGCCGCCGGTCTGAAAACCCACTACCGGGCGGTCACTGGCATCCAGCCACGCCCATTTGCTGCCCCAGAAGTTAATCTGTTTCCAGTGGAAGGTATCCCCATTGCGGAGTTCCAGCCTTTTGCCATGATGGTGATAGATCGCATAGGTGTCGCCCGTGACTGTCGAAACCACCTCGATGCGGGATCGCCAGAAGCCCTTGTGGAGGAACTGCCAGCGGTTGCCCGGCGCTTCCAGTTCGCCCTGTTCGCGCCAGGCGTGCATCCGCAGCACCGCCAGAACCTCTTCATCCTCGTTGTGCAGTTCGTAGGTGCGCTTCCACACGCTGGGCTGCACCCAGTTCAGGTTCTGATTTTCCAGTTCTTTGAACGCCTTCATCAATCATTGTCTCCGTTCGCGGACTGTTTATGCTCTTGTTAGAATACGCAGGGAACATGCCGCTGGTTGCAAGGCGCTTTGGGCGCAGATTTCCCCCAAATAATGGGGGGTGAACCTGCTTGACCTGGACTCGGAGTTCTCGTTATCATCTTTGATGGCAATTAAAAAAATCCAAATCTACAAAATTCCAATCTCTAAGTTGTAGTGATCCCCTTTACCTGCCAGAAACGATCTGGTGTTGGTTGTACGAATCGTGAAAACATGAGGACATTCTATGGCACTCAAGCATCCCACTCAGGCTGCGTCGGATTTTAGTTGGCATACGCTCGATGATCGCGCGACCCTCAGCCAGCTAGACACCACCGCCGCTGCCGGGCTGACTCAGGCCGAAGCCGAACGTCGCCTTCAGCAGTACGGCCCCAATGAACTGACCGAAAAACCCCTGACCAGCCCCTTCAAAATTTTCTGGGAACAGATTACCAGCCCGCTGGTGCTGCTGCTGTTGTTTGCGGCCGGCATCTCTGCCGTGCTTGGCAAACTGGACAGTGTGATCGCCATTATGCTGATCGTGGTGCTGAACGCGGTGCTGGGTGTGGTGCAGGAATACCGCGCGGAACAGGCGATGGCCGCGCTCAAACAGATGGCCGCGCCGCTGGTGCGGGTGCGCCGTAACGGTCACGTGGAAGACATCCAGTCCCATAGTCTGGTTCCTGGTGATGTGGTGCTGCTGGAAGCGGGCAGCATTGTTCCAGCCGATGGTCGCGTGATCGAAGCCGCCAACCTGAGCGTTCAGGAAGCCTCGCTGACTGGCGAATCGCTGCCAGTGCGCAAGATGACCGAGGCGCTGGCGAAAGCGGATACTCCGCTGGGAGACCGGCGTAATATGGTCTATATGGGCACATCTGTCACCTACGGGCGCGGCGAAGCGGTCATTGTCAAAACGGGAATGCAGACCGAACTGGGCCGCATCGCGCAGTTGATTCAGAATGTGGAGGATGAAACCACGCCGCTGCAACGCCGCATGGCCGAAGTCGGCAAGGTGCTGGTGGTGGCGGCGCTGATCGTGCTGGGGCTGGCATTTCTCATTGGCCTGATCGCCGGGCAGACGATTGATGACGTGCTGCTGAACGCAGTGGCGATTGCCGTCGCCGTTGTGCCAGAGGGCCTGCCC
>CAZKIB010000048.1:14065-16548 GCA_964552425.1 uncultured Anaerolineaceae bacterium | reverse complement strand
CGCTCGGTTCGGTGACGACGATCTGCTCGGACAAAACCGGGACGCTGACCGAAAATCGCATGACGGTGAAAGTCGTGGATGTGGCCGGCGAGACTATCGACCTGGATGAACTGGTGGGGCGGGGTATTGAGGCGCTGATCCGGGCGAATGGCAGCGCGCCAGCCCACCACCGGGCACAGGCGCTGGTGCTGGCCGGGACCGCGCTGTGTACCGATGTGGTGGTCGAACATGACCCGAACGGCGGCCTGCGGATGCTGGGTGATCCTACCGAGGGCGCGCTGGTCGTGGCGACAGAACGCTTCGGGATTGAACGTTCCGCGCTGGGGGCGGTGCTGCCGCGTGTGGGTGAAGCGCCATTTTCGTCTGAACGCAAGCGCATGACGACGGTTCACAGCCTCAACCGGCAGGCAGTCCCCGCTGAAAAAGAGCGCTACGTGATTGATCTGATGGAAGCGGAGCGACAGCCGTATGTCGTACTGACCAAAGGCTCAGTGGATGGTCTGCTGGACATCAGCGATTCGGTCTGGATCAATGGGGTCCGCACGCCGCTGACGGCTGAACTGCGTGAGCGCATTGAACAGGCCAACAATCACCTGGCGGAAGCCGGCCTGCGGGTACTGGGCCTGGCTTTTCGCTATCTCTCTGAAAAACCCGTTGACTGGCTGCCGGAAACGCTCGAACAAAATCTCACTTTTGTGGGCATGGTCGGCATGATCGACCCACCGAGGCGTGAGGTGAAGGAAGCAGTAGCGATCTGCCGCACCGCCGGCATTCGCCCGGTGATGATTACGGGGGATCATCCGCTGACGGCGTTTAATATCGCGCGGGAACTGGACATCGCGCAGCCGGGCAGTCGTGTGCTGACCGGGCAGGACCTCAACCGCATGACGCCGGAAGAACTCGAAGCGGAAGTTGAACATGTGTCGGTCTTCGCCCGTGTCTCGCCGGAACACAAGCTGAATATTGTGCAGGCGCTGCAAAACCGGGGGCATATCGTCGCGATGACCGGCGATGGGGTGAATGATGCCCCGGCGCTGAAACGCAGCGACATTGGGGTGGCGATGGGTATTACCGGCACGGATGTCTCGAAAGAGGCTGCCGATATGGTGCTGGTGGATGATAACTTCAGGACAATTGTGAATGCGGTTGAGGAAGGCCGCACGATTTTCGATAACGTGCGCCGCTTCATCAAGTACCTGCTTGCGAGCAACACGGGTGAGCTGATTGTGCTGCTCATCAGTGACCTGATCGCCGGAATGACCCTCCCCCTGACGACCCTGCAAATTCTGTGGATGAACCTGATTACGGACGGCATCCCGGCGCTGGCGCTGGGTGTGGAACAATCCGAAAAGGGCAGCATGAAGCGCGCGCCTTATGAACCGAATGAGAGTATCTTCGGGCGCGGGCTGGGCCGGCATGTGCTGCTGATCGGTTCGGTGCTGGGCATCACCGGGCTGGGGCTGGGTTACTGGGCCTGGTCCACCAATGTGACTGCCGCGAACGGCGCGCCCGCCTGGAACACGATGGTGTTTATGTTCCTCATGCTGGCGCAGATGGGCCATGCGCTCAGCCTGCGTTCGCACCGCGAGGCGTTTATTTCGCTGCCATTTTTTGGCAACCGCCTGCTGCTTGGCGCGGTGGCGGGCACGGTGATCCTGCAACTGATTGCGGTGTACACGCCGTTTTTCAACAACCTGTTTAACACCAACCCACTCACCCTGGAACAGTTGGCGCTGTGTCTGGTGTTGGGGACGGTGATTTTCTGGACATCCGAACTGGAAAAGCTGCTCATCCGGCGCGGGGTGCTGAAGTAGCGGCCTGAATGTGGTCGGAAACCCGCTATAATGGAAGCAGAAAGGGGCCATATGATAAACCCGATTGGGACTGCCGAAGTCATAAAACTGGCTGAACCACTTTCTGCAACGGATCAACTAGCACTTTTTTCAAGCCGGACACTGAAGTATCCGGCAAAGTACCCCAAATCCCTGCGGGATTCAGGCTCTGCGGCCCCAGTCCCAGCGGGACTTGTTTTACTTTGCCGTCGATTGAAAGCGGCGGCATATGCCAGGAAGCGCACAGCGTCCACAGTCCTGGCATATCAAGTATCTTAATGTCTGACATTCCCCGCAGTCGATTCACCGATTTGCGCAGCCTGACCCTGGCCGTGAAGCTCGGCGGATTTTCCGCCCGGATGCGCGGCTGGGGTTTTTTCGAGCCGGTCTGGTGGCGTAATTACCTGCACGAACATTCCTTCTTTGAGGTGTGTTACGCTTACGCAGGTTACGGCCTGTTCCGCATCAACAATGTGGATTACACTGTGCGCGCCGGCGAGGTGTTTGTCGCCAAACCGGGGGAACCGCACGAGATCATCTCCTCAACAGAGGAACCACTCGGCATTTATTTCTGGCAGTACACGCTGGTTCCGCCGCAGGACCCGGCGGCACACGGCGAAATCGACACCCTGCTGTACGCCTATCTTACGT
>CAZKIB010000048.1:11360-14032 GCA_964552425.1 uncultured Anaerolineaceae bacterium | reverse complement strand
CAATGGGTGAATATCAGCCCGGCGATGCAGCCTACGCTGGAACTGCTCACCGGTGAGGTTGTCCGGCGTGAACCGGGCTGCGTGCAGGTCATCGAGGGGCTGGTCGGCAAGCTGCTGCTGGATACGGCCCGCGCAGTGACGGATACGCATCCGGTCACAGGTGAGCAGCCCGCACATGATCTGACCGAAACGCTGGTGCGCGATATGGTGCGCTACCTGCACGACAATTACAACCGGCCTATCCGGGTGCGGGATGTGGCGGCGCAGGCCCACCTGAGCGAACGGCACACCAACCGCCTGTTCCGGCAGGTGATGGGCACATCCATTAAAGACTATCTGACGCGCTACCGGCTGGACATCGCGGCACAGCTACTGCTCAACCGGCAGGCATCCGTAACCGAAGTGGCTTATGCTACCGGCTATTATGACGTGCGCTATTTCATCACCCTGTTTCGCCAGCACACCGGCCTGACCCCGACTGCCTTCCGGCGCGAAGGCGGCACGCATTTCCTAAACTCAGGCTGACCTGTCCGAATCACAAACATTTCCGTCCCGCTTGTCCCCTGTTCAGCAGCCCGATTGCGGCATACACTGTCCCTAAATTCAACATCGAAAGAGGGTTGCTAAAATGCTTACGGCAGAACAAAAGCAGTTTTATGCGGATAACGGCTACCTGCTGGTGAAGGGGATGTTCTCGAAAGAGGAAGCCGCCGCCTATCGCAAGGAAGGGCATGACCTGATTGGCCGCATCTACCAGACCGAGACAGTCGACGCCACCTGGGGCGGTGCGCGCCAGATTACGCAGGTGCAGACCAAATTGCAGCACTGCCATGACGTGCAGTTCTATTCCGCCATGTTCACCCGGCTGATTGTCGATGAACGGCTGACCGGCGCGGCGGCGGATATTATCGGCACACCCAACGTGCAGCTTCATCACACCAAGATGTTCATCAAACCCCCGGAGAAAGGGTCGCCCTTCCCGATGCACCAGGATTACCCGTTCTTTCCGCACGACAACCACAGCATGATCGCCGCGATTATCCACTTTGATAATGCGCCGGTGGAAAAAGGCTGCGTGCTGGTTGTGCCCGGCAGCCATAAGCTTGGCCCGCTGCCCACCGCTGCCGACGGCAATCATCTGCCGCTGGACGAGTACCCGCTGGAAAGCGCGGTGGCCTGCCCGGCAGAACCCGGCGACGTGCTGTTCTTCAGCTACCTGACCATTCACGGCTCGAATGTGAACGTCAGCAATGAGGAACGGACCACGCTGCTGGTGCAGATGCGCGATCCGCTTGATCCGCCAACCAAACTGGTCCACCTGTCACGCGGGCAGGGCATGATGCTGCGCGGCATCAACCCGGTTCATGGCTTCATCAAGGACCCGGCGGCCAACGGCGCTTCCAAACCCACTATGGGGCCGACGATGGGCGGTGACACCATGATGGGCGGCGGGATGAAAATGTAGCTTATCATCACAGCGGGTCGGCCCACACCGGCCCGCTTTTTACTCCAGCGGCCTGACAAGCTGCGGGGGTTGATGGGAAATTTCTGGCAGATTGGTCTGGTTCTGGCGGCGGCGCATATCCACCGGCGTGTTGTGCCGCAGGCGTTTGAAGCCGTAAAATCCGTTCATCGCCACACTGAGCATCAGCGCGCCGGGGCGTAAATAGCGCGCGCCGCGCAGGATTCGTCCGAGCGCGTAACGCGGCGAGAAGGCGCTGTTCCACAGGCTGCGATGCGCCCGCAGCAGGTCATCCGGCGTCATACGCTGCGGGTTAAAGGTGACGTTGTAGCCGTTATAAAATTCCCAGCCGCGTTCGTCGATCATGCGCCCTTCGCCCGCCAGTTTGTCGTACAGCGGCGTGCCCTTGTAGGGGGTCAGCACACTGAGAAAGGGCACATCCACGCCGATTTCATACAGCCGGTGGGCCATCGCCACAATCGTTTCGGGCGTGTCGCCGTCAAATCCGGCGATGAACCCGGCCATCACCGCGATCCCGCGTCGGTGCAGGGCATCTACCGCCTCTTTATAAAACTGTACTTTGTTCTGGCGCTTGTTGGCGTCCCTGAGCGATTCTTCGCCGAAGGTCTCGATGCCGAAGAATACCCCGATACAGCCGGACTGCTGCATCAGGTCAAGCAGTTCTTCGTCTCTGGCGATGTCCATGCTGGCCTGGGTGAGCCACCATTTCTTTAAGGGGATCATGGCCCGCAGCAGGTCCTTGATATAAGCGCGTTTGGCGGTCAGGTTGTCGTCCCAGAACCAGACCACCTTGCGCTGCCACCAGTGCCTGAAATCGTCATACTGTACATCGGCGATCACATCCTCAACCGGGCGCACTCGAAAGCCGGGGTTCAGGTCCGGAACGGTGCAGAAGGAGCAGGTAAAGGGGCAGCCCCGTGTGGCCTGAATCACCCGTTTGACGAAAAACCGCTCTGGCAGCAGGTCATAACGCGGGGTTGGCATTTTGTCGAGCGGCAGGGGCTGGCCGTGATAGACCGGCTTCAGACAGCCGTTTTCAGCATCCGCCAGCAGTTGCGCCCAGACCGACTCGGCTTCGCCTGTGACCACCGCGTCGCAGTATTGCAGGGCTTCCTCCGGCCAGAAGGTAGCGTGCGGCCCACCGGCCACCACAATTTTGCCGCGCTGCCTGAATTCGCCTGCGAGTTGA
>CAZKIB010000048.1:0-11333 GCA_964552425.1 uncultured Anaerolineaceae bacterium | reverse complement strand
AGGCTTCCGGCGCGAAACCGCTGAAAAAAGACAGCGCGACAAGGTCGGCATCGGTGTCCAATAGAACCGGCTCGACCTGCTGGTGAATCACACGAACACGATGATGGGGCGGGGTGATGGCGGCGAGGTGGATGCCGGTGATCGGAGGCACAAAATCCATTTCGTGCCCGCGCTCATAACGCTGCATATAGACGACAAGAATATCAATTTTCACGGTCTGCCCTTTTCGCTAACCTATTCTGTTTATACAGCGCAAAGGGGCAAATGCCGCAAAAGCGTTCAGCTTTCCAGCAGGGCGGCGCGGGCCAGCCAGCGCAGGGCCTGGTCGAGATCACGCTCCAGGTCGCTGCGAATCTGTTCCGGCGTCATATCCGGGCGGGGGGGGACCGCCTTGCCCGCCGCGACGAATTCCAGCAGTGCGCTGACAATTGCGGCGCGGTCATGCTGGCCGTCCAGCAGCGGCAGCACCCCGTACATCATGCCGTCCAGTTCGACCTGTTCATGGCGCAGGTTGCTCACCAGCGGCACATTCGTCACCTGGCGCAGCGCCAGCGGACTGGTGCGGGGACGCTCTGAAACTTGCAGCGTAAACTGCGGGTCATAGGCCAGCAGTTCGACCAGCCGCGTGCTGTAAGCGAACCCGCGTAACAGGTTGATTGCCAGCACTGCCGCGTCCTCTTCGTCCGGCTGATCGACCCCCAACCGGCGGCAGGCTTCGGCAAACAGCACATCGAAGGGGACAGCCTGCGGTGATATTTCGTACAGACAGTCCAGCGCCAGCGCGGTGATGGCATGGTCGGTGCTGAAGGTCGCGCCGTCGGTGCTGTGAAACTGAGCGATGCCTTCGGGCGTGTTTTCATCCGCCGGTTTGGGCAGGGCGCGGGAGGAGATGTACAGGCCGCGCACCCGGCTTCCCCGCAGCGTGCGCTCCACCTCGATGTCCTCATGGCACAGCAGCGTGCGCCGGAAAGTCTGGTGGCGGGCGAAATCGAGATACTGTTCCAGTTCGATGGTATTCTGCGCGAGGTTCGCGATCTGGCTGGCGGCTTCGTCGGTCAGGTCGTGGGTCATCACTTTGGGAAAGTCCGCCTCGGCCAGATAACTGAGGCCGTGCGCGGCGGCCCGTTCGGCGAATTCATGAAAGTAGATCGGCTCGTTGAATTCGGCCAGTTCGTCGTGCAGCAGCACAGAGTTATGCCAGGCATCGAATCCGATCACGGCGTTGTGGCGGTTGTCGAGATAAGTGCTGAGAAGCGAGGCATAGGCCGACGTTTCCGCCTGCGGGATCATCTTCGAGAGCTGCTCGATAAAGTCCCAGGCGGCGGCGGCGCGTTCCTGCGGATTGGTGATGTCGCGGGTGTGATACTGCATCATCTCGCGCACCATCAGCAGCATGTGCCAGCCGGGCAGCGTGTTAAAGCTGACATAAGCGACCCCCTGCGGCGCGAGATTGTGCTTGCAGATTGCCAGCAGTTTGTCCTGCACGTGGGGCGGAACCCAGGAATAAATGCCATGCGAGACGATGTAATCGAACTGGCCGAATTCGGGCGTGATGTCCAGAATATCGCGGTGTTCAAAGGTGGTGTTGCTCAGGCCCAGTGAAGCGGCAATTTCCCGCGCCGCTGTGATCTGCCGCGCGGAATTGTCGATGCCTACG
This sequence comes from uncultured Anaerolineaceae bacterium, assembly GCA_964552425.1. Lineage (GTDB taxonomy): Bacteria > Chloroflexota > Anaerolineae > Aggregatilineales > Phototrophicaceae. Next base: position 9,676 of record CAZKIB010000048.1, on the reverse strand, counting down.
AAGGTCGCCTTTGGCAGGCCATAGGCCATCGACATGAGGTTGCTGCCGCTGGCGCAGCCGATTTCCAGCACCCGGCAGGTTTCTACCGGGGCGGGCTGCATGTTCAGCAGAATGGCAATCGCCGCCATACGGCCCGGATGTGTCAGCGAGTGGCACAGGTCCGGGTAGGGAATTTCATCATAAGCCGGGTTGTTCGGTTGAGATGTCATGCGTGCCTGTGCCTCGCGGGTGACAAATGATTAAGCGCGGCTCCGGTGTGAATGGAGTGAGACCAACAGCAGCCAGCTTTTAGTTTTTAGCCTATAAGCCAAAAGCTAAAGTCCGAAACGGAAATCACCCATTCTGATACGGGCCTGAACCTACTCTACCGCATAGCGGGGATACTGCGCCAGCGAGCAGGTTAACTTTCCAGCATTCCGGCCTGGGCCAGCCGTTGCAGAAGGTGGTCGAGATAACGCCCCATCAACTGGCGGCGCTGCTGCGGATCAGCCGGCGGGCGGGAAGGGGTGAATCGGCCTGTCTCCACCAGATTCACCAGCGCATCCAGCAGGGCGGCGTGGTCATGCTGGCCGTCGAGCGAGGGTATCAGCAGGCGGGTCAGATCATCCAGTTCGATCTGTTCATGGCGCAGGCTGCTCACAATCGGTGTTTTCCCGGCCTGATACCGGGCGACAGGGCTGGTCTTTGGCCGCTCGGAAATTGTCACCGTCAGCGCCGGACTATGCGCCAGCAGGTCGGCCAACTGCGTGCTGTAAGTGTAGGCTTCCAGCAGGTCAGACGCCAGCGTATCGCGCTGATCTTCGTCAGTGGGGTCAAGCTCCAGTTGGGCGCAGATGGTTTGCAGGAGCGTTTCAAAGGGCATGGCACGCGGCGAGATGGCACTCAGGTAATGGAGCGCGGCAGTGGTAATGGGTTGTTCGGCAGGGAAGGTCGAACCATCGTAGGTCTGGAAAAAGATGCTGCCGTCCTCGTCTCTGACCAGTTCGGCGCGTGAGGCGATGCACAGGTCATGGATGCGCTCTCCACCCAGGCGGCGGTCAAGCAGGACATCGGCATGACACAGGAGCGTATTGCGGAAGGTCTGGAAGCGCACCATATCGAGATACTGCTGCATGTCGATCAGGCTGGTGGACAGTTGGCGCAGGTGCTGTTTGGCTTCGTCGTCCAGATCGTGCAGCATGACCTGTGAAAAATCCGCCTCACCCAGATACTGCAAGCCGTGCCGCGCCGCGTGTTCCGCAAACTGGTGAAAATAAAACGGCTGGTTGATCGCCCCCAGTTCATCGTGCAGCAGGGTGGAATCTTCCCAGGGTGGAAAGCTGGCAAAACGGTTGAAGCGGATGTCCATGTACTGTTTCAGAAAGGCGCTGTAGGAGGATACCTCTGTGTTGGGGATGAACCTGACCATTTCGGCCACGAACGCGCGCGCGGTCTGTGCCCGTTCGTGCGGGTCCTGGATATGGCGGGTGCGGTAGCGCATCATGTCGCGTACCATGAGTATCATGTGCCAGCCGGGGAGCGTGTTGTAACTGATATAGGCGATGCCCTGCGGGGACAGGTTGTGCTTGCAGATGGACATGATTTTGTCCCGCACATGCGGCGGAACCCAGGAGTACAGGCCGTGCGCGATGATGTAGTCGAACTGGCCGAATTCCGGCGTGATGTCCAGCACATCCATATGCTGAAAGGTGATGTTTTTGAGGTTGAGTGTCCCGGCGAAGTGCTGCGCGGCTTCGATCTGGCGGAGGGCATTATCGACCCCGACGAAGGTACTTTCCGGCAGGCCGCAGGCCATCGGGACGAGATTGCCACCCCCGGCGCAGCCCAGTTCCAGCACCCGGCAGCGTTCTACCGGCGCAGCCTGCATGTTCAGCAGCCGGGCGATGGCGGCCAGCCGTCCGGGATGGGTGTAGGGCTGGCTGGTATCCGGGTAGGGGATGTCGTCATAGCTCGGCTGAGATGCCTGATCGTTCATGCGGTCTGCGATCTCGCGGTGATGACCTGCAAAGCGGACTGAAAATCGCCGCCATCCACCAGCGCGGGATAAAACGCGACGCGATCAAAGCCGCAGTCTGTGAGCAGTGCGCGATAATCGTCATCGGTATACGCCTGCATGGTGCTGGCGTGGCGCGTGACGGTTCCGCTGGCTGCGTCCACGATGAAGTAGCGGGTTGTCGCGGTGCGCGTATCCGCATCCCAGAAGTGTTCGGTCAGCACCAGATGAGGCTGCTCGGAAAACAAGCCGCTGGCGGTGGTATACCATGAGGCAGCTTCCTGACCGAGTTCGCGCACGGCATCAAAGGTGTGCGGTTCCAGCAGCAGCACGCCGCCAGGTTTCAGCGCCGCGCACACTTTGCGAAGAATCAGCCGGGCATCATCTGGCCTGAAGACGTTTAGCTCCCCGAAAATGAGCATCGCCAGATCGTGACCTGTGCCGTAGTCTGCCTGCCGCAGATCAGCCAGCGTGTAGGCGCAGTTCAGGTGATTCCCGGCGGCCTGCCGGCGAGCATAGTCAATCGACGCCGGAGAGAAGTCGATTCCTGTACAGGTGTGGCCCAGCGCGGCGAAACGGCGGGCATACAGGCCCGGCCCGCAGCCGAGATCAAGGATTCGGGCGGGCTGGTGTTGGAGAATGTGCGCGTGAATCCACTGCACCTGCCGGTCAATGATGGCGGCGCGGCGGCTGGCGGCATCGTGCGCCTGTGAAAGATGTTCCTTCAACATGCGCGCACTGAAGGCCGGGTCGTTCCAGGGGATGTTGTCGCCTTCTGACCAGGGTTCGGGCTGTGGCACACGCTGGATCATGTTGAGCAGTTGCACGGTACGGGCCTTTGGGTTATGCCTCAGATTTCGCCGAGCGCCAGCGGAGTCGTGGTGGGGGCCTCGCTGCCCTGCGCCGGTTCGCTTGAAATGGCTATGGCGCTGAACTGGCTGATTTCGGCGGGCGGCTGGAAAACCAGTACCCCCTGTCCCTGCGCATCCACCTGGAAAAGGCCGCCGCTCACCGGGGCGGTGCTGTCGATCAGCCAGACCTGATAGGTGCGGTCTGCCGGCAGCGCGGGGAGTTGATCGGTGTACAGCAGGGCGCGGTCCACATCCGGGTTCCATAACAGGGTAGCGTAAAGCTGATCTGTGCCCGCGTCTGTCGAGCGCAGTTCAACCCGCTGCGATGCGCCGGCTCCCAGTGTTGCCAGGACAAGGCGTTCGCTGTTCAGGAGGGCTTCTACATCGGCCTGCGTGACCCGCAGTTCCTGAACCTGAAGCAGCCAATAAATGTTTGAAAACACAAGCAGCAGGCTGGCCGCCAGCGCGACGGCTGCCCACAGGCGATTGGGCCAGGGGCGCTGCACCGTCATGACCGGAGCCGGAGTGGGGGACATCGGGGCTGCTTTCGTTTCTGGCGCGGGCGCGTTGAGCGAAGCCATCAGGCGGTCATGCAGATAGGCCGGGGGCTGCACCGGTTCGGCCTCATACAGCATCGCCTGTGACAGACCGGCGTATTCGCGCAGTTCCTGGACCGCTTCGGGGCAGCGGGGCAGGAGTTTTTCAACCAGCGCCTTTTCATCCGTGTCCAGCCCGCCGATAACATAAGAGGGCAGGAGTTCACGCAGTTGGTCACATTCAGAAGGCGTTGAAGCGGGTTTCGGGTTCTGGCTTGGCTCGTTCATTTACTTCCTGGCAGTCCACTGATCGACAACTGTAACTGGTTCTCTTACTTAATCATTCGTCTATTTCATGCAAACCGGATGTTATGAAGTGGCTTCCAGCCACAATTCCCTGAGCTTTTGCAGGCCGCGCCGCACCCGCCCCTTGACGGTTCCCAATGGCAGTTGCAGATGCTCGGCCATTTCGGTGTGCGACATCGCGCCGAAAAAGGCCAGTTCCACGACCTCTTTCTGATCGTCTGGAAGCTGTTCCACCAGGTCCTGAATCAGGCGGCCATCGTGCCAGGCCGGGTCATCCTGCGGGCCGGGCCTGCCCAGAATATTGCTCAGGTCTTCCAGATCAATCCCGATCCAGGGCGAGAGACGCTGTTCTTTGCGCAGCCGATCAATGGCGGTATAGCGCGTGATGGTCAGCATCCAGGTGACGACTGTGCCGCGCTGCGGGTCCCAGCGCTCGGCCTGATTCCAGATTTTGAGAAAAGTGTCCTGGGTGACTTCCTCGGCCAGCGTACGGTTCTGCATCACCCGCAGCGCCAGACCAAAGACAAGATGGCCGGTGAGTTGATAGAGTTCAGAGAGGGCCTGCTGGTCACGCCGGACAATGCGATCAATCAGGTTGGCTTCATCAAAAGTGACTCGTTTGGACATCGGCTGGTGTGATGATCCTGCAATCAATCATGCCAGAAGTGTAGCACGGGATGCGTGGGAGTGCCTATTGCAGTTACCAGTTGCCAGTCATCAGTCGACAGTTCGGGCTGCGACACTCAGCGACTCTGGACTTTTCGCTGATGGGCGCTTCAGCCCAGATGAGTGTCTGATGAGCGCTGTTATCAGAGTGCATCCGGTTATGGGCGGACTGCCGAAAGTTCAGATGCACGCGGTTTGAACAGAAAACAGGCTGGTTGGGCGCCCGGCCACCCGTGATCCGACCCTGCCGCGCGGCATTGGAACTTACGCAGAAAACTCGATGACTCTGGAGGATTACATTTCATGTCTCACATTTCCCGTCGTCACTTCCTGAAGGGCGTGGGTGTCACCACCGGCGCGCTGACCGTTGCCAACCTGGGCAGTCTGTTTGGGATCAGCACCGCGTTTGCTCAGGACGCCGCACCGGACGATGATGTCCAGACCGTCCTGAACCTGGCCGCCACCGCCGAATTGTTCGCCACCACGCATTATCTGGCCGCTATCAACGGCAGTCTGGGCCTGGCCGACAAGCAGGTGGAATATCTCAAAACCGGCTTCATCGCCGAGCAGGATCACCTTGAACTGCTGATGTCGCTCGGCGCGGAACCAGTTGTCACGGAATTTTACGTGCCGGAAACGCTGTTCAGCGATGTGGCGCTGTTCGCCGCGACCACCGAAGTGGCCGAAACGACTTTCGTGGCCGCTTATCTGGCCGCGACCCGCATCTTCGCCGCCGCCGGTGAGACGGCGTTTGCGGTGACGACTGCGCAGATCGCCGCTGTGGAAGCCGAACACCGCGCCCTGGCCCGGCAGATCGGCGGGCTGACGCCCAACAACATCTCCTATGCGCAGTACCAGTTCCCCAATGTGTCCGACGCTGTGCCTGTGCTGCAAGCGTTCCTCGATGGCAGCGGCGAAGGCTTTGTCGGCCCGGTCATGCCGCCCAGCGAGAGCGATATTGCCGCTGTGCGCGCCGAAGCGGACATGCTCGGTTATGACAGCATGGTGCTGCCCTTCGCAGCGATGTAGGCTGCCTGGACATCAGTCAGGCGAATTGATTTTGTTTAACATGGAGGGGATGCGGCCTTAGGGGGCTGGATCCCCTTTTGATTCCCGGTGTCCATTGACCATCTGTTCGGGTTCTGGGATACTAAAGGTATATTTTAATACACACGGAATCAGGCGGATAATCCGAATGATTACCCTGCAAACACTCCACACTTTCCCACCCGAAGAGATCGAAAAATACGTGCCGGGTTATATATCCTGGGAAAAATATCAGGTAAGCCGTCACGAGTCGCTGGACGGCGAGGAAGTGATCGTTTCCCTGCGTTGCGTCGCACTCGATACCCCATATGTCAAGCACTTTCCACCTGAAACAGCCCAGTATCCCACTTATGCGAACGCGATTCAGGCCGGGACCTGCCTGGGCGCATTTGACGGGGAGCAGTGGGTCGCTGCTGCCATCGCAGAGGTGCAGGAATGGAATGCGACACTGTGGATCTGGGAATTTGGCGTGCTGGAAAGTCACCGTCGGCAGGGGATTGGCCTGCGTATGATGGATGAACTGGCGGTCCGGGCGCGATCTCTGGCCCTCCGAATCATGGTGGTGGAGACCCAGAATACCAACGGCCCGGCTATCCGCTTTTACCGCAGGGCAGGTTTCACCTTCGATGGCATCGACCTGACCCGTTACACGAACAACGATCAGTTTGGCGATGAAATTGCGCTTTTCATGAAGCGGAAAATTCCGCAGTCTGTTTGAATGATTGGACAAGATATGACCAGCCCCAATGCTTCCCAACCGCTGGCAGACCGGCTGCGCCCGGAAACGCTCGATGAATTTGTGGGCCAGCGCCACCTGACCGCGCCCGGCAAGCCGCTCTACCAGATCATCAAAAACAACCGCGTGCATTCGATGATTTTCTGGGGGCCGCCGGGGGTGGGCAAAACCACGCTGGCGCGCATCATCGCCCGCGCCACCAACCGCCCGTTTTTCGCGCTCTCGGCTGTCGCTGCCGGTAAGGGCGAGGTGCGTGAGGTGATCGAACAGGTGCAGGCGCGCAGCAAAGCCCAGCCCGGTCTGTTCGATGCGCTGGATGAAACGCCGGACCAGCGCGGGGCGATCCTCTTTCTGGATGAAATTCACCGCTTCAACAAGGCCCAGCAGGATTTCCTGCTGCCGTATGTCGAAGATGGCACGATTATCCTGATCGGCGCGACCACCGAAAATCCGAGCTTCGAGGTGATTTCGGCGCTGCTGTCGCGTTCGCAGGTGTTCGTGCTGGAATCGCTGACGCTGGATGACATCAGAACGATTTTGCGACGCGGGGCCGACGCGCTGAAGATTGCCGTAACCGATGAGGCGCAGGATTTTCTGGCGGAATATGCCGATGGCGACGCGCGCAAATCCCTCAATCTGCTGGAAGCCGCCACACAGCTTTATGGCGAACGGGGAGAGATCAGCATTGAGCATCTTAAAAATGCCCTGCAATCCAGGCACCTGCGTTATGACAAGCAGGGGGAGGAACATTACAACACGATCAGCGCCTACATCAAGAGTATGCGCGCCAGCGATGTGGATGCCGCGCTGTATTATCTGGCGCGGATGGTGAGCGCCGGGGAAGACCCGCTGTTTATCGCCCGGCGTATGGTGATTTTCGCCAGCGAAGACATCGGCATGGCGAACCCCACCGCGCTGGTAGTCGCCAATGAAGTCTTCCGCGCCTGCGAGACGATTGGCTATCCCGAATGCCAGATCAACCTGGCGCACGGCACGGCCTATATGGCGCTGGCCCCTAAAAGCCGGGCCTCGTGCGATGCCTTTTTCGCGGCGCTGGAAGACGCCCAGAAGTTCGGCAACCTGCCCATCCCCATGAAACTGCGCAACGCGCCGACCAAACTCATGAAAGACCTGGGCTATGGCAAGGACGATGGCAGCGAGAGCGGCCTGCCGGAACAGCTTCAGAACCGGCGTTACTACCCGTCCGATTCTCAGAAATCCTGACAAAGCTTATCACCCAATCACCTGATCTTCTGGCATACTCAGGAGAGGGTATGACATGATGAGGCGAGATGGATAAAACATCAGCGCGTTTTTCCGCTGTTACCGCAATTGATCCTGCCGTTGACCGGACAACGCTGGCGCGCGGGCTGACCCTGCTGGCGCTGGTCTGCATGATCGCCAGCGCGGTGGGCTTTCTGCCGAACAACCCGTACCTGATTCTGCCGACGCTGCTGATGCTGGCCGGAGGCGGGGCGCTGATCGGAGCGCTGCGGCTGCGACCTGCCGAGGGAATGCCAAAGACGCTGCCGGTTATTCAGGCTGCTGCACAGGCTCGCGTGCGCTGGATTCCACTGCTGGTGGGGATCGGCCTGCTGGCGCTGCTCGGTCTGCGCGGTGGAAAAGAGATCATTTCGCCGCTGCTGTTCAATGCAGTCAATATCCACATGCAGGCGCTGCTGCTGGTGATGGGCACGGCGCTGGTCGTGAGCGGGGCGGGGGGCCTGCATCGCGCGGACCTGGGCGCGCTGCGTGTGTGGCTGAATGCTCACCGTCGGGAAGCGCTGCTGGTGCTGGCGCTGCTGCTGGTCGCCTTCGCGGTGCGCATGGTTCATGTGGGCGATGGAGTCAAGGCATTTATGGATGAAGGGCCGTTCGTGTGGGCCATCGTCAACATGCGCCGAAACCCGCTGCTGCCGTTTACCGCGCCGATGCACCCGACGGCCTCTTCGACTTATTTATTCCCGTACACCCAGCTTGTGCTGTCCGAGTGGTTCGGTTCTAACCTGACGGTGTTTCGGATGGGCGCGGTGCTGTATGGCGCGCTGACCGTCGGCGCGACCTACGCGCTTGGACGCCTGCTGTTTGACCGGCGCGTGGCGCTGATCGCCGGGGTGCTGCTGGCGGTGCTGCCGCCGCATATCCACATGAGCCGCATCGGGATTTATAACATTGCTGACCCGCTGTTCGGCGTGCTGGCGCTGGTGTCGTTCGTGTATGCCATCCGCACGCGCCGCCGCCTGTTTTACGCGCTGGCCGGGGCGATGCTCGGCCTGCTGCCGTATGCCTATGAAGCCGGTGAACTGCTGTTCCCACCGCTGGTGCTGCTGTGGGCTGGCTGGCTGGCGCTGAATGGGCGCACGCGGCCGGCGCTGCGCGGTCTGGGCTGGATGCTGCTGGTCGCGCTGCTGGTTTCGCTGCCGGTGTATTACACCTCCCTGAGCTATGGCCTGCCGCTGTTTTCGCGCATGGATGATGCCAGCTCCGGCGGGAATTACATCGCCAGCCTGCTGATTTCGCCCAACGGGTTTGAGCAGTTGGGCACTTACCTGAACGATGATCTGCTGCCGCCGCTGCTGCACTTTGTCCACTCGCCTGATCCGAGCCTGTTTTACAATGGCCTGACCGCGCTGATTCTGCCCTGGCTTGTGCCGCTGTTCCTGCTCGGCCTGTTTCACGCGCTGGGCCGGCCGCGCGCCGGGGGGCTGCTGCTGGTGCTGTGGGCGCTGCTGACCGCGCTGGGCAACAGTCTGATTCTGTATAACAACTGGACGCCGCGCTTCGTGGTGGTGATGCCAGCCATCGCGCTGCTGTGCGCCGCCGGGCTGCGCTACACCCTGCCGCTGCTGAATATGCGCTCCTGGACCATCACCAAAGCGCTGCTGATGGTGCTGGCTGTGTCGCAGTTGGTGTACTACTTCGGCTTTCATCTCGGCTACTACAACCGCCAGATTCTCGGTCTGCGCCGCCATTATGACGTGGTCTACCGCACGCGGGAACTGCCGCTGGATACGATTGTGTACTTCAATTATGATGACCCGGTGCAGGTTCCATTTACGTATTCGCTGCTGGAATATCTGGGCGACGAGCATGTGTTCCACGCCGAACGCTTCCAGAATTATGATTTCACCAACCTTGACCCGGAACGCAGCTACGCCTTTTTCCTGAACGCCCGCGACAGGGACTCGATGGGCAAACTGGAGGCGCTGTGGTATCTGGACGGGCCGTACTATAACCCCCGCAGCGGGCTGACTGAGGTGAAGCAGTACGAACTGTACCTGGCGACCCCCTGGCTGCGGAAGGATCGGGAGGCGAACAGCCCCTAGTACAGTTGCCAGTCATCAGTCGCCAGTTCGGGCTGTGACCCTCAACGACTCTGGATATTTGCGATGATCGCTTCCGGGCTTTTGTCGAATGACCCATTATCAGTGAATCACGGTTTTTCGCGCCGCTATGAAACAAGTCCGTTCATGCAGGTTAAGAATTAACAACCCGCAGTTTGACCCCTTCCCCCAACCCCCTACCCCGAATTCAGGGCAGG
>CAZKIB010000047.1:11733-31778 GCA_964552425.1 uncultured Anaerolineaceae bacterium | reverse complement strand
GACCGTTATGGCTACCATCTTGTTTGTCCGTTTTTGAATTGATTGCTCAATAAGGAGCTACAGATCGCAGAAATGATGAGCTTTATTGGGGTAGTTTATGCTAATCGTCACTGATGATAACAGAACACTTTATTTAGAATCGATCCAATAACATAGTCATGAGTGAGGTGCTGGTTAATCGTAGACGAATTAGATAAATCACTGCTGCGGGAGGAACAGTGCGGCGATTAGGTGTTAGGCTGTGTGTCCTAATTTTAGCTTTAGCGCTCAGTTCTGGATGTGCTGCAACTTCCAGTCAGCCTGTGATTCAACTCGCCAGCCTGCATCCTCTGCCTGCGCCGCCCGCCAGCGAGATTATCCCGCTGCGGATTTCAGTAGCAGCAGTGATTTCCCCTCGCGGAACCGTCGAAAGTTATCAACCCCTGTTAAACTACCTGAGTAATGCGCTGGATCGCCCGGTGGAACTGGTGCAGCGACGCACCTATGCGGAAACCAATGATCTGGTCGAAAGCGGCGAGGTGGATCTGGCATTTGTCTGTACCAGCGCTTATGTTACCGGACACGATGCTTTTGATATGCGACTGCTGGCTGCTCCTGAGGTGAACGGGGCAACAACCTATCATTCCCTGCTGATTGTTCCAATGGATAGCCCAGCACAGACGATGGCGGATTTACAGGGCAAAGTCTTCGCCTTCACCGATCCTATCTCGAACAGTGGACGTGTCTACCCGACTTATCTGGTACAGCAGCTTGGTTTCACACCAGAAACCTTTTTCGCACGCACCTTTTTTACCTATAACCATGATGATGCTATTCGCGCTGTTGCGGATCAACTGGCGGACGGCGCGGCAGTAGACAGCCTGGTTTACGAGTATGCTCTGGAACGTGACCCTACCCTGTCAGAACGGGTACGTATCATTCATCGCTCGCCCGCTTTTGGCATTCCCCCTGTCGTCGTAAGTCCCAATATCCGTCCCCAAACACAGGTGCTACTGCAAGAAATTTTGCTGGGCATGAGTGAGAGTTCTGAGGGACAAATCGCGCTGACCAGCCTGGGTATTGATGCTTTTGTCCTGATTGAAGATAGGGCTTATGATTCGGCGCGTGAGCTTATTAACGAGGTGGGGATACTGTCGCCATGAACAAAGCTCATGCTGAGAAGTGGCTGCATCGTCTCTGGCTGATCGCGGGTGCGGTCAATATTCGGGTCAAAATCCTGGGTATTGTGCTTGGGCTGGTTTTTCTGCTGGGATTTACCGTCACTATACAGGTGCGGCAGCTCCTTGCTCAGAGCATGTATGTGCAGCTTGAGGAGCAGGCCGTCTCGATTACCCGTGATCTTGCTGCACGAGCTACCGACCCCATTCTTATCAACAATCTCTACGCTTTACAACAACTGCTGCTTGGCGCGAAAACGACCCATACTGCTGTCCGTTATGCGTTTGTCGTGGATTCCGATGGCTACATCCTGGCGCATACGTTCGACGGCGGTTTCCCGGAAGGACTCATCGAAGCCAACACAGTTTCCCCGGAAGCCTATGAACATACGACCTTGCTTCAGACCGATGAAGGGCAAATCTGGGATATCGCTGTTCCTATTTTTGATGGACGGGTTGGCACAGCGCGGATCGGTGTTTCGGATGCGCAGGTTGTCCAGACCATCAATGCCATCACTGGTCAACTTCTACTGACCACCGTGCTGGTCTCGGCGGTAGGTATCACGGCGGCGGTGTTGTTGACCTGGGTGTTAACGCGACCCATTCTTGCACTGGTGCAGATCGCCAAAGCTGTCGAGAAAGGCGATTTCTCGCGGCGCGTTCCCCGCTGGGCAGACGATGAAGTAGGAGAACTGTCAAATGCCTTTAATGCGATGACCGAAGCGCTGGCGAAAAGTGAGGCAGAGCGTGCGGAACGTGAGCAGCTTCGCGCTCAATACGTCAGTGGTTTCATTACGGCTCAGGAAGATGAGCGCAAGCGTATCGCCCGCGAACTGCATGACAGCACCAGCCAGAGTCTTACCTCCCTGATGATTGGTCTGCGTGCCTTAAGTGATACCTGCTCACAACCGGACATCCAAAGCAGAGCTGAAGAACTTCGTGCAGTGGCGAGTGTTACGCTCGATGATGTTCATAGTCTGGCACTGCAACTACGACCCAGTGTTCTGGATGATGTCGGTTTACCGGAGGCAATCAAGCGGCATGTGGCGGACTGCCAAAAACGGCATTCCCTGAATATTGACCTTGCGATCACGGGGCTTGAGGACTGTCGCCTGCCCCCTGCTGTTGAAACCGCCCTGTACCGTATCACTCAGGAAGCACTCACCAATGTCATTCGACATGCAAGGGCGGAAACAGCCAGTATCTTTATTGAACGCAGTAACGATAAGGTGCTGGCAATTATCGACGATGATGGTCGGGGTTTTGACCCGGAGTTCGTCGAACGACAGGATGGACATCTGGGATTGTACGGTATCCGTGAACGCGCCGAACTGCTTTCCGGGCATCTGGTCATTGAATCTGAACCCGGCACTGGAACGAGCCTGTATGTCGAGATACCTTTATCCGAAAAATGAGGTTTTATGGCAATGATACGCATCATCATGGCAGATGACCACACGGTATTGAGAGCAGGGTTGCGAATGCTGCTGGATGCCCAATCCGACATTACGGTTGTCGGGGAAGCAGGCAGCGGGGCTGAACTGCTCGGTCTGGTTGCGCTACTTCAGGCAGACTTGATTCTCCTGGATCTGTCCATGCCGGGACTCGGTGGACTGGAAACCTTACCGCTGCTGCGAAAGAGCTGCCCGACAGCGAGGATTCTCATCCTGACCATGCATGACGATGAGGGCTATTTGCGTCAGGCACTGCGCGAGGGCGCATCCGGTTATGTCCTTAAAAAAGCGGCAGACAGCGAATTGATTGCGGCAATTCGGGCGGTCATGCGTGGTGAGGTCTATGTTCATCCCTCACTGACTCGTACCCTGCTGGAAGATTTGCTGCCTGCAAATGGAACAGACCCCGCCAGTCCGTGGGATGCCCTGAGTGAGCGCGAACGCGAAGTGCTGCTGCTGGTGGCACGCGGACACACCTCTGCCCGGATTGGCGAAACCCTCAGCCTGAGTTCCAAAACAGTTGAGACCTATCGGGCACGCGGCATGGAGAAATTAGGTCTGCGTTCCCGCGCAGCATTGGTGCAGTTTGTCCTGTCGCACAGTCTCCTTTCACAGGACAGCCCCTCGTAACGTTCAGTGTAGGGAAATTCCCTACAATCCCCGACATTCTTGCGGAATTTTCCTGATACCGCCTCTTTTCCTGCCGACCTATATTGGTAGTACAGGTCCTGTTTGTAGCGCCATGCCTCGTTAGCTACGGAAAGGAAAAGGACGTTATGAGTGAAAATGAGAATGTTAAACAGGAGTCGGATTTCACCCGGCGCAATTTTTTGAAAGGGTTGATGGGTGCTGCCAGTGCGGCAGCGGCGCTTGCTGCCTGCGAGACACTCGTCAACAATCCAGAGGCGCTTCTGGCTCAGGAAGAGGTTGTCAGCCCTGGCACTGTGACAGCACTGACCAGTGCCGATGATGGGCAGGTTGACATTCTGGAGCGAATGCGGGCTGAACTCAGCCAGGCGCTTCAGAAACCGGTTGCGGAACGGCGCTGGGTCATGGTCATTGACCTGCGGAAATGTGTCGGCTGCCACGCCTGTACGATTGGCTGTGTGGCAGAAAACAAGCTGCCTCCGGGTGTGGTGTATCGTCCGGTGCTGGAAGAAGAATGGGGAACTTACCCCAATGTTGGACGGCGCTTTGTACCACGTCCCTGTATGCAGTGCGACAACCCGCCCTGTACCCCGGTCTGCCCGGTGAATGCCACTTTCAAGAATGAGGAAGGCATCGTCGAGGTGGATTATGACCAGTGTATTGGCTGTCGTGCCTGCCTCACTGCCTGCCCGTATGGAGCGCGGACGTCGGACTTCGGACTGACCTATACGGAAGGACTGCCGGTGGCGGATGGTCTGATTGCCGGACGTACCAATGCTGAGGGCTATGAACGTGTCGCCAACTATGAGTACAGCGAAGCCCGTCCCCGTGAGGGACACGAGTCGCCCATCGGCAATGCCCGCAAATGTCATTTCTGCCTGCATCGTGTTCGTGTGGGTGAACTGCCTGCCTGTGTAACCACCTGCATCGGGCGGGCGACGATGTTTGGCGATGCCAACAACCCGGACAGCCTCGTTTCCGAGATGATCGCTCAACCGAATGTGATACGCCTGAAGGAAGAACTGGGCACATCACCGCGCGTGTATTACCTGCTCTAGGGAAGGAGACTCATCATGACTACTGTGAAACGAGTGCTTTATGTCCTGGGAATTGTCGCCCTGATTTTGGGACTTTACGGCTTCTACAGCCGCCTGTTCATCGGTGAACGCGATGTGAACTACGGCTCCTATGTCACCTGGGGTTTATGGGTGGCAATGTATCTGTTCTTCGCGGGTATCGCATCGGGTTCTTTTGTCATTGCGACACTGGAATATCTCTTTGAAATTCCCCTGTTTAAAGGTACGGGAAAACTGGCGCTCTGGGCGGCTATGGTGACACTCCCGGCGGCGTTAATCTCTATCGGGATGGATCTCGGTCATCTGGAACGCATCTGGAAAGTGTATCTGCAACCCAATCCGACCTCTTTACTGGCACAGATGGTCTGGGGCTACACCATTTTTGGCGGGGTCATCCTGCTCTCGCTGTGGCTGGTTGCCCGGCATGGTCATCGCTCCACCATTGCGGTCAAGGCACTCATGATAGTGGGTTTTGTGATGGCAATCTTTATTAGTGGTGGTGTGGGCGCGCTGCTGGGTGTGAATGCCAGCCGTGCGGTGTGGCATGTCGGTTTGCTGCCGGCGCAGTTCCCCATCTTCTCGCTGGCAACCGGGGTCGCGCTTATGCTGACCATTGTCAGTTTCTTTGGGACAATGGAGGATGCTGTTCGTGTGCGTTTGCAGCGAGTCTTGAGCATTGGCATGATCGTTCTGCTGCTGGTTAAAACTTACCTGCTGTGGTCGGACTTCTCTATGTCCCTATACAGCGGTGTGCCGCAAAACGTCGATGCCATCAACGCCGTGTTATATGGTGACTACTGGTGGTCATTCTGGATTCTGCAAATTGTTCTCGGAACCATAGTCCCCATTATCGTCCTGATTATGCCGAACTGGTCAAAGCAGCGGCTTCTGGCAGGCTTGATGGGCATCCTGATCCTGATTGGTTTCGGAGCAGCGCGTGCCAACATCGTTTTCCCGGCACTCTCAATTCCCGAACTGGAAGGGATGGCGGAGGCGTTTAGCGGTCCGCATTTGAACTTTGATTATTTCCCCAGTCTGATGGAGTGGTCACTCACGATAGGTGTCGTTGGACTGGCGACCCTTGCCTATTTGATCGGAATTGACCGTCTGCCGTTTCTCAAAAGTACATCGTCGGAGGTGACACAATGACCAGCCATCCTGAAATCAAACAGCCAGAGAACTGTGGCCTCTCCCGGCGCGATTTTGTCAAGATTGGCGCTATCACGGGCAGCGCCGCTGCCTTTCTGAGCGGGATGCCCGGCTTCAGCCACATTATGTCGGCACGCGCTCAGGAAGCAGAAGGCGAACTGGCCTACCCGCTGGCGGATCCCGCCAATCAGATTTATACCGTGTGCCTGCAATGCAACACCGGCTGCGGCATCAAGGTCAAACTGCTGGATGGCATCGCTGCCAAGATTGACGGCAGCCCCTTCCATCCGATGAATATGTACCCGCATATCCCCTACGAGACCCCGGTGGCTGAACTTGGCACAGTGGAAGGGGCGATTTGCCCCAAAGGACAGGCAGGTTTGCAGTCGGTCTATGATCCCTACCGGTTGGTCAGCGTGTTGAAACGCAAACCGGGTACACCGCGCGGCGGCGGACAATGGGAGACGATCTCGTTTGAACAGGCGATTAGTGAAGTGGTCGAAGGCGGGGATCTGTTTGGCGAAGGTGCAGTTCCTGGTCTGCGCGAATCGTATGCTCTGACGGATACGGGTATCGCAAAACAAATGGCAGCCGCCATCAAAGCCATTCAGAATGAAAAAGAAGCGGATGCCAGGCAAACACTGATTACTGAGTTCCAGACCACCTTTGCCGATCATCTGGATGCCATGATTGACCCGGATATTCCCGACTTTGGACCGCGCAACAACCAGTTTGTGTTCGCCTGGGGACGCTTGAAAGATGCTCGCAAAGACCTGATTGCCCGCTTCCTGAGCGCCTACGGCACAACCAATGCTCACGGTCATACTACGGTTTGCCAGGGAAGCCTGTACTTCACCGGCAAAGCCATGTCCGAGCAGTATACCGATGGTAGTTGGACGGGTGGTGTCAAGTTCTACTGGCAGGGTGACATCGGCAACAGCGAGTTTGTGATTTTTGTGGGCGCATCACCGTTTGAAGGCAACTACGGCCCACCGCTGCGCTCTCCACGCATCACTACGAACATGATCGACAACGGCATGAGGTTTGCGGTGGTTGACCCACGCTTCTCCAAGACGGCGGCGAAAGCCTGGCGCTGGGTGCCTGCTAAACCGGGGACAGAAGGCGCATTGGGGTTATCGCTGATCCGCTGGGTGATCGACAACGAACGCTACAATGCAGCGTATCTGTCTGCCGCCAATAAAGCGGCTGCCAGCGCCAATGGCGATCCGACCTGGACTGAAGCCTCGTGGCTGGTCAAGCTGGATGACGAAGGCAATCCGGGCAAATTCTTACGCGCCAGTGAAATTGGGTTGCGTGAGCCAGAGGAGCGCCCGCTTTCCACTGATCCCGAAAAGACCTACCTGTTTGATTACTTCGTGGCGCTGGTGAACGGTGAACCTGTTCCCGTTGACCCCTATGCCACCGAACCTGAAAATGCGGTGCGCGGCGATTTGCTGGTGGATAACCTGCAACTGGGCGACTTCACTGTGAAATCCGGTCTGCAAATCATCGCCGACTCAGCGCGGGAACACACCCTCGAAGAGTGGGCTGAAATCTGCGGTATCGGCGTGGATGATATCGAGGCGATGGCATTCGAGTTCACCAATCACGGGCATAAGGCTGTTGCCGACATCCATCGCGGAGTCAGCCAGCATACCAACGGGTTCTACAACGTCTATGCCTGGTACACGCTCAATGCGCTCATCGGCAACTATGACCGCGCGGGTGGGTTAATCAAGTCCACAACCTATAAAGCCGATGGGACGAAAGCGGGACAGCCGTTCAAGATCAGCACAAACAACGGCACGATGGCTCCGTTCGGCACAAGCATCATCCGCCACAATGAAAAATACGACAAACACACCCTGTTCCTGCGCGATGGTTATCCGGCGCGGCGCAACTGGTATCCGCTGTCCAGCGACATCTATCAGGAAATCATCCCCTCCATCGGCGATGCTTATCCATATCCGGTGAAAGCAATGATGTTGTATATGGGATCACCGGTGTATTCGCTGCCAGCGGGCAATATGAATATCCCGATCCTGTCCGATCCGCAGAAGCTGCCGCTGTTCATTGCTATTGACCCGTTCATTGGCGAAACCAGCATGTTTGCCGACTACATCTTCCCGGACACCATGTATCTGGAACGCTGGGAATTTCACGGCAGCCATCCGAGTGTCGCGCCGAAGATTCAACCGGTACGTAATCCGGCGATTGCGCCGCTTGTGCCAGAAGTAACGGTATTTGGTCAGCCAACCCCGATGTCACTGGAAGCAGTCTTGATGGCAATTGCCGAGAAGATGGAACTCCCCGGTTTCGGGACCGGCGGCTACGGCGACCTTGGCGACTTCAACCACCCGGACGATCTCTACATCAAAATGGTTGCCAACCTCGCCTTTGGCGAAAAAGAAGACGGCTCGGACTCGGTTCCTGATGCCGATGATGAAGAACTGCGTATCTTCACTGAATCACGCCGCCATTTGCCCGAAAGCGTCTACAGCGCAGAACGCTGGCAAACCATCGCGGGCGATCTGTGGCCCAAGGTGGTCTACGTGCTCAATCGCGGTGGGCGTTTCCAGAGCTATGCCAGAGGTTATAAAGAGGGTGAAGTTCCTGAACAGAGCGCCAGCTACTTCGGCTTTGATCCCACCGTTGCCTCCAATCCGTTTGGCACGATGGTCAACATCTATCAGGAAAAGACCTACGACAACAAAAGTGCTATGACGGGTGAGCATCTGTTTGGCTACGCTCGTTACCTGCCTGGCCCGTTTGATGTCACAGGTGAACTGCTGACCGACGAAGCCGATGGTTACGATCTGCGGATGATTACCCACCGCGAAATCATGCAGACCAAGAGCCGCACCTCCTCGAATTACTGGCTGCTGGCGCTGCTGCCGGAAAACTCGGTGGTGATGAATGCGTTAGATGCGGAAGCACGCGATTTGCAGGATGGTGATCTGGTTCGCATCGTTTCACCCACCAATCCAAACGGTGAGTGGGACTTGATGAACGGCAATACCGTTCCCATGATCGGCAAGGTCAAGGTGACGCAGGGTATTCGCCCCGGTGTGATCAGCTTTGCGCTGGGCTTCGGTCACTGGGCATACGGCGGCGTGGATGTGAGCATCAACGGTCAGACGATCCCCGGCGATGAGCGGCGTATTCGCGGTATCCATGCGAACGCGGCGATGCGGGTCGATCCATATCTTCAGAATACCACGCTGGTCGATCCCGTCGGTGGCAGCGCTGTGTTCTACGACACGTTTGTGAGAGTCGTCAAAGTTTAGTCTGGAATTCGGTTGGGGCGGCACACACAACCGCCCCAACCGGCTTGTCCGTAAAGGGGAAATGTTATGGCATCCTTCACCAAGCTACTTGACCAAACTGCCGCCCGCCACAACCATCTCTGTCCCCGACAGGTCATTGGCGTGCGTATGGGTATATACGCCGCTGAACTGCTGGATTTGGAATTACCCCAATCGGACAAACGGCTGATTGCATTTGTCGAAACGGATGGCTGTTTTGCGGATGGGGTGTCAGTAGCGACGGGGTGTTCACTGGGGCATCGCACGATGCGGCTGATGGACTTTGGCAAAGTCGCAGCAACCTTCGTTGACACCAAAACTGAACGGGCTGTTCGCATTTATCCTCATGCCGAATCACGTTCCAACGCTCGCTTGTGTCTCCCAGATGCCCGCAGCCGCTGGCACGGCCAGTTAGAAGCCTATCAGGTAATGCCTGTAGAGCAAATGCTGTGCTGGCAGCCGGTGACTCTTACCATCACCTTGAAACAGCTTATCAGCCGTCCCGGTGTACGTGTCAACTGTGCTGTTTGTGGCGAAGAGATTATCAATGAGCGCGAAGTGATCGTTGATGGACAGGCGATCTGCCGCGCCTGCGCCGGGGATCATTACTATCAGATAGGCAGCAGTGCTTTCGATGCCGTTCTGGATGAGGTCGTACAGGCACATGCGAAATGATGTGACGGTAGCAATTCTGGCGGGTGGGCTGTCCCGACGGATGGGAACCAACAAGAGCTTTTTATCGCTGGCGGGCAAGGCGCTGATTGAGCATGTGATCGAGCGCGTATCCGCGCTGCGTCTGCCCGTTATCCTGATTACCAATACACCTGAGCCGTATGTCAGTTTCGGTTTGCCCATGTATGGCGATGTCTATCCGCAGCGCGGGTCGTTAGGCGGACTTTATACGGCACTGCATTCCAGCCTCACCGATTATGCGCTGTGTGTCGCCTGTGATATGCCTTTTTTGAATGTGGACTTGTTACGATACATGCTGGGTTTGCGTTCAGGCGTGGATAGCGTCGTGCCCTACATCGCAGGGAATTATGAGAGCCTGCACGCTGTCTATCATCGAACCTGTCTGCCAGTCATACAGGAGCAGCTTGAACGAGGTCGGCTCCGCATTCATGATATTTACACCCGTCTTCAGGTCAGGCTGGTTACAGAGGTAGAGATTGAACGTTTCGATCCTGAACAACGCTCATTTGTGAATTTGAACTCCCCGGATGATGTGGCACACGTCCAGAAGTGGCTCTCATGACCCTCTACGATGCCTTCAACCGTCCGCTCGTTATTCAGAGGAGTGGAGTAACGGCCAGCGCACTGAAAAGGTGGAAATGCACCATATCGGCGGATAAGCCATGAGATCATCTGCTTTTGCCGCAGACGGGGGACAAATGTTATTCATCGTTGATGACATTCCCCACTGATGTCTGACGGTCATCAGAGTTACCTTATATTCAAGGTCATGAATTCTGAATATGAGGCATGGTCATGGAATCCTCTTACGAGCAGCTTGCCGAACTTTTCAAAGGACTGTCACATCCCACCCGTCTGCAAATCCTGGATTTGCTGCGCGAAGGGGAGATGTGCGTGTGCCACATTGAGGCATCGCTCAATAAACGGCAGGCATATGTGTCACAGCAGTTAATGTCGCTGCGCGAAGCCGGACTGGTTCAGAGCCGCCGTGAAGGGTTGCAGGTGTACTACTGGCTGGCAGATGCGCGATTGATTGATTTGCTGACGCTCATGCTCGGAACAAGCCGTCCGACGGGCATTCAATGCGTTGAAGGCTGCCCCTGTCCCAGTTGCTCTGTCATTTCCCTCGCAGAAATTCAATGAAAAGGAGTTTTTCATGTTGAACATCAAGGTTCTCGGCTCAGGCTGCCCGAACTGCAAACGTCTGGAAGCAGAAACTCGCGCCGCGCTGGATGCCGCAGGCATCGCTTACGACCTGTCAAAAGTGACTGAGTATGACGAGATCGTGGCCTATGGGGTGATGAGTACCCCGGCACTGGTCATCAATGAGAAAGTGGTTTCCAGTGGTCGCATTCCAGCTCGATCCAGGATTGTCGAACTGGCACGCGAGGTTGAGGCGGCAGCGCAGTAGCCTGGAGAGCAGGACACCCACTGGATGGGTTTTTATTTGCTCGACCACATTCAACTTTCTGAATATTGGAGCTATGTATGCAAATCGGTGATTTGCTCCTTCAACTGCTTCAGGCGGGCTGGCTGGGTCTGCTGGATTATCTGGCAGCGCACGTTCTGCTGTGTCTGGTGCCTGCCTTCTTCATCGCGGGTTATCTATCGCTGATTCCCAAAGAGACCGTGACTCGCTATCTCGGACCGAAAACACCCAGGTGGATCAGCTATCCCGCTTCGGCTATTGGCGGATTTGTGCTGGCAGTCTGTTCCTGCACCATCCTGCCCCTGTTCGCCGGCATCTGGAAGCGGGGCGCGGGGCTGGGACCCGCCATCACCTTCCTGTTTGTGGGACCCGCCGTGAATATCCTTGCGATCAGCTATACCGGCGCAGCGATTGGCGGCGATATTGCCCTGGCACGACTGGTACTGGCAATCACCTTCGGGATTGTCATCGGCATGATTATGGCGGCGCTCTTCAAGCAGCCTGAAAACCAGCCTGCCCACGCGGAGATGTTTGAGCCGAAATCGGGAATGCGTCCCGTCCTCTGGATATTATTCGCGCTGCTGCTGAGTGTTCTGATTGCTGGCACCCTTCAGATTGACCTGCTCACTGGCACAGTCTTTTCTATCACACTGCCCGTTGAACTGCCTGTCGGAGTGCAGAATGGTCTGGATGCACTGCACCTCACCCTGCAAGGCGCAGTTCTCATCGTGCTGCTGGTTATCATCGCGCCTGTCGCGTGGAAGGGCTTGAACGATGTCGTGAACGGCTTCAACCGCTGGACGTGGACATCGCTGGGACTGGTCGCAGCGACCCTGCTGATCGCCGCGCCGACCACCGCAACAGGCAGCCTGATTATCCACATCACCGGACGTTTTATCGCCGAAATCGCATTGTTGACCAGCATCGGCTACATCACCGCCCGTTACCTGACCCGCGAGGAACTCGCTGATTGGTTAGCTGAAACCTGGCGCTTCGTCAAACAGATTTTTCCGCTGCTGATTGTCGGCGTATTTGTCGCAGGGATGGTGCGTTCGATTGTGCCAGAGGACTGGATCCGAACGCTGGCAGGTGAAAACACGATCTGGGCAAATGCGCTGGGTGTGGTATTCGGCGTATTCATGTACTTCCCGACGCTGGTCGAGGTGCCGATTGCACGCATGTTTCTCGATCTGGGAATGCACAAGGGACCGCTGCTGGCGTACCTGCTGGCCGACCCGGAACTCAGCCTGCAAAGCATCCTCGTCACCAGCAAAATCATGGGACGCAAGAAAACAGCCACTTATGTCAGTTTAGTGGCGGTATTCAGCACCGTCGCAGGCTACCTGTTTGGCATGTTCCTGGCGGCGGTTTAACAAAGGAGACAAACAAAATGAGTCAACAATCTGTCAGTGTGCCGCCACAGACCAGCGGTAGTGTTTTCGGCAGGCTTTCGCTGCTGGATCGCTTCTTACCGCTGTGGATTTTTGGGGCCATGGCAATCGGCATCGCACTGGGTAAATTGTTCCCGGCACTCGGACCTGCCCTGGACTCGATTAAGCTGGACACGGTATCCCTGCCGATTGCGATTGGCTTGTTGTGGATGATGTATCCGGTACTGGCAAAGGTTAAATATGGGAAAGTGCCCGAAGTGGCTGCGAACTGGAAGATGTCCGGCACATCCCTGTTTCTCAACTGGGTTGTAGGTCCAGCGCTGATGTTTGCGCTTGCCTGGCTGCTGCTGCCCGACCACCCCGAATACCGAACGGGCTTGATTCTGGTGGGTCTGGCACGCTGCATTGCGATGGTACTGATCTGGAACATGCTGGCGTGCGGCGACAGTGAATATGCGGCGGTACTCGTCGCCATTAACTCGGTTTTTCAGATTGTGATGTACACAGTTCTCGGATATTTCTACCTGACCATTGTTCCGCAGTGGCTCGGCGGTGAAGCCGTCGCGTTGAATGTCTCGATGGGCGAAATTGCCAAAAGTGTGCTGATTTTCCTGGGTATTCCCCTGGCAGCGGGTTTCCTGACCCGGCTGATTCTGACTCGCACCAAAGGCGAAGAATGGTACGAAACGAAATTTGTCCCGCGCCTATCGCCGACAGCCATTATCGGGCTGCTGTTTACCATCGTGATGATGTTCTCGCTCAAGGGTGAAGTCATTCTCAATCAGCCGCTGGATGTCCTGCGTATCGCCCTGCCACTGCTGATTTATTTCGTCATCATGTTCAGCGTTTCCTTTGGCATCTCCTACCTGTTGAAGTTCCCCTATGCGGATACGGCGACCATTTCCTTCACCGCCGCCGGAAACAATTTCGAGCTGGCAATAGCGGTGGCGATTGGCGTATTTGGATTGGCTTCCGGTGAGGCACTGGCAACGGTTGTCGGTCCCCTGATTGAAGTGCCAGCGTTGATTAGTCTGGTCTACCTCTCACTCTGGCTGGGTCGCCGCCTCTATCCAGGCGATCCGCTCTGGCGATCAGACTCCCAATCTAAACCCAAAACCGTACCACAAAATGCTGGTGCTGATTAGAAAGGTCAATGAAATGAACTGCTATCTGTGTGAGAAAACCCCCGGTCCGGGTGGAACGCATTTCCATGAGAAAGCCGCCGTCGGTATCTGCCATGACTGTGGCGTAGCAGTCTGTCTGGAACACAGCCGCAAAGCCTCTGAACCCGGCTCACCGTTATTGTGTCCGACCTGTGCTGAACTCCGGCGCGAAGCCAAAACCAGTTCGTCACAGAGACAGCCCGCTTTACATATCACCTGAAGCCGGATACTGAGAGCCATTACGCACCTAAATTTCGCGGCACCACAAAAGGGGGACAAACGGAAAATCAAACAGGCTGGTTATGGTGCCAACCTGTTTGACTTTGCGCTATATCGTAAGTCAGCGAGCTTAGACGCGGATGATGCTGGGCAGCACCACCGGGCGGGATTGGGTCTGGCGGTAGAAGAAGTTTTGTAGTATGTCGCGTACATTATCGTGAGCGACAGCGCTACCACGTTTGAACTGCTGTTTGATTTCTTTGGATGCTGACTCCATAAGATCACTCGATATATGATGCGGGACAAAGCCCCGGCTGATGAGTTCTGGTTCGCCTACCAGTTTGTTCTTGGCATTCACCCGCAGTAGGGCTACGATAAAGCCATCCTGAGATAAACGCTGCCGATCCTGCATGACCAGTGCACCGACTTCGCCGACCAGATGACCATCCACCATTACAGCACACGCGGTTACCGGTTTATCCAGCCAGGCTTTCTGACCATCAGTTGACCAGGCATCCCCGTTGTTGAGGATGAAGACATTTTTGGATTCAACCCCCGTGTGTTCAGCCAGGCGGGCATGAAGATGCAGATGCCGGGTTTCGCCATGAACCGGAATGAAATAGCGTGGCTGTACCGTTTTTAACATGTGCTGCATTTCGTCGCGGCTGCCATGGCCGGAAACGTGAACCGTCGCCAGATGACCATAAATTACGTTCGCGCCGCGTGCAAACAACTTGTTGAGCATTCGCCCAACTTCTTCTTCATTACCCGGGATCGTACCGCCGGAAATGATGATCGTGTCGCCCTGCTTGACCTGGATTTCGCGGTGTTCACCCTGCGCCATCCTGTTCAAGGCGGAACGTGGTTCACCCTGAGAGCCTGTCGATAAAATGACCAGCTTCCTATCGGGGACATTGGCTTTAATATCCACTAGCAGACCGTCAGGAACTTTGATGTGTCCCAGTTCACGCGCCAGAGCAATGTTTTCTTCCAGGCTGCGTCCGGTCAGCGCTACTTTGCGCCCATGTTTTTTCGCCAGCAGCATAATCTCCTGTAAGCGTGCGACCAGCGATGCAAAGGTGGCGATGATAATGCGTCCATTTTTTGCTTCAGCAAACAGCCGATCCAGTTCATCCGTAACCACCTGTTCGGTTGCGGTGCGCCCCGGACGATCCGCATTGGTGCTGTCTGCCAGCAAGGTGAGGACACCATTGGGCGTAAGCTCACGCAGCCGGTTCAGGTCGGTAGTCTGTCCGCCCGCCGGGGTTTCATCCAGCTTGTAATCACCGGTGTGAACCACCGCACCCACTGGTGTATCAATCACCATGCCGACCGCGCCGGGAATCGAATGGGCCACAGGAAACAGGCTGATCTTAAACGGCCCCAGTTGAAAACTGCTGCTGTTTTGAAGCACATGAAGCTGTGCCTGTTGCAGCAGCTTACTCTCTTCGAGTTGGCGTTTGACCATGCCTACGGTCATAGCCGTTCCATAAATGGATGTTTTCACCTGCCGCAGCAGATAGGGCAAGCCCCCGATATGATCAAGATGCCCGTGCGTCAGCACAATGCCGCGCAGGTTATCCTGATTTTGAACCACGTAGTCAAACTGAGGTAACACCAGATCAATGCCATACATTTCGCTGTCGGGGAACATCAGCCCACAATCGACGACGATCATGTTGCGACCAAATTCAAGAACAGTCATGTTCTTGCCAATTTCCCCCAGTCCACCCAGAGGAATTATTCTTAACTTCTTTGTCATGTATTTGCGTTACTCACGTATGTGCTTTTCATGCGTTGAATATCCTGGGAGGTAGCACAAACCGACCGGGGATATTGGATTATCCATTCAAGTTTGAGGCCATTTCAGCTTATGGTGTAAGGAGAAAACAGGGGAGTCAAACTTCTTGAGGACTAAGCAATTCGTTATTTTAAATTATACAAAGTCAAAAGTAAAGCCTCAATTTGCGGGAATTGACAAACACTGAGGTAAAGTGCAGGAATCGTAATCCTGAGCCTGCTCTGGATAGTGATTCTTCCGTAAAGTCTGTGGAAGAATCACTTTACCCCTTGCCAGAAATCTCAACTGCCGTTCATCCAGTCAGCATCAAGTCATGCTGTTTGGAACATCGACTGGTTCAGTTTATGTTACGTTTCTCTCTGCAATCGTTAGCGGTCGAGGTTTCTTGAACCGCGCCGGATGAACTGGGCGAGTTTGGCGAACAGGTCTTCGTGAATGAAGCGCGTATTCACGTTGTCGTAGACGCGAATGGGGCGGTACTCTCCGGGATGGAGATAGTGCATCTGTTCGTCGAACAGCGGCGCGGGCCGCCATGTCCACTGACCGCACTCCGGGTCGAGAATAATGCCGATGCAAGGAGAATCGCCTAGTGAGCGATATTCCATTTCAGGGCGTGTCTGCGCGTTATGCTCCAGCAACTGCTCAATCAGGTATTTGCCGATTTCGCCCTGAGGATATACTTTCTCGATCAGCTCGGCGTAGGTGACTCCCATCGTGCGATAGGTATTTCTGGGAACCTGCCATACCTGCAAATTTGATTTCATCACGACATTCGCGGCATGAATGTCGTTCGAAAGATTGTATTCCCGACCACCGTTGGGCCAGGGGCCTCCTCCGATCCAGATCACGCGGATTCCCCGCTCTTGAATCCTCGGCTCGATCAGAAGCGCGGATGCCATGTCTGTGAGCGGCCCATAGAAGGCAATGTGAAGCGGCCTCTTATCGTCTTTCATTGCCTCTTCGATGATGAGACGCGCACCGGGCGAGTCCACCGGCGTCGATTCGTCCGGGATGGCATGAGGCGCGCCGTCTTCAACACGCACCTCGCCTTCCAGTCCCATCAGGCGCAGGAGCTTGATGGTCTCGTCGTGGCTCTCCTGCAAACTCCTGGCTGATTTGAGATTCCCATAGTGAGCCGGAATGATGCCGTGAAGATCAAAGGACGGTGTCAGAACCGCGTGTACAATCGCATACTGGTCATCGGCCTCATTCTTGGCATCTGTATTGACGATGACGCGCTGTTTGGCCTGGGGCGGAAAAGCCACATCAAAAACTGTAAAATCACTCATCGAAAGAACCTCCTGTATGTTCCGTAAAGCTACCTGAATATCCGAACTTCGTCTTGCGGAAACCGTCCTCCATTAGCCAGACTGTGCAAACTCGGTGGACATCAACTGCGTGAGTCGTTCCCACGCAGCGATCACGCGATCCTCAAACGGGTCAATGTCGCTGTTTTCGATCTGACCATTTTTTATCAACCAGGTGTAAGCCCGCTCAACACCATCGGCCCACGACACCGTGTACTGAAAATTCAAGTCATCTCTGGCAGCAGTATTATCAAAAATATTGTTGCCAGAAAAATTGTCACGGCACAGGGCGGCCCGCTCTGGAGCGATTTTCACCAGCAAATCGGTCGGAATATGGACGAGGTAGGGTTTCGGCGCGCCGATGGCTTCCGCCGCAGTCTGAAAGTACCGATCCCATGTCAGCCATTCTTCGCCGGTTACATGATAGGCTTTGCCAAAGGTCTGGGCACTGCCTGCCGCATGAGCGAACGCACGGCCCACATCCCCCACATAACAGGCGACCCACAGCGCGCTGCCATCCCCATGCACCAGAATCGGCTTGCCTTTGAGCAGGCGGTCAAAGATGCGGGTTGTCCAACCGGAAAAGTACACGATGCCCCGGCCTTCGCCATAGGTCATGGCTGGACGAATGATCGTGACCGGGAAATCGCCGCGTTCGTGCGCAGCCAGGAAAATATCCTCAC
Organism: uncultured Anaerolineaceae bacterium; assembly: GCA_964552425.1. Taxonomy (GTDB): domain Bacteria; phylum Chloroflexota; class Anaerolineae; order Aggregatilineales; family Phototrophicaceae. Next base: position 14,303 of record CAZKIB010000047.1, on the reverse strand, counting down.
ACAGAATTTTATTGCGCCCATAAGTATTGTTACCAATACGCGGCTCGCTTTCGAGAACAGGATAACGACTGGCGGGTTTGGAATAGACATCCACTGTGCTGCAAAAGATGAAATGTCCGGCGCGCCCCCTGAAGGCCCGCACGGCGCTTTCGGCCTGCTCCGGTGTGTAGCAGATCATATCAATGACACAATCAAATATACCTGCCTGTGACATCGTCTGCTCAAAAGCCGCAAAGTCGCTGCGATCCCCGTAGATGAACGACGCGCCATCAGGAATTCGCAGGTGCGTTTTGCCGCGATTAAACAGCGTCACCTCGTCACCGCGCTCCAGCAGTTCGCGGGTGATGGCTGTGCTGATTAAACCTGTACCACCGAGAATGAGTGTTTTCATTCGGAAGCTTCTCCTGGCAACGCGCCAAAGACCAGAATCCAGTCCGCCGAATCGGGGGTGTCCAGCTTCAACTGTGCGCTGCGCGTGATCGCTGTCGCATGAGTTGTGAACTCACCGCTGCGTGGGTTAAACCACGCCACTGGAAGATTGGGCTTCAAACTGAGTGTGTTGAGATAAACGGTCGTCGCGTGAGGGATGTAAATAACGGCGGCGCTGCCGTCATCCGCACGAGCCGCCCCGATAAATTGTTCCGGGTTTTGTTTCCCCGGCTGGAAGCTGAGCAAATCCGGCGCGGGATACAAACGCCACCACTGAAGCGCAGCGAACAACCTGACAAGGTGCTGCACCTGTTCGGCAGCCGGCATGACCAGCGCTTCGCGCCAGTGCCGGGGCATTCCGAATACCTCGTGCGCGATGGGAAATGCCGTACCATCATTCCAGCCCCACACCCCATGTCCGCCGTAGGTCACGCCTGCCGTTGGCGAAACCAGCAGGCTCCAGTACAGCGCGCGCCGAATAGCGAATGCTCCAAGACGCAGCCGAGTCGCCGGGGCAATGATGTCTTCATATGGCGGTTCGAGATTGATGAAGGGCCGGTGCGGTGTTTTGTGCCAGTCAGTAGCCGGAGGGCCGGATACAAGCCATTGAAAAGACTCTGTGCTGCCAGCATGACCGCTCTGATAGCCAATGATGTCCAGCCAATCCTCCTGTTGAAACTCTGCCATATTCCATTGTGTGCCGCGTGGATGCAGCGAAACCGGCGCATGAGAACGCCCGCCAAACACTGCCCGCCCGATGCGCTTCCAGCGGTCAGCTTTTTCGGCAGAATAATCGCCATCGCCGGGCAAAATCCATACAACAGCATGTGCGCCCCAGCGCGCCACCATGTACCGAGCCAGCAGAATAGCCTGGTCCTCCGGCAAGACCAGTCCGGGGCTGGGTTCGACCTGCGGGTTGGTTGACCAGCCTGCCACCCACAGCAGCACCGGTACTGCCAGCAGCCCATAATCATTCAGCCGCTGTAGTTTGTGATCCATCCGCTGGAAGAACGCCGGGTTTATTTCGATGCGCTCATCGCCACTGTAGGCGCGCTGGTTGAGCAGATCGCCGTCCGGCGCGCTCATCCATTGGGTCGCAATCCACTGCACGGCGGTGAATTTCTGGCGCACACGTTCGGTCAGGTAATGCTCCCACTCATCATCCGTAGACCACAGCGGTCCATGCCACGCGGTATCGCCAAGCCAGAAAAATGGCGTACCATCCGCATGAACCAGATGACGGCGATTCTCGGAAAGCATTATTGGCCCATACTGCTGGAAACGGGTTTCGCCTTGCGGTTCCGTACACTGGAAGGCGCCAGTCTGGTGATTTAGCCCGGTGTTGTTTGTATCCGAACAGATAGTGTGATAAGACCATGCTCCTGTCTCAGTTGGGCAAAAACGCACCCGCCAGACATGATCGCCATCCCAGAAGCCATCTACTGTATGACTGACTCCTGACGGTGATGTAAACTTCACCTGAAAACTGACATCCTGTAATGGATTCTCATAGGCGGCGCTGCTGGAAAAGGCCTGTTCAAAACGCCCCCACTGTGGAATAGCTTCCGGCATCATTAGAACCTTTCTTGACGTTCCTGTTTCTTCAGCATCAACTCAGACGGATCACTTCACCCATTTCGGCAGACTGATATGCCCCGAACACCAGCCGCACCGTTTTGAGGTTGTCAGCGCCGGTCGTTTCAGCCTGACTTTCGCCATGCAGATGCCGGGCCAGATCAGCCTGGCAGGGGACGATGCTGGCATGAACCACATCGTAGGCCGGGTCGGCCCAGGAATAATGTGGCGGGCGGTGTCGCTGGATGTACGTCCCGGCCTCGGTGGTTTCGCGGATGACAAAATCCGGGCCGAGTTCCAGAAAACCGCGATCCCCTTCGACATAAACATAGGTTTCGGGGAAGCGTTCAATTTCCGTGCGGCTGGCATAGCTCATCTCGCAGACGACGGTGACGTTCCGCTCGCCCATCGTCATCATCACCGTAGCGACATCCTCACCTTTGATGTCCGGGTGAACGCGGCGGGTGGTGGCATACAGGGTGCGCGCATCGCCAAACAGATAGCGGGCGACATCCAGAATGTGGCTGCCCACATCGGTCAGCATGAACTGCTCAAGGTCTTTGAGG
>CAZKIB010000047.1:10925-11712 GCA_964552425.1 uncultured Anaerolineaceae bacterium | reverse complement strand
AAAGCTGCTGCAAAAATGAATGCGCGCGCGAAATGGCTGCCCGATGCGGCCTTCGTCCAGTATTTGCTTGAACTGACGAATAGGATGCTGCCAGCGGAAATTCTCATTAATCAGCAGCGACACCCCGGCCTGCTGGCACGCCGCCACCATCGCTTCGGCTTCTGCCAGCGTCGTCGCCATCGGCTTCTGGCACACCACGTCCAGCCCGCGTTCGGCAGCCATCCGGGTGAATGCCGCGTGCGTTTCGACGCTGGTGCAGATGTCCACAAAATCCAGCGTTTCGCGCTGCAACAGCATGTCGGCATCGTCGTAGACTGCCGCAATACCAAATTCAGCAGCCAGCGCCTCGGCCCGTGAGCGGGTACGGTTGTACAGCGCCACACATTCCACACCACCCGCTTCCAGCCAACCCGATAATTGAAAGCGCGCCCAGAAGCCAGTTCCGAACAGCGCAAAACGCAAATCAGCCATCATCAATCCTTTATGTGCTGCCGCAGCCAGCTCACGCTTTGTGCGGCCCACTGCGCTTCTTGATCGACAGTCGCCACAATATCATTCTCCGGCGGATGCCAGAGTTCCAGTATGGCATTAAATTCACGCCCGTTCTGCTTAAGCCGGGCCAACAGGCTGGGAATATTCAGCATTCCCTCACCAGCGGGTGTACCCTGCACGACAAAGCCCATATTCGAATCGACGCGCCAAATGGAAAAGTCTTTCACATGCAGATTGATGACATACGGCCCCAGCGTCTCGATGACTACTTTTGGGCCTTCCAGCGCGCCAAACG
>CAZKIB010000047.1:0-10872 GCA_964552425.1 uncultured Anaerolineaceae bacterium | reverse complement strand
AAGCGTGTCGATCAGATTTGCCAGCGTCTGCGCCAGACCCAGATAGATGCGCAGATGATCCGGCGCGATGCCGCGTGTGCCGACTTCGATGTCGATTTTGAGCCGCGCCGCTTCCTGCTTCAGATCGTCTAGTTGACGCGCCGAAAGCTGATGCAGCGGCAGATTGTCGGCGATCTGTACCAGATGCACCCCAAGCTGCGCAGCCCGATTTAGAAATGCCATTGTGTCCATCGGAGCAGGGGGTATCCGCCCCGGAACGCCAATCGCCCAGGCGAAAGCGTAGGTTCCAATGCCCAATCGCATCGTCATGACCGCCTCAATATCTGCGCGCCAGCCAAATCACGCCTGTCCGGTAATTTCGCGCACGCTCTGCTGCACAGCTTCGCGGGTCATGATGTTTTCTTTCCAGTCTGGAAGGAAAATCTTGTCATAGGCTTTCTGAATCGCCAGCTTCGCGCCATCCGAAAACGGGAAACCGGAGAAGCCAAAGATAATAGCAAACTCGATGCGCACGTGCCCGGACAAAAATTCCCACGCGGCTTCTGGCGGGACACCCATTTTCACAGCTTCGTCATAGGCTTCCTTGATGGCGGTAATGACGGTTGCCGAAAATGTCTCGACCAGCGCCGGTTCGAGTATCGCCATCTGCTCGACGGTGATGCGGAAGGATTTCATCACCGGGGCGTAAATAGCGCGAGCGATCTGTTCGCCTCTGCCATAATCGGCCTCTGGCCCGTGATGCAGCGCGCATACGATATGATGCCTGGCATTGACACCGCCGAACCAGTCCTGACGCGCTCCTTCGGTCACTTCCTCATTGAACAGCGGCGGATGGCAGGGGTGCGCCACGAAATAGGTCAGGTCATCCCGCAGCGGAATCACACCGGCATAGGCGGCGGCAGGGTCAAGACTCATGACCATCGTGCCGCTGTTGAGTTGCGGCACAATTTCCTGGGTGATTTTGCCGATCAGCCTGTCCGGCAGCGCCAGAATGACCACCTCGGCCTGTCGCAGCGCTTCGTCCTGCGGGGTAGCCGATAGGCCACGCTGGGCCAGATTTGCCCGACCACTCTCGCTGACTTCTACATAGTAAACTTCATATTCAGCCTTGTCTTTAATGTTATCTGCAATGCGGCATCCCATTTTGCCGCCTGCACCCATTAAGGCCACTTTTATCGTCATTTCGCCCCCTTCAATCTTTTTGGGCTGGTAGTTGAAGGATAATTTGCTGCACTATTTCGTCGCCACCAGCAGCACATCCCCGTTAAACGTATGCATCAGGATGCGCGATTGCGCGCCGGACTGCACATTCGGTTCAGTCACGCGGCGCGAAGACAGGTCGACACCAACAACATGAAAGCCGCTCAGATCGAAATTCAGGTCAATGTCAAAACTGTACGGGCAGTAGATTGCCAGTTTTGTGCCGCTGGCGTTCACAGCCGCTCGGATTTCTCTGTCCGAGTTTTGCACGATGCTGGCGGGTTCCAGATCGAACATGTTATACATCTCAAAGAGCCATCGGGCAAAGGAAACGTCCCAGCCACCATCCAGTTCCAGCGCGACATCCCAGTCATAAGGCTCGAATGACCGGTGTTTATTCAGGAAATTCATACCCCGGCGGTGAAACATCCAGATGCCATGCGCGCCATAGGTGACGCCCATCTTCGCGCCGGAAAGCAGACTTTGCCAGGTTGCCTTGCGTATGTCGAAGGCATTGAAGCGGGTCTGTTCACCGACGCGACCATGCCCTTCATATGGCGGCTCAGCGTTCACCACCGGATGCTTAACCGGGTAGGAAGTAAACTTTTCAGCGAGGATGTAGGGCATATCCTGCTTGCCTGCCCCGTGCCCGGACTGGTACATGTAGAAGTCGATCTTGTCCAGAAAGCTGGTGGGCAGATCGCCGCGCGGGGTCAAATGCATGGTCAGCAGCGCATCCGGGCAAACGGTACGAACAGCATCCAACGCCGCCATGTAATACGGTTCTTCTTCCGGGGATTCAAACTGCGTATCGCCGCTGATAAAAAACATCGGGTCATATTTTTTGAAGCGCTCAGCGGCATAAGTCGCAAACGGCACTACCGCCTCGAATGGCATCGCTGATTGAACCGGGCTGTTTTTCGAGCAGCGGGTTCCCGGCACATAACTGCACCACAGGACGCCCAATACAGGCACAAAACCCTGCTCAACCGCCATCGCTACCATCCGGTCGGCCTTGTCGAAGTAAGCCTCGTTGTAGGCCGAAAAATCCCAGTTCCCGTTCGCATCTTTCAGGAACGGGTCGATATTCTCATCCGACATGCTGGTGTCATGCGTGACCGGCAGGATGCTGATTTGCAGCGCGGTAAAGCCTTGCAGCTTGCGATAAGCAAGATAGCGGGGCCAGTCTGCCAGCGGCAAATTTGAAAAGGCCATCCAGGCCGTGTCGGCGAGGTAGAAGAATGGCTTGCCATCCCTGACAAGATAGTCGTTTGTTTTCGAGACTTTCAGTTGTGCCATCGTAAGTGTTCCTTATTCGTGGACTGTCTTCCGCGTGATTGCGCTGCGGTTGGCAATGCTGTAGCTGGCCCATTTCATTTGTCAAATGAATCGGGCAAAAGGTCAGGTTGAATTAACGGGCAAAAGGAATTTGCAGGGCCTGCCCGTGCAGACAGGCCTCACTGTATCGAAACGAGCAGTTACAGCAGTTTCGCTACCACACCAGCGCATCTGCTGCCAGATATTCGTCCAGATCAGGCCGGTACAGATCAAAGACCTGCGCGGCATGTTCCAGGAAGGTGTCAACCGCTTCCTGCGGGGTGGCCCGTTCCAGCATCACGCTTTCAGCCATCGCCGGTTCCTGCGAGCGGACATCCAGACGACCGGGGAAGACATGATGGGTGCGCAGTTCAGCGGACAGCAGCGCTTCCAGCACACTGCGGATTTTCTCCTCGGCGCTGTACTTGTGGCGGGTCTCCCGCCGAATGTCCCGCACCACCTGTTCTGCCGATACCTTCTCATCTTTTGCCATCTGACTTGCCTCCATTCAGTGATCTCAGATGGGGAAAGTATCTCTTAACTTTACCGCCTTTTGTGTCTCACAGGCTCTGAAGTCGTACACTGAACCCGTGTCCAGTGCAGACCAACCTTCCGCGCAATCTGACGGTAGCTCATGCCATTGACACGCATCGCCAGAATGTCAGCGCGAAGCTGCTCTTTATCAGGATTACGCAGATTACTTTCGGTTGAAGCTGGCAGGGGAATATCGAAGCGGAGTATATGCCTGGTTAACGTACCTGAGACCCTTCAGGTCCACCTAACGAGAGTTTAGTCGAACAAAAGCCAGCGGAGATGCTGGTTTTGTTTTTCTGGACCAGTCCTCCCAACCCTTCAAATAACACTTTTATAGCACTTTCGATTCATGACAGCCGCTTTGTCCGGTCATAAGCTGTACATTATAAAGTAGCCAATGTCTGCTGCTTCCCCAAAAGTGAATCGACTGGGAGCAGAGACTCACAGAACAGGACAGGGCACCGTGCGCGGGTTGATTGGGGATCGATTACTTAAGCGGTTTGTCGGTGACACCCGGTACCAACCCGGATTCGGCTTACCTCAGATATTGGGTTCCAGGTCGGACAATGGCGAAGCCACAACGAACCCATCAGAAACGACAGTGGAACAGACGCAGGCGCGAACACCCGAACCAGACGGTAAAGCGACGGACGCATCCCCTTCAGAAAACGGAGCAAAGCCTGCCGGAGATGAAAACGCTGGAATCCCACATGTCTGGGAGGACAGTATGAACGGTCATGCGGACAAGGCAGTCAAATAGGAGACAAATGGAACATGGCAAATCGTGAAGTTCATCATGAAACAGCATCCCGCTGGCAGTATTACCCTGTGGGCCTTGAAGCTGCCGCTGAATCGCTCCAGCGCAGAGGGGATATTGGCGGTATCAGGAGCTGGCTGCGCAATGTGATTGCGCACTGGCACAAATCGTTCTCGGCCCAACCCGGTGAGGAATTCCGTACCGACGAAAGCGTCCATGAACAGCATTTCCTGGCGTCGCTGCCCAAAGATGATTGGCGCGTCCCTTACGGCATCGACGGCCCCCAGGCGCGCGACCTGGCGGGTGAGATCATGTGGTGCCGTAAGCATGGCCTGGGGCTGGAGGGGTTGGTGTGGCCGTCCAGTGACGACCCCTGCGCTCCAGCCAACGACCCCACCCACCCTTATTACCTGCCGAAGGAATCGGAGGGTTGAACCATAGCAGTTGTGGCATCCAGTCAAACATACGGTCGCGCCCTCTGGTTCAGCCCATTTCCTTTGACGATACACATCGTTTAGCAGAGGGCGCAGGCTGCTCAGGGTATGAAGGAAGAGGTTGAATCATGAAAAACACATCCCCAAAACAAATCCTGATTCTCACGTCGGACATGGGGTTCGGGCATCGAAGCGCCGCGAAGGCAGTCTCAGCGGCTCTGGAGGCTCGCTATGGAGCAACCGTCCATGTGGACATCATCAACGCTTTCGACCACAGCAGCGTGCCGGAGGTCGTGCGTGAGCAGCAGGTGGAATATGACCGCAGGGTGCGCGAAGCACCGGAGCTTTATCAGATTAGTTATCAGATGATGGATACGCGATTGTCCACCAGCCTGGTCGAAATCGGGCTTACCGCGCTGCTGTTCCAGGCATTGAGCGATATCCTGAAACAGAACAAACCAGACGTGATTATCGTCACCCATCCGATGTATCTGGAACCGCTCCATGCGATTTTTCGCCGCACCCGTAAGACCATCCCTGTACTGACCATTGTGACGGACCTGGGCACAGTCCAGCGAATCTGGTTTCACCCCGTCTCCCGTTTCACCTTCGTGCCAACTGAGCGCGTCTACAACCTGGCGATTGAAGCCAAACTTCAGCCGGCGTCGCTTAAGATCACCGGCATTCCGGTTCATCCACACATCTTTGGCGAAAAAGGCTCTGCCGCCGAGATACGGTCAGACCTGGGCATCGAACCCACCCGATTGACCGCGCTCGTTGTCGGCAGTTCCCGCGTTCGCAACCTCCTGGATGCCGTTCGCGTTCTGAACCACAGCAATTTTCCACTTCAGGCGATTGTGGTAGCGGGTGGTGACGATGCGGTGTACGCGGAGTTACAGCACATTGACTGGCATATACCGGTTGTGGTTTATAATCTGGTGGATAACATGCCCACGCTTATGCACGCGGCTGACTTCATTGTGTGCAAGGCGGGCGGACTGATCGTGACGGAGGCACTGGCTTGCGGTTTGCCGCTGATGCTTATCGATGTGATCGAAGGGCAGGAAACGGGCAATGCCGAATTTGTGGTGGAAAATGGAACCGGCGAAGTCACCAGAATGCCGCTCGATATGCTCGAAACACTCTTTCATTGGCTGAGCAATGATGCCCAGCTCCTGCAAACCCGCGCTCACAATGCCAGCCGCGTTGGCCGCCCGCAGGCTGCCGGCGAGATCGCCGAACTGGCATGGACGTTCGCTGCTGCGGAAAATGGAGGGTCACACAAGCCTGGGCGTGATTGAGCTGATCAATATAAGGCAATACAGGTGTTCATCCTGACCGGAAGCCAGGCGAACAAGCGGTAATCGATTCCCTCTGGTAAAATGAGAGCAGATCAGTAAAGCGCGGGTGGAGAATGCTCACCAGGCGGAAACATGAACGCCGAGATTCTGCTCAGAACGAAAGTTGCCATTCCCCTAACCCGTCCAGGGTTTGTACGCCGGCCCCGGTTGACTGCCTGGATTAATGAGGGGGTCAAGGGTCCGCTTACCCTGCTTTGTGCGCCTGCCGGTTTTGGCAAGACCCAACTGCTGGCCGAGTGGGCAGCCGAAAGCCCAGACCCGATTGCGTGGTTAACCCTGAGCGCTGAGGATAACGATTATGTGCGTTTCTTTCGCTATCTCAGCAGCGCTTTTCAGCAGGTCGAGCCTCGGCTGAGTGAAGCGATTCTGGATTACTTGCAGGCGGCAGAGACCAGCCGGTTGGAAATGGCTGTCCTGCTGATCAATGAAGTCAGCGCCATTCCAAAACACGTTGTTTTGGTCGTGGATGAATATCAGGTTTTAGAAAATTCATCGATCATCGTCGATTTGAACTTTCTCCTCAATAATCTCCCTCCCAATCTGCATCTGGTCATTGCCAGCCGAAATGAGCAATCGCTTGATCTTGCTAATCTGCGGGCAAGGGGACAGGTCACAGAAATAGGGACCGACGAACTGCGTCTGAGCCACCAGGAAGTCATGCAGTTCTTCCATCAGACCATGCGGCTTCAACTGCCACCGGAGACGATCCGGGCGCTGGAAGAACGCACCGAAGGGTGGGTTATCGGTCTGCAATTAGCCGCGCTGTCCCTGCGCAGCCCGTCTGATCCGACTGCGCCGCTTCGAGGGTTTCATGGTGATGCGCATTACCTGGTGGATTTTCTGGCCCAGGAAGTTCTGGATCGACAGTCCGAAGAAGTTCGCCAGTTCTTGCTGCGATGCTCGATCCTCGATGTTCTCTCCGGTTCGCTGTGTGAAGCTGTCACTGAATTGGATGCTGTGACCGGTTACGGAAGCCGAATGCTGGACCAATTCGAACAATTAAATCTCTTTGTAACGCCGCTGGACGAACAGCATCAGTGGTTTCGCTTTCATAACCTGTTTGCCGAATTCCTCCGTCACATGCTGGCGGAAACTCATGCGATAGAGATACCGCTGCTGCACAGGCGGGCTGCAACCTGGTTCGAACAGCATGGCAGCTTCGACGAAGCCTTCAAACATGGATTGGCGACCGGGGATATGGATTGGGCACTCACCCTGATCGACCGCAACATTGAGACGTTGCTTGAATCCGGTGAGGTTGCAACGCTCACTTACTGGACCAGCAGGCTGCCCCGTGAACGTCTTCATCAGCGTCCCCGGCTGGGTCTGGCTTATGCCTGGGGACTGGCCGTGACTCACCAGCTAGACGAAGCACGATTCTGGCTTGAAGATGTCCAACAGACTTTGGACGCGCGCGAGAAAGAACCGAGTCAGCCAACCTTCACGTATCCCGGCGACAGTTTCCCCCAGCCTGCGCAGGGGGAGCTGGCACTCGTCCACTCGCTGCTCGCCCTGATCACTGGCGATTTCCAGCAAGCCGCCGAGTATTCTGGCGTGGCTGCGAGTTATCTGAAAGAGGGTAATCCGTTCATCAAGAGTTTCCTGTCTCTCGAAGAGAGCATGACCTGCATTTTTTCCGGTGATACTTCCAGGGCAATCGATGTGCTGTCCGAAGCGGTAGCGCTCGCCAGGCGCACGAATAATCTCTATGTTCTGATTGTTGCGACCTGCCAGTTGGCCGAGATGCAGATGCTCCAGGGACGCTTAAGCCAGGCGTTTGTTACGCTGCAAAAAGCCCGATTGCTGGCGGTTGGGTCTGATGAAAGACCGCTGGGGCTGGAATTGTTGCCAATGGGTTGGGCGAGATCCTGCGCGAGCGCAACCAGTTGGAACAGGCTAAAGAGTACCTGGAACATGGACGCCGACTGAGCCAGACCGCGTGGTGGGTCAGCAGCCTGGAGGGCACCATTTCGCTGGCCCGTCTGCTGCAAAGCCAGGGCGATTTATCCTCAGCGCACTCTCTGCTTGAAGAAGCATTTCGTCTGTCCCTGAGCGAAGAATCCAGTCAATGGGATGCGATTTCGGTTGCAGCGACTGCGGTGCGGCTGGCATTACAGCGCGGTGATCTGTCCGGCGCTCACCGCTGGTGGAAACAAAGTCGTTTGCGCGATTTTCAGCCCGATGTGAGCGTGGAAAACTATCCCTACCATGTTTTTGAGTATTTGCTGCTCACCCAGGCGCGCTATGATCTGGCTGTCGGCCAGAACACCGGCGACAGGCAGCTCCTGAATCAAACATTGGAACGGTTGCAAGCGCTGCTCCCCAAAACAGAACAGTTCACACGGGTGACTTCCCAAATCGAAATTCTGGTGCTGCGGGCCATGGTCGAGTACGCATTAGGGGAAGGCGATCAGGCAGTCCGCACGCTGTTGAGGGCACTGGCGCTCGGAGAGGCGGAGGATTATCGCCGGACTTATCTCGATGAAGGGCAGGTTATGGCCGAACTCCTGGCTCGCTGCCTGGATGAACAGCAGCAATCCGGCGCTTACTATCCTTCTCTTCAGTACATCGAGAGTCTGCTCGAAGCTTGCACACGAGAAGTTGGCATCTCGGTTCCCACAGTGAAGTCTGGGGGGGGAGCAGCGACCAACATGCAGGACGATTTTACCATTTCCCTCTCAGCGCGTGAGCTGGAGGTGCTGGCCTTAATCGCGGCAGGGAAGTCCAATGACGAAATCGCCGCACAGCTCTATCTCGCTTTGAATACGGTGAAGCGCCATGCTTCCAATATCTATGACAAGCTGGAAGTGAAGAAACGCACCGAGGCGGTTGCCAAAGCCCGCCAGCTTGGTCTGATCCCCTGAATTCATCCTCCCAATCCTCCAAATAACACTTTTATAGCACTTTCGATTCATGACAGCCGCTCCCCTCAGTCCTAGACTGAAAGCATCGTACATAACCTGATCGGCACTGACCGATCAGAAAGAAGGAGTGGATCATGAAGAAGTTGTCAGAGCAGTTGCTGGAAATGAGCCAGCACACCGCTGCTTTGGAAAAGCAGATTGAGGTTGCCCGTGAGACAGACCGCCAGCAGACGCAGGCGGCGGTGGCGCAGGCGCGGGCCAGAGTGCAGTCCTTCCAGCATGCCTTTACTGCCCGCCTGGACGAGGTGGAAGAATCTCTGGCTGCACCCTGGCGTGAGCTGGATGAGGCCATCACCGTTCAGATCACCCGTGCCCAGCGCAACATGGACGAGCACCTGAACGCCATTGACCTGGCGCAGGCCAAGGCCCAGGCGGAAGATGCCGAAACCTACGCCAACATCGCTGCGGACTTTGCTCAACTGGCTGCGGCAGAAGCGGAAGCTGCGATGGTCGAAGCGAAAAAAGCGCGCGCGAACGCTCTCTCTCTGGAGAAGTCGCATTCGTAATCTTGTAAAGCCCCTTGCCGGGTAAGTATCTCCCGCACGGCAGAAGCATCTTGCCAGACAAGGGGCACCCTCTATCGCCCATGTTCTGCTCGGTTCCGCAGCTAATGCGGGACAAACGATTATCGAAAACCTGTCAAATCGCAAAGGAGATCAATCATGAAACACCTGCTGGCTAGCAACTGGGACATGTTCCTGGTGCGGGGTATTCTGGCGATCCTCTTTGGCATTGCCACACTGCTGATGCCCGGAATCACCCTGGTCGTACTCGTCGTGCTGTTCGGCGCTTATGCGCTGGTGGACGGCACTATTCTCAGCATTCTTGCCGTCAAGAATCGCAAGAATGACTCCAATTGGTGGCTGCTGCTGCTCACAGGTCTGTTGAGCATCGCGGCTGGTGTCGTGACCTTCGCCTCACCGGGGATCACCACCGTCAGTCTGTTCTACGTCATCGTGGCCTGGGCCATCGCCACCGGTATCTCTGAGGTGATCTATGCCATCCGCTTCCGCAAGGAGATCGAAGGTGAGTGGCTGCTGGTTCTGGATGGCATCCTCTCAGTCGGCTTCGGCATCCTGCTCATGGCACAGCCTATCCCTGGGGCGCTGGCTGTCCTGTGGATGATCGGTGTCTACGCGATGGCCTACGGCGTGATGCTGGTGGTGCTGGCCTTCCGGCTGCGCAACCTGACTGCCAATGATAACCCGCCGCAGCCTGAACAGCGCCCCGCGCATCAGTCGTGAACCGTCTCACTATCACAGCGCTCACAACAGCCTGTAGTCCTGGGCTGTTGTGAGCCGAGGTGGTTGGCTGGTCGAGGGATTGGAATTGTAATTGAGCCTGGCTGTCCCGACAGTCAGGACTTGATTGATAAGTCGGAAGAACTGGTCAGGGAAACGGACGGGTTGACCGGTTGGCTTACCGCAAGCGTCTCGCTTCTTACCCGCCTCTTTGGCCGAACCATCTGAGGATGGATACAGCCGCAGGGAAGCGCGAACCCACCTATCACACTATTCAAGCAGGACATACACCATACAGGAGGTTAAGATGTCCAACCTGATCGTTGTCGGTTTCAAGAAAGATATGTATCGGGCTTCGCAGGTACTCAATCAGCTAAACGAATTGCATGATGACTGGGTGATTGATCTGCGCGATGCGGTTGCGGTGTACCGCGACTACAGCGGCAAACTGCGCGTTGACCAGACCTATGTGACCACCGGCGAAGGTGCCGCCTGGGGCGCGCTGTGGGGTTCCCTGATCGGGCTGACCCTCGCCATCCCCTTCACTGCCGGAGCGAGCGCAGCCGTTGCAGCCGGCGCAGTCGCAGCGGGCGCACTGGGTGGCGGCGCTATCGGGGCGGTCAGCGGCGCGCTGGATGTCGAGTGGTGGCGGGACACCGTTGGCATCTCGGAGGACTTCATTCACGAGGTGGGAGCGATGGTTCAGCCAGGCGACTCGGCGATTTTTGTCCTGGTCCGTCGCGCGGATCCTGCCTATGTCGCTGACCAGTTCCGCGGCTATGGCGGCACGGTCCTGCGCTCGACGCTGACCCCGGAGCAGACCGGGCGGGTGCAGGCCGTCCTGGATGGCAAGATTCCTACGGCGTAATCCACTGAGAAGTGTCAGTCGGGGCAGATGCGAGGCATTGCCAGTTGCCTGCCCCGACTGAAACAGCCAACCCACTGAGCATAAGCGAAATCATTCTGATGGGTGTAATGCAGAAGGAAAACGAGATTCAAAGCCGCGCATTGAAAGGGTTGATAACGCTGGAGACGATGGCTGCCGGCTCTAATGGATAAACCAATTAGACTACGCCTAATTCTGGATTAGACAGCGGGCTTCAG
>CAZKIB010000046.1:31814-32293 GCA_964552425.1 uncultured Anaerolineaceae bacterium | reverse complement strand
CCAACGGGGAGAGCTTTAACCGGCTCTCCCCAGTTAGTAAGGAGAACTTGATGCGACGCGGCTTGATCGGCTATATCGGAGGACGGTTGTTACAGAGTCTGCTCGTTCTCTGGGCGATTGTCACGATTCTGTTTCTGCTGTTTCGGCTCGCGCCGGGCAACCCTCTGACTGCTTACATTGATACGACCTTTTCCGCCGAACAACAGGCAACGCTCATGGCCCGTTTTGGTCTGGATCGCCCGCTGCATGAGCAGTATTTCATTTACCTGGGTAATCTGCTCAAGGGTGATCTGGGCGATTCATTTCGCTATGGCGGCACGGTAATCGACGCCCTGCTCGAAGTGCTGCCCAACACCCTGTACCTGACCTTTACATCACTGATTGTCGCCTATGTTGTCGGGGTCATTGGCGGCATTTTTATGGCGGCCCGGCGGGGCACACGCATCGAAAAAGCCGGTATCATTTTCACCCTGATGACC
>CAZKIB010000046.1:30838-31804 GCA_964552425.1 uncultured Anaerolineaceae bacterium | reverse complement strand
GCCGCGCCTGAATTCTGGATTGGCATGATCCTGCTCGCCATTTTCGCGTTCAACCTGCGCTGGCTTCCGTCATCGGGCACAGCGCCTGCTGGAACCATCTACCAGAGCGAAATCGAAAAACTGCTTTCTCCGGTGTTCTGGCGGCACATGATTCTGCCCACGTTCACACTGGCTCTCTATCTTCACGGTCTGCCGCTGCTGCTGATGCGGTCCAACATGCTGGAAGTGATGGATCAGGACTTTATTACGATGGGCCGGCTGGCCGGTTATTCCGAGCGCCGCCTGATGGTTCGCCACGCCGCGCGCAACGCGCTACTGCCGGTCATGACAGCGCTGACGCTTGGCATTGGCTACTCCATTGGCGGCAATGTCGTGATCGAGAACGTCTTCGGGTGGCCCGGCCTCGGACGTTTACTGGTCCGTTCGGTCACCACCTCCGATTATCCCTTAGCGCAGGGCGCGTTTTTCATTATCGCGGTGATTATTGTCCTGCTCAATTTCTTTGCCGATGTGCTTTACGGTCTGCTGGACCCGCGTGTGGGTTCTTCCGATCAGGCCAGAGCGTCATAGGATGTTATTTTTCGGGAGTAATGAATGCTTCCTCACATAAAGAACATTGAACAGACCACAGCTTCCCTGCCAGTTTATCAGGGTCACCGTGACTCGTTTCTTGCGGAATTTGCGAAAACCAATCTGGAAGTGTTCCAGCGGGACCGGCTGGCCCTCACCGGGCTGATTATTCTGGCATTTTTTGTACTGATCGCCATCCTCGCGCCGCTGATCGCGCCCTATGATCCGCTGGAAGTCATCCAGGAAGACGGCATCTGGCTGTCCAATGAAAAGCCCTCCGCAGAATTTCCACTGGGGACGACCAACATTGGCCGCGACATCTTCTCGCAGCTTGTTTTTGGTTCACGTTCTGCCCTGCTGGTGGGTTTTTCAGCCGCCATCGCCGTATCGCTCATC
>CAZKIB010000046.1:25747-30776 GCA_964552425.1 uncultured Anaerolineaceae bacterium | reverse complement strand
GGTTGATACCCTGCTCATGCGGCTGGCGGATGTGGCGTTTGGCATTCCGTTTCTGCCGTTCATCATTGTCCTGGCAGCATTCACGGAACCGAATATCTGGAATGTTGTCATTGCCATGTCGGTCCTTCTGTGGCGTGACACAGGCCGGGTGATTCGTTCGCAGGTCATGGTCATCAAGGAACAGGCTTTTGTCAGTGCGGCCCGTGTTTCAGGAGCTGGCAACCTGCGCATCATCTTTATGTATATCGCACCCAGCATTCTGCCATTAACCTTTCTCTATGGTTCTCTTGCCATTGGCTGGTCCATTCTGACCGAGGCGAGTGTCAGCTTTCTCGGTTTTGGCGACCCCAATGTCGTAAGCTGGGGGTTCATGCTTCAGGATGCTTTCAATTCCCAGGCCCTGTCACGCGGCGCATTTTACTGGATGATCCCGCCGGGTATCTGCATTATGCTGACGGTTATGGCGGGGTTTTTTATCGGGCGTGGCTATGAGGAAGTTTTGTTTCCGCGCCTGCGCCGCATGTAGTAAGGGGACATCATGGCGCTTCTCGATATTCGTAATCTGAGCATCAACTACAACACACCACAGGGGCCGGTCCAGGCCGTTGATAACGTATCGCTGACCGTTGAGCAGGCACAGCATCAGGGCATTATTGGCGAGTCCGGCTGTGGCAAAACCACCCTTATCCGGGCGCTGGTGCGTGTCCTGCCGCGCAATGGCGAAGTGGTCGCCGGCGAAATCCGCTACAAAGGGCGCAATATCCTTGAACTTTCGAACCATGACATGCGCGAACTCCGCTGGCGCGAAATTGCCACCGTCCCCCAGGCTTCGATGGACTCCCTTGACCCGGTACAGCGCGTCGGCCACCAGCTTGAGACCATCATGCGGGTTCGGGGTGGATATGATGCCCGCGCTGCCAAACGCCGCGCCGTTGATCTGTTCGATCTGGTCGGCCTCGACACCGAACGGCTGGCACATTACCCGCATGAATTTTCAGGTGGCATGAAGCAGCGCGCCGTCATCGCTATGGCACTCGCGCTCAAACCCGGTCTGTTAATTGGGGACGAACCACTGACCGCCCTGGATGTCATTGTCCAGCATCAGGTGCTGGAGGTCTTCAGGCGGCTGGAAGAAGAGCTTGATCTGACGGTGATGCTGGTCACACATGATATTTCAGTGGTGGCCCAGGTGTGCGACACCATCGCGGTGATGTACGCGGGCCGTTTGGTCGAACAGTGCAGCGCAGAGACATTCTTTCAAGCGCCCAATCATCCCTACAGTCTCGGTTTGCAGCAGGCTTTTCCCACCCTGGTGCGCCCGAAAGAGGTGCTGGTTTCTATTGAAGGTTACCCGCCGGACCTCCATGAACCGCCGCATCACTGCCGGTTCGCCCAGCGCTGTCCGTTTGCGCAAACCGATTGTTATACCACTGATCCGATCCTCCAGGAAGCCGCGCCAGGCCATCTGGCAGCCTGCCTGCGCGCCAGTGAAATGCAGATACTCCGCCAGCAGGCGCTCGAACCGCTGACCTGGCAGGATACTGAGGCCGCCCGCCAGTATGCGCAAAATGGCGGCAGTCCAAAGCGCACGATCCACAGCGAACGATCCACACAGCCCGCAGAACCATTTATCGAGGTGAAAAAACTCTCCAAGCGTTATCAGGTTGGCGGCGGGCTGGCCGGTGTGGTACGCGGCCAAAAACCCCAGACCGTTTACGCCCTGAGCGATATTTCATTTACGCTCAAGCGCGGTGAGAGTCTGGGGCTGGCCGGGGAGTCAGGCTGCGGTAAATCGACCACCGGCCGGCTGCTCGTCAGGCTGGACCCAAGTGCCGGACACATCCTTTTCGACGGGCACGACATGTCCACGCTGTCCAAAAGCGAAATGAAGGATTTCCGCCGCCGGGTGCAGTTGATGTTTCAAAATCCGTTTGAAGCGCTGAACCCGCGCTTTACATTGTATCGCTCGCTTTCTGAACCCCTGCTCATCCATGGCTGGAAAGACGAGCGCGCCCGGATGGAATGTATCCTCGAAACGCTCGATCAGGTCAACCTGCGACCTGCCGAAGCCTTCCTGGATAACTATCCAGCTTTCCGGTGGACAGTTGCAGCGTGTGGTGCTGGCGCGGGCGCTGGTGCTGCGTCCCGATTTCCTGGTCGCCGACGAACCGGTATCCATGCTGGATGTATCGGTTCGCGCCGGGATTCTGAACACCATGAAGCGGCTCACGAAGGAAATGGGACTTACGACGGTCTACATTTCACACGATCTGTCGCTGCTTCAATACACCTGTGATCGCATCGCAATCATGTATCTCGGCAACATTGTCGAAATCGGCCCCACAGAACAGGTGCTGAATCACCCACAGCACCCTTACACACGGGCACTCATTTCAGCCGTGCCGGTTCCAGACCCCACCTACACGAATCCACCTCTGCGTGTTCAGGAAGGTGTGCCCCGCCCTACCGAAATCATGCAGGGATGTCCGTTTGTGAACCGCTGCCCGGACGCGCTGGAAGCCTGTAAAGGCATCTTCCCGCCTGTGGTCGAGACGAGCCATCATCATCTGACACTCTGCCACCTCTATGGGGAACATGCCAGTTCACCCAGATTACATCAGGAAGCAGTGACTCCATGACGACCATGCGAGCTGTTGTGCTGCGCGAACACGGCGGGCGTGACAAGATCAGACTGGAAAGTTTGCCGGTTCCACAACCGGGTTACGGGGAAGTCCGCATCCGGGTACACGCCTGCGCGCTCAACTGGCTGGATGTGGGCATCCGGCAGGGTCCCAAATTCGGCGCAATTCCCCTCCCGCTGATTGGCGGGGGCGACATTGCCGGCACGATCGATGCACTTGGGCCAGGTGTCGAGGGATGGGGAATCGGGGATGCGGTACTGGTTTATCCGCTTGTCACCTGTGGTCACTGCGAGTTCTGCCGGCGTGGGGAACCAACCACCTGCCCGCAGCATCGCATCATCGGCGAACATATCAACGGCGGTCTGGCCGAGTACACGGTGGTTCCATCCGCCAATCTGATTCCGAAACCTGAAAAACTTTCGTTTGTGGAAGCCAGCGCCCTGCCGGTTGTTGGAATGACTGCCTGGCACATGTTAATCACCGTCGGCCAGCTTCGCGCCGGCGAATGGGCGCTCATTCTGGGGGCCGGTGGCGGCGTAGCGACACTCGGTATCCAGATCGCCCGCCATGCGGGGGCGTATGTTCTGGCAACCACCTCCAGTGCTGAGAAAACCGAACGCGCGCGTGAGCTTGGCGCGCACGAGGTTTTTAACTACCGTAATGAGGATTGGGCCAGCCGGGTCCTCGAAGCCAGCGGCGGACGTGGGGTCGATCTGGTTCAGGACAATGTTGGCGCAGCGACCTGGCCCCATGCCCTCCGTGTGCTGGCAAGAAATGGGCGTCTCGTCCCGTGCGGCTCTCACTCCGGCACAACATTTCCGCTTGACATTACACAGATTTATCACCGCCAACTGCGTATCCTCGGCTCTAACGGCGGCACATTTCACGACCTCACCCGCGCGCTGGCGCTGGTGGAAGTCGGTTACGTGCAGCCCGTCGTCGACCATGTTCTTCCTCTCGAAGATATTCAGGAAGGCCATCGCATTCTCGAAGAGGGTGCGCATTTTGGCAAGGTCGTCATCACAATCGACTGAGCGATTCACAACCTTGCGGGCCACCACCATATTCAGAAACAGGATATTCTAAGTCACAGTAATCAGTGGGATGCTGCGGTACAATCTGTGTCGCATGAATTATGGTGATGATTGGAGCCGCTTTTATGCTCAAAGTAGGTCTGGTTGGGGCAGGTTTTATGGCCGGCGTTCATGCCCTGTCCTGGCGTAAAACACCCGCTGAACTGGTCGGGGTTTATTCGACCACTGCCGATAAAACAAGGTCATTTGCAGAAGAACATCACATCCGCGCATACGACAGTTTGCCGGCGCTGATCGCCGCTGTGGATGTAGTTGACATCTGCACACCCACGCCTACCCATCATCCCATCACCCTGAGCGCAGCCCGCGCAGGCCGTCACATCATTTGCGAAAAACCCATCGCCCGCACGGTGCAGCAGGCTCAGGAAATGATGGACGCTGCCCAGCACGCCGGGGTGCATCTGCTGATCGCCCATGTCGTGCGCTTTTTTCCTGAATACACCCAGGCGCATACGACGGTCAAACAGGGCAGCATCGGTCAGGTGGGCGTTACACGTCTCAAGCGCGCGGGCTATTCGCCGGGGATTAGCTGGTATCGTGATCTGGAGCAGTCCGGCGGGGTACTGCTGGACCTGATGATCCATGACTTTGATTTTGCGCGCTGGATCGCCGGGGATGTGGTCAGCGTGTTCGCCCGCAGCATTCGCAGCCGCGAACCGGATGCCAACGGTGATTACGCGCTGGCGATTTTGCGCCATACCAGCAGTGCGATCTCGCATCTGGAAGGCAGCGCCATGTATCCGCCGCCTGTGTTCCGCACCGGGTTTGAAATCGCTGGCGATCAGGGCCTGATCGAATATGCTTCCCAACAGACTGCACCCGTTGAAACTCTGCTGCACGCGCATTCAGGCGAAACGGCAGTGATTGGCAGACCGCAAAGCCCACTCATCGAAGACCCATACACCACCCAGATCAGACATTTTTATGAGGTGCTGGTCAACAATGTCGTGCCGCGAGTGACAGCAATCGACGCACTGGCAGCGCTGCGGATCGCGCTGGCAGCCATCGAATCCGCTCAAACCGGGCGGCGGGTCACGCTGAAGGAGGTACACTGATGCGCCTTGGCATCCTGAATGTGGCACACGGTCACGCGCATTCGTATGTCCAGAAGCTGCTCACGCATGAGGATGTCGAAATCACAGGGGTGGCCGATGAAAATCAGCCGCGCGGCCTTCAGTTTGCCAGCCAGTACCGGTTGCGCAGTTTTGCGGATTACGACGAACTGCTGGCGGACAAACCGGACGCGGTGGTCATTTGTGCAGAAAACGTCCGCCATCACGCCCTGACTTTGAT
>CAZKIB010000046.1:24642-25734 GCA_964552425.1 uncultured Anaerolineaceae bacterium | reverse complement strand
ACGCAGGCGCACATATTCTGTGTGAAAAGCCGCTGGCGACCACTGTGGAAGACGCGCGGGCCATGGTGTACGCCTGCCAGACAGCCAGCGTAAACCTGATGACCGCTTTTCCGGTGCGCTTTAACGCGCCGGTAATCGAAGCCAAACATGCCATTGAAGTGGGTGATCTTGGCAGAATTTACGCTTGTAACACCACCAATCAGGGCCAGCTTCCAGGTGATCCCTGGTTCGTGACCCGATCCCTATCCGGCGGCGGGGCCATCACCGATCACACGGTTCATGTGGCCGACCTGCTTCGCTGGTATTTCGGCTGTGAGGTGATCGAAGTCTATGCCGAAGCGAGCCGCAATCTGTACCCCAACATCGCAGTCGAAACCGCCGGGCTGGTGATGCTGTCATTTGAAAATGGCGTGTTTGCTACCATTGATTGCAGTTGGAACCGCCCGCCGCATTATCCGACATGGGGCAATGTCAAACTGGAAATCGTGGGGGAACGGGGTGTGCTGTCTGTCGACGCCTTCAGACAGTGCTTTACCGTTTACAGTAATGCCATCCAGCGGCCTGTTCAGCACTTCTGGGGCAGCGATGGCGATCAGGGCCTCATTGACGAGTTTGTCAGGGCCATCACCGAGCAGCGGCCCCCGTCTGTCACCGGCTATGATGGCCTGAAAGCAGTCGAGATTGTCAGCGCGGCTTACCTGTCACTGGCGAGCGGTCAGCCAGTGCGGGTGGATCAGGAAATCTGATAGCGATCTATATCTTTTTTTGACCATCGAGGTTCATCATGAATCAGATTAAAGCGAGAGTCGGCGTTTTTGGAATTGGCCTGGCAGCATACTGGCCCCAGTTTGAGGGCTTGAAGGAACGCTTGCAGCGCTACCAGAAGCGTGTTGAAAACCAACTGGCAGATATGGGAGCTGAAATCGTTTCGGCAGGGCTGGTTGACGACGCGCCCGGCGCACGCAGAGCCGGTGATCTGTTCACGCGTGAAAATGTGGACTTCATTGTGTGTTATGTCGGCACATATTCGACCTCCTCGCAGGTGCTTCCGGCGGTCCAGCGGCGGCGTGCCCCGGTCCTGGTTCTGAATCT
>CAZKIB010000046.1:23989-24632 GCA_964552425.1 uncultured Anaerolineaceae bacterium | reverse complement strand
GCCTGTACCTGCCCTGGACTATCCTGATACCGACACAGCTGAATGGCTGGCGAACTGCTGCGCGTGCTGTGTGCCGGAAATCGCCAACGCCTTTGCCCGCAGCAATATTCAATTTAACGTCGTATCCGGCCTGCTATCGCCCACAGAAGGCCGCGCCAACCGTTATTACGAACGCGCCTGGCAGGAAATCGAAGATTGGGTGCGGGCTGCCAGTGTTGTGCGAGCCATCCACTACAGCCGCATCGGCTTTCTGGGCCACACCTACCCCGGTATGCTGGATCTGTATTCCGACTTCACCATGCACCATGCCCAGCTTGGAACGCACGTCGAAGTGCTGGAAATTGACGATTTACACCAGCGGGTTGCCGCTGTCACCGGGGCAGAAATTGAACACAAGGTCGCTGAAATCAAAACGGTTTTTGATATTGCCGAAGCCGGCCGTGATCGTCTTTCCATGCCTGTGTCCGATGAAGCGATGCAGTGGTCAGCGCGGGTTGCAGTCGGGCTAGACAGGCTTGTCGCGGATTTCGATTTGCAGGGACTTACCTACTACTATCGCGGGCTGGATGGCAATGCCAGTGAGGAACTGGGGGCGTCGCTGATTGTGGGCAATTCGCTGCTCACCGCACGCGGGATTCCCGCC
>CAZKIB010000046.1:16510-23884 GCA_964552425.1 uncultured Anaerolineaceae bacterium | reverse complement strand
GATTTTATCCTGATGGGCCATGACGGGCCCGGCCACATCGCCATCAGCGACCAGAAACCCCTACTGCGCGGGCTGGGGTTGTTTCACGGCAAACGGGGCTATGGCCTATCGGTGGAGTTCAAGGTGAAGACCGGCCCCATCACCATTCTTGGACTGACTCAGACGGCTGAGGGCCACCTGAAAATGCTGGCGGCTGAGGGCGAGTCCATCCCTGGCGATACGATGCAGATTGGCAACACCAACTCGCGTCTGAAATTTAACCTGGACCCGGCAGCGTTCATGAATCAATGGTGCGAACAAGGTCCCACCCATCACTGCGCGCTTGGCATCGGCCATCAGATGAGCAGGATACGTAAACTGGCGCGGCTTATGAACATGGAACTGGCGGTGATGTAGTCGAATAGAGCGGATGGCAGTGCGTTCTGTGACCTGCCATCCCACTGCGGCTATTATGAACAAGCGAAACTGCTGCCTGTTTTAACCTTCACGAATCCAGACCCGCATCTCACCCGGTTCTCGATTCGCCCAGAAACAGTACGGAATCGCCCTGAATGTAAAAGACTGCAAACGAGCAGAAACCGCTGGTTGATAGGGTCCGCCGGGCCAGTCTGTGGTCCTGCGCGCGGCTTCACCTTCGATCACAACGATGCCTCCAAACAATGCCGGGTCATACGAAGCGGTCAGGTGCGCATTCTTCGGAATCACCACATGCGGCAGGTCAGGGCCGTTATCGACCTCTTCCAGACAGTAGATGAATGGCCCACGCTGTAAAGCGATCTGACCGATATTTTCACGGATCCGGGGGTTTGCCATGATGCGTTCAACGGGCATTGGCAGGGTCACGGTCACAAGGTCACCTGCCCGCCATTCGCGCTCCAGTCTGGCGTAACCTTTAACAATATTTAGATCGACCTGCTCACCATTGATCTGAATCTGCGGGCTGCGGCACCACCCTGGCAGACGAACCGCCAGCATGAAGCGCGTCGGTGCAGCCATGTCCAGCGCGATGTTAACAGTCTCATTCCATGGGAAATCCGTTTCCTGTGTGAGATGAATTTTGCTGCCGCTAATCGTCGTGTTCAGGCTGCTTTGTCCGAAAAGATGGATATAAACCGCGTCATTGATGGTGGAGTAGAAATACTGGCCCAGACTGCTCAGAATACGCGCCAGGTTGGGCGGGCAGCAGGCACAGCTAAACCATTCTTCACGCTGGTAATGCACGTAGTCCGGGTGCGCCAGACTGTGACGCGGGTTATAGGGGTGAACATGCGGGTAGGCGGCCAGCGGATTGGCATAGAAGAAATGATGCCCTTCAAACGACACGCCGGATATGATGCCGTTATAAAGTGCCCGCTCCATCACATCAATGTGGCGGCTGTCCAGTTCCAGGTGGAACATGCGATGCGCCCAGAAAGCCAGCGCAATAGCCGCGCAGGTCTCGGCATAAGCTGTTTCGTTAGGCAGATCATAGTCAAAAGTGAAGCCTTCATTGAGGACCGATGGCCCCAGACCACCGGTGATGTACATGTGTTTGCCGGTGAGATTATCCCATATCTGGCGCAGCGCAGAGGCCAGGCCCTCATCTCCGGTTTCAATCGCAATATCAGTCATACCCGAATACAGGTAGCAGGCCCGCACAGAATGTCCGACAGGCTCGGTCTGTTCACGTACCGGGATATGCGCCTGGGTATAACGATAGGTCTTTGCCCAGTAATCCTCCGGTTTCTCGCCGCGCGCAATGGCCTCCTGGTCATAATAATGGGGCTGTTGGCCGCGTTCGTCAATAAAATATTTCGCCAGCTTGAGGTAACGCTGCTCACCGGTGGCCCGATACAGTTTGACCAGCGCCAGTTCGATTTCTTCGTGGCCGGGATACCCGTGTTTCTGGTCGGGGTTTGGTCCAAAAACGCTGTCAATGTAATCGACATACCGGCACATGACATCCAACAGCTTGCGTTTGCCCGTCGCCTGATAATAAGCGACTGCGGCTTCGATGAGATGGCCGGCGCAGTACAGTTCATGCCAGTCACGCAGATTGGTCCAACGTTTCTCCGGCTCCACCGCTGTGAAATAAATGTTGAGATAGCCATCAGGCTGCTGCGCGTTGGCGATCAGATCAATTACCGCGTCCACCTGCTGTTCCAGTTGGCTGTCGGGATGTGTCGCCAGACTATAGCCGGCAGCTTCAATCCATTTGGCTGCGTCCGAGTCCCAGAAAATGTGCGGCTTGTTAGGCTGGCCGGGTTTCCAATCCAGTTTCCAGGCATCGAAGCGACCCGTAATCTGCGATTGATAGTAGACTGTTGGAAGGGTAGCAGTACGGTTGGTAGTGAGCCGATTTCCCCAGAACCCGCCCGTGATACTCACTTCCTGAAGACTCACAGGATGAACATGTTCAGGGTTGGTAATCAAGTTTGACTCCTTTTCCAGAAAACCATTATGAATCAGAACATAGTTATACCCTGATTACCGCTTCCGGGGGTTGTCGCCTGATATTCACGCCATCAGGCCGCCTGAATTCAGAAGTTGTATTTTGCTCTGTTCACGAACGCGTGGGGGTTATTTGCCGGCGAACAGGCGCAGCTTTTCCATCACAACCGCCTGCATGGCGTCCTGCGCCTGCTGCATGAGTGGGACCAGATCAGGCGAATTATCAGTTTCAAAAGCCATGCGCAGGGCATCGACGTAAGCCTGCCGCACCTCGGTATTCACATTGAACTTGCGAACGCCACAGGTGATGGAACGCTGAATCAGGTGATCGTCCAGACCAGAAACACCATGCAAAACCAGTGGGACATTGACAGCCCGATCAATCGCCGCCAGCCGTTCAAAATCTAACCGGGGCGGCTGATGATAGGGGCCGTGAACGTTGCCGATACACACTGCCAGCAGGTGAATACCCGTTTGGTTGACAAAATCAGCAGCCTGAGCAGGATCAGTCATACGGGCCTCAATGTCTGCCACACTCAAGCCATCTTCCGTCCCGCTGATGCGCCCCAGTTCAGCCTCCACACTGGCCCCGGCAGCCTGCGCAAAAGCCGACACCTGCTGGATATAGGCGATGTTATCCGTATAAGGCAGGTGCGATCCATCGGCCATCACCGAAGTCACGCCCACATCCAGCGCCTCCCGAATTTCGACAATCTGACTGCTGTGATCCAGATGCACAGCAACCGGCACAGATGCCTCATGTGCAGCGCTCAGACACAGAGCAACAAGCGGTTTGCCACCGTGCTTCAATGCCGCCGGGTGAATCTGCAAAATGACCGGGCAGCCGATCTTTTCGGCAGCGGCGACCACCGCGCGCGCGCCTTCCAGATTGTAGACATTAAATCCACCGACTGCATAACCCTCTCGGTCAGCTTCCAGAACCAGATCAGCGGTATAGGCCAGCATTATCTTAACTTCTCCACAACTCGCAGCAGTGCATCCGGGCCGCCCACATTACCGGGAAAAACCACATAGGCCATACCGGGCTGCCGCGATTCCGGCCCAAGCTTCCAGACCGGCACACCCGGCAAAATCTGCCCCATCACCCAGGCTCGACGGACATCCAGCGCCTTTGTCGCCAGATCACTGGAAGTGATTCCCCCTTTGGCGATCAACATGCGCGGTGTTTCTTGCAGGCCCCGCACGATGGCGACCAATCCCGCCGAAACACGCCCCCCGATTGCCAGACTGTCGTCCGCACTGCCACCGGTGATAAGGTCACGGCTGGTATAAACCACCACAATCTCATTCCTGCGCAACCGCTCGTCCACTTCCCCAATAACACGGTTGATTTCGACCAGCGGGTCATCCGCCAGCAGCGCGTTAACCCGCGCTTCGACACCTTTGACACCGGGGGCATTCAACAGGTAGCGAAGCTGCTCCGAGGATTTGGGGATATATGACCCGACCACGACCAGACCGCCGCCGGTTGGGAACAGATTCATGTCCGCGCCGGTCAGCAGCGGGCGCAGGGCAATACCCGCACGCAGCGCGGCAAACGAGGCCGCCGTGCGATAGAGCAAACGCTTTCCCAGAGCTTCAGCCTGCATCGCCCCAAGCGCAACCACCGCCAGGTCACGCTCAGTGATCGCGTTAATCACACAACAGCGGCCATCTGTCCGCAGCAGCCGTTCCGCAACACCGTCCGGCCCACGCAGGCGAATATCTTCCAGCGAGATCGAAGTGACTTCTTCCCGCCTGACTCGTCCGCTGGTTTTTTCAGCGACCCAATCCCGCAGATTCGAACTGGCGTAGCCAAAGGCAGTATCCTGAGCAAATTGGGTCTGCCCCGCCGGGACCAGCCAGCCATCTTCCGCCACATAATGCACATCATCGAGCGTGTAGCGCCCTCCCGCCATGAACGCCGGGATTATCAGCACACTGTCAAATTTCACGCCGACAGCATCGGCCAGCGCGTCGATCTCACCAGGAAAATGACCCCGCAGCGTGGAGTCGCTTCGGCTGATGACCACAAACCCACGTCCGGCAGCCTGTGAAGCCGCGACCAGATTGCGTCCGATTTCCGAATTACATGCCTGTGCCCCTGCCAGGGGCATACTGCGTGAATTGGTCAGCACAAACATCGCGGGTCCGGGATCGCGCAGTTCCTCAGTCAGTGCAGCCAGTGACCAATCGGTCAGTACAGGCACATCATGCACCGTCTGCGTGCCGGTAGGATCATCGTCCAGCACCACCACCTTCTGGTCAGAACTGTGAAGGAGTGCGCGAATCTCTGGGAGGGGATCGTCCGGCCATTGCGGCGGCAGCTTTTCAAACATTTCATTTTGATTCCGGCGCAGATCCGTCATGGTTAATCCAGCCTGTTATTCGGACAGAGAGGTTATGGTGTGAGGTATTTTTAACCCGACTCTGCGCAATATGCACCATCCGGTGTCACGATTCAACAGTGTCATTTGTAAAAATTCAAATTTGTGATATTCTGAACTCACATAAATCATATCGCGAATTCAAAAACTTGCGAGTTTGATTTTTATGCTGTATGCTGAAACGCATTAATTCTGTTTTGAAAAACACTATGTGTATTTATAAAGGTCGAAAAAATGCGTTTGACAGGCAAACCGGCGTTGAGTCTTTCAGCTAAGGAAGAATTGGCTGGCTGGCTGTTTGCATCACCCTGGATATTTGGTTTTGTGGTGTTCATCCTCGGCCCGATGCTCTGGTCACTCTTCATGAGCTTTACCGATTACAACCTGTTTACATGGAAGTGGGTCGGGCTGGCGAACTATGAGCGTATGTTCATGCTCGACGATCTGGTCCCCAAAGCGCTCATTGTCACCACCAAGTACGCCTTGATGTCCGTGCCGCTGCACGTGGTCTGCGGTTTTCTGCTGGCGCTATTGCTCAACCAGAAGGTCAAGGGACTGGGTATCTGGCGCACCATTTTTTATTTCCCATCAGTCCTGTCCGGTGTCGCCGTCATCATCCTGTGGATTTTGATCCTCAACCCTCAGTTTGGCCTGATTAACTCCATGCTGCGGGGCATCGGCATTCAGGGTCCCAACTGGCTGGGATCGCCGGACTGGGCGCTGTCCTCGCTGGTCCTGATGAGCCTGTGGGGTGTAGGTGGCGGAATGCTCATTTACCTGGCCGGTTTACAGGGTATCCCCACCGAGTTGTATGAAGCCGCCGAAGTCGATGGCGCAAATTCGCTGCAAAAGCTGTGGTTCATCACCATTCCGATGATGTCGCCCATCATCTTTTTTAACCTGGTGATCGGCATCATCGGCGCGCTGCAAACCTTCGATACTGCTTTCATCGCCACAAATGGCGGTCCCGCCTGGTCGACCTACTTTTACATGCTGCACCTGTTTACAGTGGCCTTTGAGGAACTGCGCATGGGCTACGCCTCGGCCCTGGCCTGGGTGCTGTTCATCTACATCTTTATCCTGACACTGCTGGTATTCCGTTTTGGCTCGGCCTGGGTGTTTTATGAAGAAACCTTCCAGCGCGAGAAAAAGCCAAAAGACGCCTGAACAGGAGATCATTTATGATTGCCGAAACCAGAGCCAAGCCGCCCACCCTGCGGGCCAGAGTCGCTTATGCGCTGAGCGACTCGCGGGTAAGGCGCACCCTCAAGATGACCCTGATCTACGTGATCCTGGCGGTGCTTGCTTTTATCATCCTGATACCCTTCGGCTGGATGCTTTCGACTGCCCTCAAAACCCGCCAGCAGGTCTTCACCTGGCCGATTGAGTGGATTCCTAACCCGGTGCGGCTGGAAAACTTTGCGGACGCCGTAAATGCACGTCCCTTCTTTCTATGGGTGCGCAATTCGCTGATCGTCTCACTGCTCAGTGTCACCGGGCACTGCATCTCCGCAACGCTGGTCGGTTATTCCTTTGCGCGGCTGCGCTGGCGCGGGCGCAATACCCTCTTTCTCATTACCCTCGCCACGCTCATGCTGCCAGAAGAAGTCACACTGATCCCGCAGTTTCTCATTTTTCAAAAACTCGGTTGGGTGAACACGTTTATGCCCTTGTTTGCGCCCACTTTTTTTGGTGGGGCATTCAACATTTTTGTGATGCGCCAGTTCATGATTACCCTGCCAAAAGAACTGGATGACGCCGCCCGCCTGGATGGGTGCAGTCACTTTGGAGTGCTGATACGGGTCGTAATCCCCCAGGTGCTGCCAGCCATCGGCTTTATCGCCATTAATACCTTTCGCGCACGGTGGAACGACTTCTTCCGTCCGCTGATTTATCTTAATCATCCTGACCTGTTTACCCTCGCGCTTGGGCTGCGCTCCTATCGTGATGAATTCACGGTTGAATGGAGCATGTTAATGGCAGCCTCGCTGCTGGCAATTCTACCTGTGGTGATTTTGTTTTTCGTTGCCCAGCGTTACTTCATCCAGGGGATCGTTTTTTCCGGTGTAAAAGGCTGATGCAGAGGCCGTCTGCACCGCAAAGGAGGTGTGCTTGCCCGGACTGTACCGTTTATTAGAAATAACCACCAACCAGATATTTCAGTGAAAAGGGAGTTATGACTGATGTCAAAAAGTATGTCTCGCCGCAATTTTCTGAAGGCCGCCGCTGGCGCAGCAGGCGCCACTGCTCTGACCGCAGCCGGTGTCGCCGCCGCTGACGCCACACTCGAACATGCCCCTGCCCCGGCAGCGCAAGGCAGCACCATTACGACCCTGTTCCACAGCAGCACTGGCAGCGGGCCTTACTGGTCGCCGCGCCTCGAACTGTTCGCAGAGCAGCACCCGGAAGTCGAATTTGTTCCGCTGGCATCCGCTGACGACTCCGAGTTTGTCCAGAAAATCTCGACGATGGTCGCGGGTGGAACCCCACCGGACATGGCGAAACTCAGCGGTGGCCGAATGCTGGCTACTGCTCCAACGGGCATTTACGAAGACCT
>CAZKIB010000046.1:14459-16500 GCA_964552425.1 uncultured Anaerolineaceae bacterium | reverse complement strand
ACGCCGCGCGTTGAAGCGTCAGAATTTATGAGCAGCATCTGGGAGCAGTTACCCGGCCAGGGTAAGGAACTCACCTACTGCGGCCAGCAGATTGCCATCCCGCAGGACCTCGCCTTCCGCATGTGGTTCTATAACAAGGATGTGTTTGATAACGCTGGTGTGCCCTACCCCACCCTGGAGTTTACATGGGAAAACATTGTCGAAATGGGCACAGCCATTACCAATCCGAATGACAATATCTGGTTCATCCAGCCTCCCATCCATACATTTGAGGCCACCAGCGAATGGTACTGGCAGGCCGGCGGCACGCTCTTCTCAGCAGATTGTATGCACGCCAACCTGACTGAAGAACCCAATCTGGTCGCTATGCGTTATCTGGTCAGCCTCTTCAAGGAACACCAGATCGCGCCGCCGCCTTCACTGGGTCTTGGCGACATCGGCATCGACTTCGCCAGCGGACAAATGGCGATGACGCAGGGCGCGTCAGGTGATCTAGCCGGACAGCTTGGCGAACAGGCGACCTGGGCCTTCAACTGGGGCAGCCTGTTTGTACCCACAGGTCCGGCGGCGGCCAATGGCTTCGTCAAATCCAACGGGTGGGCACTGCTGAACGGCGCGGCCAATGCGGACCTCGCCTGGGAGTTCATCGAGTGGTGGCACAGTGACGAAACCGCGACCACCTTTGCCGAATGGGGAGAGCTGGTCCCGCGTGCGGACCTGCGCGACACCGTCTCGCTGCAAAATATCCCTGAAGAACATCACGCAGCCATTGCGCGCGCGGGCACGCACGGGCGCGGTCTGGAACGCTGCCCCGGCTGGTCAGCCGCCCAGAAACACTGGATGCAGGAACTGGAAACATCGATCAACGGGGATGTGCCGGTGGACGAAGCGATGGCAACGGCGTATGCCAAAGCCGATGCCGAAGTCGCCGACATCATGGCAGGCGCCTGCCCGGCGTAATTCAAGAGTATCCGCAGGGGCACGGCTGAAACTTCCGTGCCCTCATCAACGCGCAAACTACGGGAACACGATTGCAGATGGGTCAGATCAACGGTTTCAGTTTGCAGGGCGATCAGCTTTTTGTTCAGGCTTTTGGCAAAACTGCGCCGATCCAACTGATGGGCTGCCGGGTCGCCAGCGCTGCGCTGCGCGACGACTGGACGGATGAGTTCATCAGATGGCTGCCAGAATACCAGCGGCATGGGCTGAACGCGGCAGTCCTTTTCTGGCAGGGTTCCAGCGGCGGCTGGACCAACCCCACCGGCGAAATGCACCCGGACGGCGGCCCTAACTGGGAAGGGAACGCGGCCAGCTTCTGCCGGGAACAGGGGGACTTCAGCTACAACCCGGCTCAACCCTGCGATCAGGCCGCCTTCCATATTCACAACGACTTCGCAGTGGATGAGGCGATTGGCCGGCGCATGAAACGGATTATCACAGCGCTGGACATGCTGGATATGGTGGCAATTATTGGCATATTCTACTTTCGCACCTTCCAGCAGATGAGTCTCGAAAACAAACAGCGCTACGATTTCTGTGCGGCAGCACGCCAGGCAGCCGAATACCTGCGCGGTTTCAAAAATATCCTGTGGTATCCCTACAACGAATATCACAGCCACGATGAACGCCACTACGGTCCGGCCATGACCACCGAACAGGCCATCGCCGCTGAGTTGAAAGCGGTTGATGCGAACTGGCTGGTCGGTGGCGCACACCCCGAACTCGACCTGACGATGATCGACTCGCACACCTACCTGTATGACCGGCCATCTCACAACCCGCTGTTGAATGTTGAGACCTTTGGCATCGGCTCCGGCGGCAATGATCGCTTCAGCGGCCAGTGCCATAATGTGGGTATCTGGGACGATTCGCCGGCCATCATCCAGACATACGGCGAAGCCACCCGCCAGCGTCCGGCCACAAAGCAGGACTATTTTCACGAAATCGACGGTGCGCTCAAACGCCCCGGTTATCACCTGTTCGCGCACTTGCAGGGCTGGTATCAGGGCAGTTTCCCGCTCACCCGCGCCCACAATTTTTT
>CAZKIB010000046.1:0-14402 GCA_964552425.1 uncultured Anaerolineaceae bacterium | reverse complement strand
TATAACCCCGCCTCGCCACATCATCCAGTGCTGGTTGATGACGATAATCAGGGACGCGGTATGGATGGATCACGCGGGGTGCGCTGGTATTACGAATACCAGCGCGATCACTACAGCGCTGTTAAATACCCCTATCTGGACAACGGCGCATGGAATTTGCAGCACATCATGGAGGAAACAGGTTTATGACCACCCTGCCCGGTTTCATTTATCTTTCGTGGGGCGCAAACCCCGCCACCGATCTGGTTGTTCTCTGGCAGACCAATTCCGCCAGCAATCCCAATCGTGTGGACTACCGGCCGGCCAGCGCGTCAGAGTGGCAGCACGCCGCCGGAACCAGTTTCGATTCACCCGGCGCGGGTGTGATCCATCGTGTCGATCTTGTCGGGCTGCTGCCGGGGACAGTCTACGAATATCGCGTGTCGTGGGATGACGGCACAATGAGCGACAGCCACTTCACCCACACGGCCCAGACTGGCGCGTTTGATTTCCGCTTTACCTACTTCACGGATACCGGCCTGATTGGTCGCCCGGACGGATTCACAGACGGTACGGCACGCGTGATGAAGGAAATTCTGGCAGATAACCCGCTCTTTTTGCTGGGCGGCGGAGACTACGCCTATGGCAACAAGGATGGCCGCTACGAAGTGATGGCCGAGGCAGGTGATGAGTGGTTCCGCCAGTGGCAGCCCGTGCTGACACGCTTCCCTTTCATGCCGCAGTACGGCAATCATGAAATCTTCTTGAAAGAAACCTTTGAAGACTGGGGACCGCGCTTCGCCTACCCGAAGGATTTTGAGAACGGGCGCTGCTACAGCTTCGATGTGGGCGACGTGCATTTCACAGCTTATTTCACACCGGAATCCAAGACCATGCCCACGCCAGAGCAGCTTGCCTGGCTGGATTCTGACCTGGCTGCTGCCCGTGCGCGGAACACCCGCTGGCTGGTTGTCTACCAGCATTCGCCCATCTACGGTCACGGCCTTAGCCACGCCGCCACACCCCAGATGCGCGGCCTGCTTGTGCCCATCTTCGAGAAATACAGGGTTGATCTGGTGATTACCGGCCACGACCAGAGCTACGAACGCACCTATCCGCTGCTTCACGAGGACACCACCCCGCAGATCATGTCGACCAGCATGAATTATTACCCGCAGGGTCAGGGGGTCATCTATACCAAAGTCAGCCCGGCCGGCAAACGCTCCGAAATCGCGCGCGATTTTTCCAATTTCACCACCGAACGCCAGCCCTTCATCGCCATCCGCGACGACACCGCCCATCATTACGCGGTGGTCAATGTCCATGCCAGCGGGCAGTTGGAGTACATCGCCTACAGTCTGCTGGGCGATAAACCCAAAATTACACTCGATCATTTTATCATTACCGCGAAGAACGGATAACCGGATGAATATAGGCCAGTGGCAGCGCTTTGAAGCGACCCTCAAGAACACAAATGCTTACACCAATCCGTATGCGGATGTCTCGCTGGACGTAACTTACCAGCGGCCTGATGGCTCAGCGGTCAGCTTCTGGGGTTTCTATGATGGCGGCTCAGACTGGAAAATCCGCTTCATGCCCGACCAGTTGGGGACATGGCATTATGAAGCCCGCTTCAGTGACGGAACACCGGGAACCCAGGGCAGCTTTACCTGTGTCGAATCTGACCTGCCGGGGATGCTGACAGTGGATGAAAGCAACCCCCTCTGGTTTGGATACAAAGGCGGCGGCCATGTGCTGGTGCGCAGTTTCCATGTGGGCGATGGCTTCTTTGCCAGCAACATGCCATCTGACCGGCGCGCGGCCTTTCTGGATTGGGCGCAGGCACAGGGTTACAACATGCTTTCTATTGGCAGTCACTATCTCAACCGAAGTGGACCAGGACGTGGTCAGGGATGGGATACCCCAAAGCTGTGGCCGCTGAATGCTGCCGAGTACCGGCGCATGGAAAGTATTCTGGATGATCTGACAGCGCGGCGCTTCCTGATATTCCCCTTCGGCGGATTCTTTGGACGCGGCGCGGGCTACCCCACCGAGCCATTGGAACAGGAATTGTATGTCCGGTACACGCTGGCCCGTTTGGGCGCAAACTGGAACATCCTGCTGAACGTTTCTGGCCCAGAGCCGCTGCTCGACAAGGAGGCCGCGCCGCTGGTCATGCCTAAGATGGAATTGGACCGGCTTGGCCGCCTCATCCAATCGC
Organism: uncultured Anaerolineaceae bacterium; assembly: GCA_964552425.1. GTDB lineage: Bacteria > Chloroflexota > Anaerolineae > Aggregatilineales > Phototrophicaceae. Next base: position 12,202 of record CAZKIB010000046.1, on the reverse strand, counting down.
TGAATGTCTTCGGCCATCCGCTGACGGTCCATAACAAAACCGGTGATGATGAATTCCGGGATGATGACTACATTGATTATGGCACGCTGCAAGGCCCCAAGACCACCGACCCCGCCGTTCTCAGTGAGGGGCTGCTCAGGAATCATCATCCTTCCAGACCGCTGTATGTGCAGGAAACTCTGTGGTCCGGCAACAAGTTCCACCCGGACTACAGCGATGAACACCTGCGCAAAAATGCGTTCGTCATCGGTATATCCGCCGGCGCGCTCAATTTCATTGACAACGGCGGGCCAGAGCCAGGCGGGCTGGGCGACTCATCTTCCGGTTTCAGCGGCACGCTCGACCTGAATGACCGGCGGCAGTGGCGGCACGACATCATCAGGGCAGTCTGGGCTTTTTTTGAGACGATTCCGTTTTACCGCATGTCCCCTCGTCAGGACCTTGTGACTGCCGGTTACTGTCTGGCAGAACCGGGCGCTCAGGTTCTGGTCTATCTGCCATCGGGTGGCAGCGTGCAGGTCACGCTGGACGACAGCCCATATCACATCACCTGGATCAATGCGCAGAACACAGCAGAACAGCATCAGGCTGGTTCGACCACAGGCAGCGCCAGCCTCACGGCCCCGGCTCATGGTGATGACTGGCTGCTCTACCTACAGAAGTCCCAGGAGACTCATCCATGAACAAGCTGGCAATCATTTCAGCCTTTCTCGGTGGCCTGCATAATCGCTACATGGTCTATCAGGACAACGTATCACTGTCCGAAAAATTTGCGCGGGCATCGCGCATCTGGGGGGTTGAGGGTCTGGAATTGTGTTATCCGGCCGATTTCGAGAATCCTGCCGAACTCAAGCGCCTGCTGGAGCAGTATCACTTTGGAGTCTCTGGCATCAATTTCCGATCACGGCGCAGCGGCAAATGGTGGCGCGGCTCGTTCGTCTCCGAAAAAGGGAGCGAACGGCAGGAAGTCGTGGACGACATGAAACGCGCGGTGGATTTCGCGGCTGAACTGGGTTGTGACCGGGTTTCCACCTGCCCGCTCAATGAAGGCGCGGATACTCCCTTCGAGATGGACTATATTCGCGGCTATGATTACGCGCTCGAAACCTTTTCGGCTGTCTGCGCGCATAACCGGACGGTGCGCATCTGCATTGAGTATAAGAAAAACGACCCGATGGCGCGCTGTCTGGTCGGCACAGCCGGCGAAACAGCAGCCTTCTGTATGCTCACGGGCGCTGACAACCTGGGCGCGACCTTTGACATCGGCCATGCGCTCATCGCCGAGGAGCGTCCGGCACAGTCGGCAGTGCTGCTGGCGAAGGCCAACCGCCTGTTCTACGTTCACCTGAACGATAATGACGGGCGCTGGGATTGGGATATGCTGCCTGGCGCATTCCATCTGTGGGAATTTGTCGAAACCTTTTATACTCTGCGTAAGCTCGGCTACGACAATGACTGGTACGCCTATGACATCTTCTCAAAGGAACTGGATACGGTTGAGAATCTGACCGCCGGGATGCAGCTCACACGCAAGCTGGAAGAAATCACGGATCGGATCGACTGTACGAAAATGGAAGCCCTGATGACCGAGCGTAATTCAGCAAGAACGATTCCTTATCTCTACTCTTTACTTTAGGTTTTGACGAACCTGGGTGCGGGTCCGACCACGACAAGAGAGAACACCATGCACTGGAAATTTTCCGCCAACACCGGCTTTTTCGGGGCACAACGCAACCGTTTTGTGCAGTTTCAGCCTGACCGCACGCTCGAAGAAGTCTTCGCGCAGGTCGCTCAGGTGGACGGCATGACTGGCATCGAACTCAAATATCCGGCTGCATTTGGCGATACGCGGCTGGTGCGGGAAATGCTGGACAAACATGAACTGACCCTCGCGGCAATCAATGTCGATACGAAGGACGCGAAGCACTTCCGGCATGGGGCACTTTCCGCCCAGAGCAGTGCAGCGCGGCAGGAAGCCATCGGGCGGCTGCGCAGCGCGATGGACCTGGCGGCAGAATTCGGCACGGACATCGTAACAACCTGCCCGCTGGCCGATGGTTATGATTACCCGTTTCAGCTTGACCACAGCACCGTTTGGGGCCACTTTATCGAGTCGACAGCAGCAGTGGCTTCGTATCGCCCAGACATCAAATTCTGCCTCGAATATCAGCCGCACGAACCCCACTCGCATATCCTGTTGAGCAATGTGGGCAAAATGCTGTATGTCTGCGCCGAAGTCAGTTTGCCAAACCTCGGCGCGAACTTTGACATCGGGCACGCTTTTGCAGCCCAGGAAAACCCGGCTGAGTCGGCAGCCCTGCTGGCGCGCGCCAATCGTCTGTTTTACATCCATACCAATGACAATACCGGTGACGGTGGCGACTGGGACATGATCTCCGGCACAGTCCACTTCTGGCACTGGCTGGAAGTGCTGTATACTTTGATTCAGCTTGGCTATGATGGCTGGCTTGGTGGTGATATTACACCCAAACACGTTCCCGGCCCGGTTGAAGTCTACCAGACCAATCTGCGTATGATTCAGCGAATGACCCAATTACTGGAACGTGTCGGAATGGATAAAATAACGGATATGATCCGCCAGGATGGTCACATTGCTGAAACCTTTGAGACCCTGAGCGCTGCTCTGCTGCCAGAACTGGACCCGCAGCCGCGCCCATAGAAACCGATGATGAGGTTTTCCCATGAGTCAAGAAAATGGCATCCCGCTAACCGCCGAACAGCAGGCCTACACCATGATAAAGGCGCGCATTCTGAACATGACCTATATGCCGGGTCAAACCCTTTCAGACAGTGATCTCGCAGCGGAACTCAGCCTCAGCCGAACCCCGGTCCTGTACGCGCTGCGTTATCTGGAATGTGAAGGGTTAGTCAATCGCCAGCATCGCCAGGGCTGGCAGATTTGCGCCCTGTCACTGGACGACATTCACGACATATTTAACATCAAGATCGCGCTTGGGGTGCTGCTGGCCCGACAGGCCGCCGCCTGCCGTGACGAATCGCTGCGCAGCGCCCTTCAGAACGCAGTGGACGGTATGATCGTGGCTGAACAGGCGGATGATCTCGAAGCCTGGGAAATGGTTCATCGCCAGTGGCACGATGCCCTCATGGCGATGTCAGAATACCCGGATGGCCGGGTCGGGCGCATTCTCAACAATCTCAACGACCAGTGGCGGCGGGTGCGCAATGGCCTTCTGGCGATGGAAGGGCGTATGCAGCGCGAGACGCAGGAACACCGGGTTGTGGCGGAAGCCATCCTCTCTGGTGATGGTGACGAAGCCGAACGAAGGATGCGCAAGCATCTCGAAACCGTGCGTTATGATCTGATGAACCTGCTCAAGAATATGGTTATCCCCTACGCGCCCAACGGGCTTTGATGGCTCAACATTTCTTTTCCCAGGCGTGGTTCATGCAGTGCAGACTTACCAGTTCAGGCCATCACTGCGCGCAGTCCCAGAAAATCGGCATACCGCGCTGACGCGCTGGCGAAGGCAGCCTGCTCGCGATCATTAAGTGGCTGGTCAAATGGCGTGGAAGAAATCATCACCCTGTCCTTTCTGAGCGTGCGCTTCCATGTCCCGACAATTCGTCCATTGACCACAATGGTCGGATAAAATACACCGTTGCCACCGGGGCAAATGCGGTTTGCATACTGCGCTTCCAGTACCGCGCTGCGATCCCTGTAACCGAGCACGTATTCGTCGAAACCCGGCAGCACATAAACCGATAACAAATTGGCTGCCGCGATGGGGGCATCATCAGCCAGCCAGTAGGTCTGTCCGTCAATCACTTCCCGTTTAAGCTGGCCTTGCACTGCCTCCAGACCAGCCCGCGCTTCGGTCAGATTCAGCCCCGACCAATGCGCGAAATCCTGCACCGTGACCGGAGCGCGACTTGTAAAGTAGCGGCGGGCAAGTTCAGTGATGGCTTCTTCACGCGACATCGTTCTGGCGTCAGGCGCGGCGTTCTCCATTAACACAAAGACTGGCGTGCCGCGCGGCGCATTGATCTGACAGATCAGACCATCATATGAGGCACGCTGCAACATATACACCCCGCGCTGGCCCTGTGTCGAGATGCCGTTCTGTTCCAGCGCGGCGAATAACTCACTTCGGCTGAGTTGTGGATTGACCTTCAGGACATTCTCCAGCAGTGCGTTACTCTGGCTCAGAGTCTGAGCATCCAGTTCCAGTTCCTGGTAACGGCGCGTGCTGCCGGCAATGATGCGCGCCGCGAACAGATCAATCATCCAGCGAATATCGGTGGATGTTACCAGATGCAGTGTGCCGCGCATCACCCAAGTGCGCAGAATCGTTTTGCTGACGATAGCCTGTTCAATAGCTGCATCCGTACTGCCCGGCAGCCGCAATCCAACCGACCATTTCGCGCCAGGGTAATCCTGTCCCTGTATCGCACCCATCCAGGCAACCACTTCATCGGGTCTTTTGAAAGTCTGGCGCGCGATGTGCTGACGGTGCAGACGATGCAACCCTATGTCTGAAACACGCATTACGAACTCCCATGATAGCGCCACACAGCAAACCTATGAACGGGTTTCTGGCAGAAAGCAAACCGAATGACGCTTTGCCCAGTATAACGTGATTTGCCTGAAGTACCTGTCATCAAAATCGTCGCGGTCTGCTCATGCGGCGGGTTTCTCAAAAACATGGTATTACTTTGAGGATTATCGCATCTCAGGAACAAGTACATGGTCAGACAAATTGAACTAGCAGAAGTGCAGCTTCCCGAATTTGGGCTGCCGTCCGTAGAGCCTCAAATCCCGGCAGATTTATACCTCAACCGCCTTGAGCGCTTACGCGGCCGCGCCGCAGCAGACGGCTATGATGTCCTGGTGGTCTATGGAGACCGCGAGCATTTTGCCAATCTGTCCTATGTCACCGGGTACGACCCGCGCTTTGAAGAAGCGCTGCTCATTATCGACCTGCAACACGATCAGAAACCCTCGCTTCTGGTGGGTAACGAAGGCTTTGGGTTCGCGCCCATCAGCCCAATTATTGACCATCTGGAAGTCGTCCTTTACCAGAGCTTCAGCCTGTTGGGGCAGGATCGCGGCCGCAGCCAGCCGCTGGCAGTCATTCTTGGCGGGGCGGGCATTCAGAAAGGCAAACACATTGGCGTGGCCGGATGGAAACATTTCGACGCACAGGAAACGGACACCCCGGCGACCTGGCTCGAAATCCCGTCCTACATCGCCGATACCCTGCGCACCCTCACCGGCGACCCGGCGTTGGTGCGTAACGCAAATGCGCTGCTGATGGATTCGGTGGGCGGTCTGCGCACAATCAACGAAGTCGAGCAGTTGGCCCGCTTCGAATTTGTGGCAGCCCATGCCTCTCAGGGTGTCCGCAATGTGTTATTCGGCGTCAGACCCGGTATGACGGAATATCAGGCCGTTGAACTGATGGGGATAAATGGTATGCCCCTCTCCTGCCACCTGATGTTATCAGCGGGCCAGCGGGCCTTTCTGGGCATGGGCAGTCCATCATCGCGGCGTATTCAGCATGGTGATCCCTTTACAACTGCCTATGGAACGTGGGGGGCACTGACCAGCCGCGCTGGGTTCATGGTCTCAGCAGCCAGCGAACTGCCCCATGAAATCAGCGATTATGTGGACCGCCTGGTCGCACCTTATTTCAGGGCTATTGCAGCCTGGTACGAACACATCGGCATTGGGGTTACTGGCGGTGCGCTGTACAAAATCATTCATGAACACATCGGTGATCCCTTTTTTGGCGTAGGTCTCAATCCCGGCCATCTGATTCATCTGGATGAGTGGGTCGATTCGCCGGTTTACGCCGGATCAACTGAAACCTTGCAGTCCGGCATGGCGATTCAGGTGGATGTCATTCCAGCTACGGGTACGGCCTACTACACCACCAATATTGAAGATGGCATCGCGCTTGCTGATGAGACCCTGCGCAGTCAATTCGCAGAATGTTACCCCGAAGCTTGGAGCCGCATTCAGGCACGCCGGCAGTTCATGTCCGATGCCCTGGGCATCCATCTGAAACCGGAGGTACTGCCGTTCTCGAATATCCCGGCTTATTTGCCGCCCTTCCTGATGGCTCCTGCCAGAGCTATGCGCGCGCTGACCTGACCAACTGGAGGACCGGACAGAAGAACTTCAAGGGGTATCAGGGCAGCATGAGATGCAGGTCGCCAAATTCATGCCACAGGTAACGTTCGGCTAATGCTTCCTCATAAGCTTTGCAGAGATACTCACGCGAGGTCAGAGCTTCGAGCATCGCCAGATGAGACGCGCGCGGTTCATGCAGACCTGTCAGCATCCCATTCACCGCCCGGATACCCCTCTCTGGCGTAATCACAAGCGGTGTCCAGCCCTCACCCGGATGCGTAACACGCCTGTGGTCCGTAACGGTTTCCAGCGCGCGCACCACTGTCGTACCCACCGCGATAATCCGCCGTTGAGCTGCCCGCGCCATATTCAGACTTTCGGCGGTCTCAAGCGGCACGCGATAGTATTCTTCATAAGGTGGCTCATGAGCTTCCAGGCTGGCGACACCGGTATGCAGAATCAGGGGAAGAACCTGTACCCCTCTGGCGACCAGCCGGGTAATTAGCTCTGTGGTGAAGGCTCGCCCCGCTGAAGGCATTTCGGCGCTGCCCATTTCTGTGGCGTAGACGGTCTGATAATAACTGCCCGGCCAGCCCTGACTCACATAACTGTAGCGAATTGGAAAACCGTGTTCCATCAGGTAAGGATGCAGGTCGCAAGGCAGATCAAGTCGCGCGATCCACAGACGTTTTGACTCCTTGTAGGAGACAAGCAGAGTCGCGGTTGCCCCATCCGGCAGTCGAAAATCTGTGCCGGCCCGCGCCGCGAAATACGGTTTAGTGAGCGCCCCCTGCGATTCGCGGACTTCGACAATCCACAGATCAGCGGGGAGATGGGTCGAAAGATGAAGTTCAAACGGGCGGCCTTCAGGGTCTGTAACATTCAGGGCAGCATTCAATGTGCCGCTCGTATTGATAACCACTACATCTCCGGCCGTTAGAATATCCGGTAAATCCTTGAACCGGGTGTGCCGAATTCGATTATCCGAACGATAGGAAACCATCAACCGCACTTCGTCACGCGCCAGACCACGCGCTTCGGGGGGTTCACTGGCTTCCAGTTCGGGCGGCAGCGTAAAATTCAGAGGCTCTGGCATTGTGTTGAGATGCCGAATTTCTGGCAGTGGCACAGCGGTCATGTGGCTTTCTCCGGCGCAGGCAGCTCGCGGGCCTGATAGCGACCAGAGGGATAAGTGAGCGTCAGCAGCGCGACCAGACCGGGAACACTGGTTTCTGGCAGAGGGCGATCTCCAATGTCTTCACCCGGAAAAGCCTCTTGCTGCATCTGCGTTTGCATATCACCAGGGTCTACCCAGTACACCTTGAGCGCTGGATTTTCGACAGCCAGCACAGCCGAAAGCTGTTCCAGAGCCGCCTTGCCCGAACCATAACCGCCCCATCCGGGGTAAGCCTCGGTTCCAGCATCGCTCGTCACATTAATCACCCGCGCATCCGGCTTGAGAGAGGAGCGTACTGCTTGAATTACAGCCAGCGGCCCGATCACGTTAACGCGGTATACCTGTTCGAGCGCATCAAGCGGATAATCAAGCAGAAGGGGCTGCGGGCTGGGGCCAAGAATACTGGCGTTGTTAACGACTGCATCGAGACCGCCAAGCGATTGAGCGGCTTCGGCAAGCTCGCGGCGATGCCAGGGGTCTGTCACATCTCCGGCCAAAACAATGACACGGGTCTTTGAACTGAGTTCGACACGCACATCTTCCAGCGCGTCCGGTCCCCGTGCATCCAGCAGCAGATGCCATCCTGACTGGGCCAGTTCGCGAGCGAGCGCGAGTCCCAGCCCGCGAGATGCCCCGGTGATTAACACACTTCTCGTTGTCATATTGTCCTGACCTCTCCTTGTGTAATGTGGTGTACTTTCCAACTCTCAGAATATGTGAAAGCCGCGAAAGAAACGCCGTACCTGGGGACGGCTTTCGACTGTACTTTTGGGCAAGGCTGACCCTGGCACAAGCCGTGACTCACTCAGCGTTTTTTTGAGATTGCGCGCAATATGGATATAGTCGGAAACTACTTTCAGGTAAGCAGACCATTTGTGAGGCGCTGAATATGGCAGCATACATTATCGCCCGGATCGAAGTCACTGACCCGGAGCAGTACAGTAACTACACGAAACTAACCCCGGCAGCGATTGAAAAATACGGGGGACGCTTCATTGTGCGGGGTGGCAGCAAGGTTACGCTCGAAGGGCCAGAAGAAACCCGCCGGATCGTGGTGCTGGAATTCCCTACTTTGGAGCAGGCTCAGACTTTCTACAATTCACCGGAATACCAGGCTGCGAAGGCAGAACGCGAAGGCTCAGCAAATGCCAGTTTCATCGCCATTGAAGGAATTTGACAGCTCTGCTCAACCTTTTGATCGGAGTGGAGAGCACAAAACGGGTATCGTATGAAAAAAATTCAGACTCAGGGTATTCATCACATTACGATGATCGGCGCAGATCGTCAGACCAGTATCGACTTCTGGGAAGGTGTGTTAGGGATGCCTTTTATCTTCGAACAGTCCAATCTGGATGTCCCCGCCGAAAGCCACCTCTATTTTGACCCCGGCGACGGACGGCTGATTACGGTTTTCACCAACGAAAACCGCAAACCTGACCCCACACGCAACCCCGAAGGCATCGGCAACCTGCACCATCTGGCATTCACGGTGTCGCGGGCAACCTATACACAGATCGCGCAGCGGCTGGATGAACGGGGCATTCAACATACCGGTGAAATTGACCGGGGCTTCATGTACTCCATCTACTTCCGCGATCCTCTGGGCCAGCTAATGGAATGCGCGACCTATAAATTTGACCCACCTGCCGGATCAACTCACGCGGAGGTGCTGTACGAAGCGCATCAACTGCGGGTGGCGCGTGGCGATCATCACATCGCCGATGAACACCTGGCAGACGCCCTTCAGGTCATGATCGAGCGTTCCCGGCAGTCACTGTCTACAGACCGATTCCCCAAGGACCCTTATACGGAAAAACCGCCGGTCTGGGATTGATATTCGTTGACTGATATGCGCGGCATCGATTGGCTCAGTACCGGCCAAACTCGCGTTCGTCAATTAGCCGGTCAGACTTGCGCAGTTCAGTCAGAATAGCGTTAAGCACGTGCGACATGGCAACAGGCACACCTTCCTGCGCGGCCAGAAAAGCGGCGTTTAGCGCGGCGTTGTAGATGCTGCCGCCGGAGAGGTTAAATTCGGAGAGACGCTGGTAGTCCAGGCTGCCAACCGGCGTCTCCAGCGGGAATATCTTTTGCCAGATTCGGCGGCGATCTTCCGGCTGAGGGACCGGGAAATCGACAATAAAACGCAGGCGGCGGGTAAACGCATCATCCAGTGCCGTTTTCATGTTGGTCGCCAGAATCGCCAGCCCCTGATAAGCCTCCATACGCTGAAGCAGATAATTCGTTTCAATATTGGCATAACGGTCATGACTGTCCTTGACCTGACTGCGCTTGCCAAAAAGCGCGTCAGCCTCATCAAAGAAGAGAATCGCCCCACCATCTTCAGCCGCGTCGAACAAGCGCCGCAGATTCTTCTCGGTTTCGCCGATATACTTACTGACCACCGCCGACAGATCAATGCGGTAAAGGTTCAGGCGCAAATCATTGGCGATAACTTCGGCGGCCATGGTCTTACCCGTGCCGCTTTCACCTGCAAACAGCGTTGCCATACCGAGGCCGCGACTCATTCGTTTGCGAAAGACGGGCAGGAACGCCCCACTCGTCATAGCCGTTCCCACGCTGCCGCACCTGATTCGCAATCTGATGCAGCAGCGCGAATGTATGCTCCTGCAAAACAATATCATCCCAGGTAGCTTTGGGTTCCAGACGTTCGGCCAGGGTATCCAACCGGGGACGGGTGCGCGCAAGGCAGGCCTCCCACAGCAGATCATCTGCCCGGTGTCCGTTCAATCCGCTCTCAGCCGCTACAGACTGTGCTACTTCATAGATCGCTGCCAGCCCCAGATTGAACTGTGCGGACAGACGCGCCGGAGCCAGCGAGTGCTGATGACCCAGAACGGTTGTCCAGGCCGATTTTTGCTCATCAGCAGTTGGTTTGGCGACATCCACATCGAGCGAAACACGACGCAAATCCTGATAAACATCGCGCGTTCCCAGAAAGAAGAGACCATCGCTGCGCACCAGAAAACGCCCCAGTTTCGCGGCGATGTTCGCGCTTTCCTCATCAACGTCGTGAGCATCAATATACAGCGCCAGTGGCAGCAGCAGGCTTTCTCGCTGCCAAAGGCGCGCCAGATTTTCCATATCCGCTGTATGGATGGGAATGAGGTCCAGCGGCAGGTAATACACCCGCATCCCAAGTGTCGAAGCGACGTACCAGGCGATCAGTTCCTTGCTGGTAGGATCAATCCCCAGAAGCTGGATCAGCGGCACACGCTGCTGCTGCGGGCTGCGATGCAGAAAGCGAACGACCTGTTCCACAACAGCCTGCTGTGAAGGCGGCAGTTCAACTTCAACATTGGCTTCATGCAGCGGGGTCAACAGCGGAATCAGCCGGTCATCCAGGTAATTGAGACCTTTGACGTAGTTGACAATCCGTTCATCCGCGCGCAAAGGGCTGCTGGTCAGGGGCAGCGCGCCGCTCTGTATCACTTCGATCAAACGCCAGTAGCGCAGGGGGCGTTCCGGCGACAGAATATCCCAGGCCGGTTGGTCGAACAACGCCAGCGCCAGCGCGAAGGTCGGGTAGGTCTGGTTAGGGTTCCCCTGCGCCTGAGCGCACAGGGCAGCCAGCCCGGTATCCAGTTCCAGAGCCACACACAGCAGCAGCATGTCCTGCTCAAAGCGGGAAAGACCAAAACGCTGCCGGATAATAAACAGAGGCGGCGGTTGGTCCAAAGCTTCACAGGCCGACATGATTTCTTCAGCCTGGGTCAGCAGGGCTTCGGACTGCGGATCGAGTGCGCTGGTTGCCGAGCTGCGCCGCCCAATCAGGTGCAGCAGTCGCAATCGCAGCCACGTCAACCCGGCGGCAAGATATTGTTCATTCGTGAGTTGCCAGTTCCCCGCAGCGTCCATAATTCGCCCTAGAGCGCGGACACCCATTCCTGCCACTGTTCAGCAGCATGATCCCGTTCCGACGGTGGCCCTGCCGGATCATAACTACCCAGAGTGCGCCACAGGGAATTCCAGTTCTGTCCTTCTGGCAGCTTGCTGGCAACTGCCTTGACGATCAGAAATGCGCGTTCGCGTGTAAGCGCATCCCCCGACATTAACAGCGGCATCATCAATGGCAGCACTTCCTTACCACCGCGCATCAGGGGATACATGGATGCGGTATAAGGTGTATGCAGTTCATCCTCGTAATCATTAAGTGTGTCAACCAGCGCGTGTAACGCACGCGGATCGCCCAGCTTATTAAGCGATGTCGCTGCCCGTGCGCGTACTTCGCCCACAGTATCTCTGGTCGCCTCAAAAAGGGCATCTGCACTGGCGGGGTCCCGAACATCGCCGAGACCTTCGGCAGCCAACCGCCGAGTACGCGTATTCGAATTTCGGAGTGCTTCCAGCAGGACGGGTGTTGCCTGTTTACCCAGGCTAATCAATTCCCCCAGCGCGCGACTGCTGTCATTTTCATCGGTAGAGAGCAGCCGCTCTTTTAGCCGTTCCACAGTGTCCTCGCTTGCCATAGTCGCTTCTCCCATCGGAGTATACATGCCGCACTGTAACGGCATCGGCAGTGATCGTGAGGGCATTTCATACTGACCACAAAGCTATCGCCAACAGCCCGGTATGCGAGATTATCAAGGCGTTCCTGCTCCACCTCCACCGCCTGCCCCGCCACCAGCACCGCCCGCGCTACCCGTGCGAGCAAAAGTCAAAACCACACGGCGATTCCCCCGGCGATTGGCCTCATCATCCTGGTTAGTGGTGGCGTCAGGCGTGAAATCATCTGTCTCGCCGCCGCCGCTCGTTGTTGTAATCGCAGTGATCTGAGCCGGAGGAACACCTTTGGTACGCAGCGCGGTTTCAACGGCTCGCGCTCTGTCCAGCGACAACTGCTGGTTATAAGCTACGTTGCCGCGCTGATCGGCGAAACCTGTGGGAGT
>CAZKIB010000045.1:27596-32884 GCA_964552425.1 uncultured Anaerolineaceae bacterium | reverse complement strand
GGTGTGAATCCTGAAAGGATTTGGGTTGCTTTGCCGGATACTTCAGTGTCCGGCACGAGCGAATCAGCATCCACGCCGCTCATCTGCCTTAGAAATGTTCTTAATATTAACCGGACGCGCTGTGGCATGTCCAAAATTAGAAATCATCGGAGAATTTGAATGCGCTGCTCCTGGATATATTCAGGATAAAGTGGCGATAGCCCCTTGTCCGACCTGCAAGTTCAGTGACATCAGCATTGTTTTCATGGTATATCCAAACGCCTCAATCTCTTTTATGCCTGTTTCCTGAAAGCCGAGACGTGTGTAAAACTGAATGGCGCGGGCATTTTGCGGCTCCACTTCCAGATCGACCTGTTTGACTCCCGGTGCGAGGTGGCGAACATAGGCCTGCCATAACTGTTTCCCGATTCCCTGCCTAAAATGGTCAGGATGGATATACAGTCTAAAAAGATGTACCTGCCCTTCCTCACGAGGATCGACTGTTCCCATTAGCGTGCCAACAATTTGTCCGTCCCGCTCCGCGACCAGATTACACACTGCTGCGTTCAGAATACTGCTCTGAAAACCGGCCTCCGACCACCACTGTTCCAGCACGTTATCAATAAACTCATCCGGGTAAATGCCTGTATAAGTCGCTCGCCATGAAGCCGACCCAACGGCGCGAATCTGCGGAATATCTTCCAGACCTGCCTTGCGGATAGTAATCATTTGCAATCTCCCCGACTCAATTTTTGGCTCATGGGTAGAAATAGTGCGAACGCGCGCAGCGATATATCGCTATCCCGCTCCAACGCTTGGCCCGGAAATAGTGGGACCGATTGTGCGGCTGTTGGCAGTGTGGACAGCTCATCCCCGCTGGATTCAAGTGTTTCATCAACCATGCCACACTCATCTCGTCGTCTGGGAGGTCAAGTTTTGGAAATCCATCGCTCAACTTTACCCTCTCACATTCCTTTTACGCATGAGCCAAAGCAGAAAATAGTGTGTACGGACAGCGCAAAACTAAGCCGAATCCAAAAAGCGGCTTTTTGAACATGGATAGTCGTCTATAGGCCAACCATGTTGCTGTACGAGGAATCGAGCTACTTCCGGCCCAGCAGCCGCGCGATCAGCCGCAGCAGCCATCCGCGTGATTCCTCTGGTTCGTCCTGGGCCGCTTCTGCTGCCTGTTGTTCGCGTTCACGCCGCCGCATCTCGCGCATGGTCAGCACGCCTTCTGCACCCGCGTCATACTCTGCCAGCGGATCAGGTTCGGATTTCGCCCGTTCCTCTTTGAGCGCGTTGCGCACCTGCCGGGGTGTAGGCAGCACCTCAGTGGGGTAGTCCGGGTCAGCCTCCACCGGGATGCGACCTGCCGGGCGCGGGGGCAGCTTGCCGACAAAATCGGTCAGTTCGCTGGTAATTTCGTTGGTCTGGCGGTTGCGCAGGCTGGGGATGGTCGTGTTGAAGTAGCTGACCACATCCACATTCACTTCAGCCTGTTGCAGCCGCGCCAGCACGTTCGAGTTGGTCCCAAAGGCGAAGTAGGCGGTGCGCAGGCGTGGGTCGGACAGGGCAGAGATCAGCAGCGCGCGCCCATCCTGTGTGAACGGCACGAACAGGCGGTCATCACTCAGACGCGAGAGAAATTCATCAATCAGGTCGTCATCGACAGCGATCTGCGCTTCGTCAGCCTGCACATCCGGCCAGTCAAACTCGTCGGACTGGCGCGGCGTGATCGTCTCGATGTCGGCCACCTGATCGCAGATGTTGAGAATTTCCTGCTGTCGCGCCAGAAAATGAGGAACGGCCAGCGTGTAGTGGCGCTGCACGGTTCGCCGCACCGCGATGCCTTCCACCACACCGATGTCGCGTCCGGCATGTTTGCGCCCGCTGTCATAATGCCGCAGCAGCAGATTGTACTCACCAATGGGCAGGCTGTAGAGCGCCGGCCAGTCAGGCGTCAGTTCGGCCACATTGTTCACGTTGCTCAGGGCGCTGGCGATCAGGCTGACCTCTTTGTTGGTCAAATCCTTCGGGCGGATAAACGCCGTAAAGTCGCGCCGCTGGTTGCGGGTGAACAGGAACGTTTCATAGATCACGGCGGGGTTCTCCCGACTCTAGGACGGGATGAGCGAACGCATCTTTTTGTTGGCGACGGAGGTCACGGCACGAATCTTCGGCTCCATCTCCGATAATTTTTCGGCCACCGCCTGCCGTTCCGCATGAAGCTGTTTGATGCTGCGGCCCCGCAAAATACGGTTGAGTACATTGCGGTTCAGCTTGCTCAGGCGAGCTTCGAGTTCTTCTTCTGCCTCTTCCATGTACAGCGCGTTGCGGTCGAGTTCGTTGCCAATGGCGTACAGGAAGGGGTAGTGGATATTGATTGGATCGGGCGGGTTATCCAGGCTGACGGTTGCCAGTTCATAACCCTTGCCAGGGTCCACCACGCTGGCATTCCCTTCGCCCGCCACCGACACGGGGATCATCGCTGCCGGGTACAGCCAGGGACGAAGGCTGCTGGTATGGGCGCGCTGGTCTTCCGCGAAGCTTACCACCCCCCGGAATACATCGCGGGCCTGTTCGAACAGCCGCTGATAGTTATTTGCCTTGTATTCTTCGGGCAGAATGTCCGCTTTGGTCAAAACCAGCGCAATTGTGATCCCCTGCGCCATGCCAACCCCGCGTTCCGCCTCTTTGAATTTATAGCTGTTCAGCAGGTTGTAGATGTAAGTCGATGAGGTCAGCATTTCGGCTTCGATGCGCGGGCGGGTGGCGATGGTAAAAGCGTCCGCTACGATAATCACCGCGTTGCTTTCCTGAATATCGGCATGAAGCTGGGCTGCCTCGTCGGATTCATCGGTTGGGACGTTGATCGCGCCACCCTGATAATCCACCCAGCGGAACTCGGTAATAAACTCGTTGTTGAACAGCAGGCTGAAGGTGTCCTCCCGGCGGCCCATCGTCGGTGCGGGCCACTTGCGGGCGATGACAAAATCGCGCCAGGGGTTCAGATATTTGGTCGAAGTATCCGCGTTCTGGGCTTCGATGCGGAAGCCGTCAATCCCGGCGGCCATCTGGTACAGCAGCGCCAGGGTGTAGGTCGTTTTACCCTGTCCGGTTCCACCAAAAAGCGTGACCTTCAGTGACATGGTTTTTCCTTGTGGTCTAAGCCTGGTAAACGTGCCCTAAGCGTAGCGTTTTTTGCACAGGCGAGTCAAGTGCGTTGGAGGGGTATTTCAAGCTCTAACCTTTGTAGACGTTGCGCCGATGTCCAATGGTGACAATCAGGATGATGAGTTTGTCGTTTTTGAGATCATAAATGACGCGATAGTTGCCGACACGAATCCGGTATAGCCCCTTCCACTCACCAGTCAGGGCATAGTGATCAACGATCTCCGCATTTTGGGCGAGATCAAATAGTTTTTCCAGAATGCGTTTTGCAATTGTTTTATCCAACCGCCCCAGATCGCGTTTGGCTCTTGGGCTGAATTGAAGTTCATAAGGACGAGGATCACTCATCATCCAGCAATCCCAGTTCCTTCATGACTTGTTTAGCCGGGATACCTTGAGGTCGTTCCCGCATATACTCCCGAAGATACTCCGCAACCTCATCTGTAAATTCAACCTCATCCTCGATATCACGAGTGACGATTTCTTCCAGCGCGTCAAATACAATTTCGCGGATCAGCGTCCGCAGTTCATCTACTGTGAGATCAGCAACAAGATTGGCAGCCATTGGTTCATCCTTCTCTGATTTCCATGATTATTCTATCACTACAATGGGCCGGCGGGTGGGCTGCACAGGATGTCTGACTACCAGACAGTTTTTACAGTATAAGCAGCAATTTGAGGGTCATTTGTAATGAGCGATATCTGTTCGCTGTTTGCCTGAGATACCAGCAAGCGATCAAACGGGTCTTTATGATGGTCTGGCAGGAGCGATAGTCCGATTACATGGGTCAACTCAATAGAAAGTAATTTGATCTGGTTATGCTTGATCTGGTTTTCGATTGTCAGTTTCAGGGAGGCAGGTAGGGTTAATTTACCGAGTTGAATTTTGATCTGCATTTCCCAAACACTTGCCAGACTAAGCAGGAGGTCGTTTGATTCGTCGGTGCAGATTGCAGCAGCTCTGGATGATAGTTTTGCCGGATCACTATCCAGCCAGACAAAAGTATGGGTATCCAACAAATATCTCATTCTTCACCGAGCCAGAATTCGTCCGGCAGTTCATCCATAAAATCGCCGCTCATCCATGCTTTACCCAGATGCGCGTGCAGACCTAACTGGCGCTGCTGTGATGACGGCTGATTTTCTGTGTCCACGAATTGCACACGATTTTCGAGAATGTAACGATAAAGCTGCTTTAACTCTTCAGACGTAAGCTGATCGACAGTTTTGTAGAGTTCCTGCATGTCAGTCATCGGGTATTCTCCTGCTTTTTTCTATTCTATCACCACATTGGGCAGGCGGGTGGGCTGGTGTGGAAACCGGGCCAGTTGGTCAAGTTTGCGTTCGGCCAGCGGCAGAGTCAGGCGGTGATAGAGCATGGCGGCGGTGCGGCGCAGGTGGCCGGGGCGCAGGTTCGCCGGGTTGCGAATCAGCCCGCGCAGTTCGTCCCACGTTTTACGGGAGCGATAATCCTTATGCACCACCGTATGCAGATGGCGGTAGAACGCGGTGGCGAATGGCCCCTGATAGAGCATCGCCATGTCCGCGCTGTCCAGCCAGTTGGCGCGTTCGCCGAGTTCATGCTGCACCCGTTCGTAAAACGGGGTTCCCGGCAGCGGATAACTCACGCTGATGCCGATGTCGTCAGGCATGAGATCGCGCACCATCTTGAGCGTGAGTTCGATGTCCTCGCGGGTTTCGCCGGGGTAGCCGAATTGCAGGAAAAACGCCACTTTGACCCCGTGTGCGTGAAGCTGGCGGGTGGCTTCGTAAATCTGTTCGACTCGCGTGCCTTTGTCCATCGCATCGAGAATCTTCTGACTACCGCTCTCCGCGCCGACCCAGACAATTTTCGCGCCTGCCCGTGCCAGCGCCGGGATGGTCTTGCCGCGCAGCAGCAGGTCGACACGGTTGAGGCTCTTGAAGGGGATGTGCAGGTTCGCCGCGTCCAGCAGGTCGGCGAATTCCTCGATCCAGCGGTCCTGAATGCCCATGATGTCATCCATGAACCAGATGTGGTCGGGGTTAAAATGAGACTTGAGCCACAGCATTTCATCCACAACATTCTGTGGGCTGCGCACGTTGTACTTCTGCCCCCAGATGGGTTTGGCGCACCAGTTGCAGTGGAACGGACA
>CAZKIB010000045.1:25465-27582 GCA_964552425.1 uncultured Anaerolineaceae bacterium | reverse complement strand
TTGTCACCAGATTCATGCTGAAATAGCCGTGCTGCGCCTTCCAGATGGCGCGGTACTTCTCATAGTCAAGCATCTCCCACGCGGGAAACGGCAGCGCATCCAGATCACGGATGACCGGACGCACAGGTGTTTTGACCACCTGCCCATCGCGCATATACGCCAGGCTGCGGATTTGATAGAGTGCAGCTTCATTATCCTGTAAGGGCGATTCGCGAATCGTCCCTACACCGCTCAGGAATTGAATCAACTCCGCCAGTGTTTCTTCGCCTTCGCCAAGCAGCACATAATCGGCCCCGTGCTGGAGATATTGTTCGGCGTGGTCGGTCATGTCCGCGCCGCAGACAATGACCGTGCAGCCCTGCGCCCGCGCCATGTCGATCATTTCAAAGGCAGCGTCGCGCATCCGCAGCAGTGACATTTTGCTGAGGTAATTGAAGTTGTCTTCGAAGATCACGGCGTAACGCGGCTGCACCTGCCGCAGCGTCGCGCCCCATTCGTGCGGCCCCGCGCTCAACATGGCATCGAACAGGGCCACCGACCAGCCTTTTTCGCGCAGGTAGCTGGCGGCATAGAGCGACCCCAGCGGCGGGTAGGGTTGCATGGCGTCCCATAACTTTGGGTCGAAGCGCAGGTAATACGATTGGCCGAACAGCATATCAGTCATAGGATAAGTCATCAGTCTACAGTCATCAGTCGACTGTTAAAAGATTAAACGCAAAGGGGCAAAGGAGCAAAGATGCAAAGGGTACTGATGCCGCACCGCCGTAGATTCAAACCTGCAACTACCGGAAAAACAGGCTCACCATAGGGGCTTCAGGCGGGTCAGAGCGCCTTTAGTGCGCTTCCCGCCGCATCCCCTAGCCAGTCGGCTTTAGCCACTGGTGACGGGGGTAAGGTGATTATATCAACCAGAAACGTTTTGTCGGCAGCGCATCCACTTCCAGGCCCGGCTCCTTCAGCGTACATTGATGAATACGCCGGGTATGGTAAATATGGATTGACTTTGACTTGTCATCTAGGACTGCATCCGTCATTTCAATCTGCCGAAACTTCACCATGAGATCGACATCTCCAATCTGCGGAATACCATCTTTGACGATAAGGGCAATATCAGACCTGCGTGCATGAACCAACATATATCGGGGGAGGGTCGCATAGTCGTCTTTAATGGCAATAAAATCAGCATGTCTTCCGGGTTCCCATTGTCTTGCAAACCGGGAGCCTCCAAAAGCGCGGCGATCTTGAACACGCTTATCATAGATCTTCAATGTATCTTCTGGTTCAGAGATTACAAGCGAAGGTGCATGATTATCTGGATAGAGTTCACCGAACAGGCGTAATTCATCAAGTAAATCGCCTTGTGCAGTGAGTCGGGAATCACTACCGAGCATCATCATAGAGCGTAGAAACGATGAACCATCAACCAACGTTTTACCTAGAAGGTACAAATTTGTTGTCGGACAGAGTACCAGATGACCACCTTTTGATTTGAAATCCCATTCATCTTCCTGTGTCATTCCGATACCATGAACGATAACCGTGTTTTTCCCAATACAGCCCAGTTCTTTCAATCGTTGGTATTCGCTGCGCGCTACATCATCCGTTCCTTCTGCAAGATGGATAAACCATAAGGCGTCTGCTGGTGTGGATTTATATGAGGCGACAATTTCATCATCGGTGCTGAAGTGCAGCGAGTGTGCCCAACCATATTTTTGCAGCACACGCACGGGGAAATCCTTCGCAAACAGGGGCTTGTGCGGTGGGCCATGATGCGCCACCGTCGTCGCGCCGCACAGCAGATTCTTGAGTCCGCCGATGAACAGGCGGTCCCGCAGCGGATACGCCCGCAGCGACTTGTACGGCTCCGTGTCCAGCCGGGCGTCCATATCCTCGCCCCACTGGTGGGCATTGTCGTACACCTCGCGGAATTTGCTGCGCGGATAGTGGTTCAGTTCAAGGTGGTCATGTGCGTTAACGAGGCCAGGGAAGATGGTATAGCCTTCCAGATCGACCACCTGCGCGCCGTTCGCCGGCTGATCGACAATCCGTCCATTGGCCGTGTACAGATCGCGCTGGACAGTTTCGTAATTATCCCAGAGATGCGCGTTTTTGATGTG
>CAZKIB010000045.1:8477-25410 GCA_964552425.1 uncultured Anaerolineaceae bacterium | reverse complement strand
GGTCTGATTACTGGAAACTGTCAACTGAGAACTTCAGTCATACTGTTTATTCAGTGACGGCGCGTTGCGGTTGACCACATCCTCACCCAGTTTGTCCACCAGCTTCTGGCGCAGTTTCGGCGTTTCCTCAGCCCATTTGGCCTGAAGCTGTTCTTTGGTCGCCTTGCCCGTGTCGCTCACGCTGGCGTTCATGCCCTGCGCTACACGCGGCGTTTTCAGGATTACCCGCGTGACTTCGGCGTGCTGGCAGTTGGGGCAGGGCGGCGCGGATTCATTGAAGCTGTGGCGGGCTTCAAACAGGTGGTTGCAGTTCGGGCAGCGATAATCGTACAGGGGCATGTCCAATCCCTCCGGCATTATCTTGATAGTTTCCATTATAGACGCAGGATGATTGGACATGCGTAAACACCGGAAAAAATTCACACCCCGGTTCAAAACCGGGGCCTGCGATATAGATCGTAAACCCGTAAACGGGTTCGGAGCAGTTGAACCAGCCCGTTTACGGGCTTACAGGTTATTTGGATAGCCTGGGGTTTTGAACCCCTGGCGACTGGACCGATGACTGACAACTATTGACTGCGGACTGCTTCCGCCACTCACGCGGCAGCAGCACCTGCGGCTGAACAATGCGGCGGCGTTCCGGTGTCAGGCGTGCCAGCAGTTCAGGCGAGGGCTGGTAGCCATGCCGGAAGTTGCCCCACGACGGCCCGTAGCGGTAGACAATGATGCGCCGATTGCCGGGGTTCACCCGTTTGGCCGAACCGTGCGAAATGGCGTCCACAAACAGCAGCGCGTCGCCCGGCTTCATGTGGACTTCAATCGCGCCCGTAACGTTATCGACGGACGGTTCGGCGCTGCCCATACGATATTTATCAAATTCCGGGTGCGGGAAGTTGGCCTTGTGGCTGCCAGGGATGACCATTGTCGCGCCGTCTCCGGGGCCGATTTCCGTCAGCGCCATGAGGATATTGACCTGCCCGCAGTGGAAGCGCCCGTTATGGAATTTGAACTGGGTGCGCTTCGTCCCTTCGTGCCCGCCAGAATGCAGGCCAATCGCCTGGCCGGGGCCGCGAATGTTGGCGAAGTTTTCGTCAATGAACAGCGGGCCGTGTTTGTAATCGAACGTGCCTTCGCCGCCCACAAAGTATTTGACCTTCTCGAACCATGCGGGATGGTCAATCAGGTTCTCGAAAGGCGCGCCGCCTTCGTAAATCTGCTGAAGATTCAGCCCTTCATCCCCGCCGCCGTAGGTGTGCCCATGCACATACCCGGCCCATTCGCCCGGTTGCAGCGGCAGAATGGCGTCGATCCCGGCGTTGAGGTCCGCCACTTCCTGTTGGCTGAGAGCATTTTCAAGCAGTAGAAAGCCGCGCAGGTCAAACAGATAAATATCCATTTCCGTAAGCATTGTTTTCTCCAGCTAGTCCCCTATTCTGCTGGTCAGTCTAAACCGTTTTCTGTGGAAAATCGTCCGCAATCGGGCTATAGTTTTCCTGTATCCTCAGATGAGTACCGTGATGGCACAGTCTTCCGAAGTCCAGACCTTTGGTTTATTCGTGCTGCCGGCGCGCCCGTCGCCGGATCACAGCCGTCCGCATCGCCATAACGAGATTGAACTGAATTACGTGGAGGGTGGGGCGATTACCTATCTCCATGCCGGGCATGAGCTTCGCATTGAGAGTCAGGAAAGCGCCGTGTTCTGGGGCGCGGTCCCGCACCAGTTGATTCGTTACGAACCGGGGACGGTGCTGAGCATTGCGACCATTCCACTGGAATACGTATTGCAATGGGATTTGCCGCAGGCGTTTATCAATATGCTGCTTTCAGGGATTCTGTTTCATGCCGGGCCGCATCAACTGGGGTTGTACAATGCGGCTATGTATCGCCAGTGGCAGGCCGATGTCAACGCCGGCGAACCGGACGTGGCGCTCATGGAGATCAAGGCCTTCTTGCACCGCTGCGCCCGCTTGCAGCAGGTCACACGCGATGAACGCCCGGTAGTATCATCTGACAAGGCGCAGCAGATGGCGCAATTTATCAGCCACTATTTCCAGCAGCCCATCGGCGCGCGCGATGTGGCCGCTCATGTGGGTTTGCATCCACATTACGCCATGACGGTGTTCAAGTCCGCCTTTGATTTGACGATTATTGAATATCTGACCCAGCAGCGCATCGCGTTTGTCCAGCAGCAGCTTCTTACCACAGACTCCAGCGTGATCGACATCGCCTATGAGGCCGGCTTTCAGACCATCAGCCACTTCTACAGCGCGTTTAATCGACTGTGCGGTCTGTCACCAGGTCGCTATCGGGCCTCACTGCGCCGCCTGCCCTGAGCAAACCTTGAATAATGATATAGGCGCTTCGCAGAATTTGGAGAGGGAACCGATGCGCGGGATTCTTAGCCCCTCTCCCTTGAATTCGGGGGAGAGGGGTTGGGGTAAGGGGGTTAAACCAGTACCACTTCGCGCGTTTCCGGTTCATAGGCGCAGAAGGGTTCCTCCGCCAGATAATTGCCGGTGACACCATAGGCGCGGGCGCGGCAGCCGCTGCACAGGCTCTTGAACTGGCAGCTTCCGCATTTGCCTTCCAGCAGGTCCGGGTTGCGCATCTCAGCGAACAGGGTGCTGTCCTGCCAGATTTCGCCGAAGGACTGCCGGCGCATATTGCCGGCTTCCACTGGCAGGTAGCCGCAGGGGAATATCTCGCCGCGATGCGACACAAAACAGACACCTGTACCGGCCAGACAGCCTTTGGTGGCCGCGTGCATCTGGCCGTGCGGGTGGCCGTTGATCTGGCGATCATGGCTGGCGGGCAGGTTGCGCTGCACCCCGTTCCGTTTATCCTGGGCCTGCCGCATCCGCATGACACGGAAGTAATGCGGCGCACAGGTAGCCTTGAGCTGTAATTCCGGTTCAGATTGTTCCACGTCATACAGCCAGTTGAGGACTCGCTCGTATTCCGACGCGCTGATCATCTGTTCTTCGGCGATTTCGACCCCGCAGCCTACCGGAACCAGCAGGAACAGATGCAGGCCCACCGCATCCAGGTCTTTGGCTAACTGGAGCATCTGCTCTAGCTGGGCCTCGTTGTGTTTGGCGACGGTGGTATTGATCTGAACCGGCAGACCGACTCGCCGCAGTGCCCGGAACCCCCGGATAGCAGCCGCAAACGAACCAATTTGTCCGCGAAAAGCGTCGTGCGTGGGGGCGTCCACACCATCAAACGAAATGCTGACACGCTTGATGCCGCTGTCCCTGATGCGCTCTGCAACCGCGTCGTCAATCAGCGTGCCATTAGTCGCCAGCGCAACCGGCAGCCCCTTGTCGGTGGCATAACGCGCGATCTCATAGATGTCAGGCCGGAACAGCGGCTCGCCCCCGGAAAGGACAAACACGGGCTTACCGACAGCGGCGATGTCATCAATCAGCTTAAAGGCTTCGGCGGTGGTCAGGTCCTGCGGCAGAAGCTGATCCGCCAGCGTGATGCGGCGGCAGTGAACACACTTCAGGTTGCATCCGGCGGTGGTTTCCCAGAACACGAGGCGAGGCGGGGGATAGGCCATTTCTATCCTTCCAGACTTTTCATTTGCATCAGGATGTTGCGCACATGGTAAAGAATCCGGTGTGAATCCTTCAGTGACAGATGTCACGAAAAGCCCGGAAATTCGCCGTTGGTCTTAAAAATTGTGAGGCTTACTGAAGCCGGATGCGCGGGTTCAGCACCGCGTAGAGGATGTCGGCGGTCAGGTTCGCCAGCGCGAAGAAGAAGATAATCACCATCACACAGGCTTGCAGCAGAAACAGATTTTTCTGTTTAACCGCCTCGACCAGCAGCGCGCCCAGGCCAGGATAACTGAAGACGCTTTCAATGACCACCACGCCGCCAATCAGCCAGCCGACGCTGATCGCAATCACGGTGATCGTAGGCAGCAGGGCATTGCGCAGCACATGCTTGACGATGATCGTCCACTGCGGCAGACCTTTGAGTGTGGCCGTGCGCACGTAAGGTTTACGAATTTCTTCCAGCACACCCGCCCTTGTCATGCGGCTGACGTAACCGAGCAGGACAAAGGTGGCGGTCAGAGAGGGCAGGAATAGAATCCGCAGCCAGTCAATCAACTGGTAATCATCTGAAATAAGCGAGGTGGCCGGGAACCAGCGAAAGCCGAGCGCGAAGGCGTTAATCAGCACCAGTCCGGTCACAAACTCTGGCAGACCCACGACGGATAATGAGATCACCGAAATCACACTGTCCACCCAGGTGTTTTCACGCAGGGCCGCCAGCACACCGAGCAGAATCGACAGCGGAATCGAAAGCGTCATCGTCATCAGCATCAGGCGCATGGAGTTCGCCAGCCGGTTCATCACCAGCGGCTGTACCGCCGGGTTTCCGCTGCTGAAGGAGCGTCCCCAATCGCCGGTCAGGAACCCGCCCAGCCAGTTAAGGTACTGCATGTATGCCGGCTCATTCAGGCCGAATTCCTCGCGCAGCGCTTCGAGGGCGGCCTGCCCGGCATCGCGCCCCAGGATCAGGCGGGCGATGTCCCCCGGCAGAAGCTGTGTCAGCGCGAAGACAATTGCCGATGTAACCAGCATGGTCACGGCCAGCAGGAAAATCCGGCGGATAAGAAAGCGGAGCATCAGCCCTTGACCTCAGTGGGAACCGTTTGCAGTGCCACCAGTTCCTCAAGGGGAATGTGACAGCGGATCGCGTGACCGTTTCCGGCGTCCCGCCAGGGCGGTTCCTCCTGTTCGCAGATCGCCCCGATTTTGCGCGGGCAGCGCGTATGAAAGCGGCAGCCCGATGGAATATGGCGCGCGCTGGGGATGTCGCCTTCCAGCCGGATCGCGCCCTGTTTCTGGGTGGGATCAGGAACCGGGATGGCGGACAGCAGCGCCTCGGTGTAGGGATGCCAGGGCGGTTCGTAGACCGCCATCGTCTCGCCTTCCTCGACGATCTGGCCCAGATACATCACAGCAATCCAGTCCGCGAGATAGGCCACCACGTCCAGATCATGCGAAATCAGCAGGTAGGATGCCCCCTTTTGTGCGCGCAGGTCTTTGAGCAGGTTGAGGATCACCGCCTGTACCGACACATCCAGCGAGGAGGTCGGTTCATCCGCGACGATCAGCGCGGGATTGGCCGCGAAGGCCCGCGCGATGGCAACCCGCTGTTTTTCGCCCCCGCTCAATTCACCCGGATAACGATCCGCGTAATCCGGCGTCAGGCGTACAGCTTGCAGCAGTTCGGCCACTCGTGCGCGGATTTCGACATTGGTGAGCTTCGGGTTGCTCAGTAAACGCAGGGGGCGTTCCAGTGCCTGCCGGACACTCTGGAACGGGTTCAGCGCGTCATTCGGGTTTTGCGAGACCATCCGTAAATTGCGCAGCGTATCTTTGCCACGTTTGTCCAGCGTGCTGCTGATGCGCATTTCACACAGTTCAATCTCACCGCTGTCGGCGGCTTCCAGCGCCACGATGCAGCGCGCGAGGGTGGTCTTGCCACTGCCGCTTTCGCCCACCAGCCCCAGTGTCGAACGTTCCTGAACCGTGATGGACACATCATCCACCGCATGGACGTAAGCTGGTTCTCGGCGCATGAGCATGTCGAGCAAGGTGGGTTCGCCAAAGCGTTTGGTGATATGGCTGGCGTTAAGAACGCGGTTCCCGCGGGGCGGGGCGCTGCTGATCTGGCCTTGTGGCAGAATGTCGAGTGTTAACGCACCGCTCTGGATTTCACGCCAGCGATGGCAGCGTACCGTGCGCCCGTCCGCCGTGACACTTTCCAGCGGCGGCTTTTCCTGGCGGCAGAGTTCCAGCGCCACCGGGCAGCGTGACGCAAACACACAGGCATGAGGCCGTTCGTTCAGCGCTGGCGCGACCCCCTCAATGGTAAACAGCCGGGTTTCTGTGCCTTCGGTCAGACGTGGCAGACTCTCCAGCAGACTGCCCGTATAGGGGTGCAGGGGCCGGGCGAACAGATCATCCACGCTGGCGGTTTCCATCACTTCGCCGGCATACAGCACAGTCACGCGGTCACAAAGCTGCGCCACCGTGCCCAGGTCATGGGAGACATACACGGCGGCGGCCTGATTGTCGTGGATGAGTTCGCGGAACAGATCGAGGATGACCGCCTGCGTGGTGACATCCAGCGCAGTGGTCGGTTCATCCAGCACCAGCAGACGCGGGTGAGTGCTGAGGGCCATGGCAATGGTGACGCGCTGCTGCATCCCGCCGGAAAGCTGGTGTGGGTAGCGCCGGACCACCGCTTCCGGGTCGGCGATTTTGACTTCTCGCAGCATGTCGATGGCGCGCTGCCATGCAGCCCGGCGCGAGATGCCCTCGTGAAGCTGCGTGATTTCGGCAATCTGGTCGCCAATCGTGTAGGATGGATTCAGTGAAGCTAGCGGGTCCTGGGGCACAAGGTTGATCTGTCGCCCCCAGATTTTGCGCATGTCTTCAGTCGATTTGCTAACGAGATTTTCCCCGTCCAGCAGCACCGCGCCCTGTGTGATGCGCGCGTTATCCGCCAGGTAACGCATCAACGCCAGCGCAAGGGTGCTTTTCCCGCTGCCGCTTTCGCCGACCAGCCCGTGAATTTCCAGCGGATCGACACGCAGTGACACATCATGGATGACGTTGGCCCAACCTTTGCCCAGTCTGTAATCAATGGACAGGTTTTTGGCTTCGATAACAGGGATCATCGCAATTGGCCTTCATAACGGAAGATGCGGCGCAGGCCATCCGCCATCAGGTTCACGCCGATTACCAGCACGGCGATGGCTGCGGCGGGAAACCACAGTTCCCAGGGTGAACGGGCGAAATTCTGGCGCGCTTCGGCCACCATCCGGCCCCAGTCCGGCGAGGGCGGCTGCACCCCCAGCCCAAGAAAACCGAGCGAGGCGGTCAGGAAAATAGCGTATGAAAAGCGCAGCGCTGCTTCGACGGCCAGCGCCGGCAGGACACCGGGCAAAATCTCGCGGAACAGAATGTAAGTGGTCGATTCGCCGCGCAGCCGGGCCGCTTCGATATAGCCGCTGGCGCGCAGGTTCAGCGTCGCGCTGCGGATCACTCGCGTCACAATTGGCACGTACAGCAGGACGATCACAATAATCAGGCCGATCACTGAAGGGCCAATCGTTCCGACCAGCACCAGCGCCAGTACCAGGGCGGGAATCGCCAGCAGGCTGTCCAGGATGCGTGACACAACTTCATCCAGCCAGCCGCCGAAGTAACCGAGCGTTAAACCCAGCACCGTCCCGAAGGTGACGGCCAGGACGGTGGCAATACCGGGGATCAGGATCACTTCACGAGCGCCCCACAGCACGCGGCTGAACACATCGCGCCCCAGACGATCTGTGCCGAAAGGGTGTTCCAGCGCCGGCGCCAGACCCCGCGCACCGGGAATCAGTTCATCAAATTCGTAAGGGGCCAGTGTGGGGCCAAAGATCGCCAGCAGCAGAAACAAAACCACCACCAGCGTACCCGCCATTGACAGGGGACGCTGCGCGAGCTGCCGCAGCAGCGCGCCCGGCGCAAAAGCGGAACGGGAAATGGTCTCGGTTGTGATGGGATTCGATTCCGTGCTGGACATGGGGAGTTTCTTTCCGGCGGGGGCGCATGACACAATCCATACGCCCCCACAGGGTACATATCAATGTGAAATTATCCGGTAACAGTCACAGTGCGGAAGTCGGTCCGGCCAGGGAAGGTGTGCATATTCAACCCCTCCACCCCTTCAACCGTTGCGCCCAGCACAGGGCTGAAGAACGGGATTATGATCGGCCCTTCAGCGGCGAAGATTTCGGCGATCTGCGCGTAGATCGCGGCGCGGGCTTCGATGTCCGGTGTGCGGGCAGCCTCAGCGACCAGCGCATCGAGTTCTGGTGTGCTCCAGTGGGCTTCGTTATACGGGCCGCCGGTGACGTACGCTTCGGCCAGATAGCTTTGCGGAACCGGGCGGTGGCCCCAGCCTGTCAGGCCGAGATCAACTTCCAGCCATTCATTGCTGCCGTAGTAGATATTCTCAGCGCGCACCTGGACTTCCACGTCAATGCAGCCTTCGGCCCACTGCTGTTGCAGGACGGTCCCCACATCCGGGTAATTAAAGGCTTCCACCACGTAGAAGGTAAGTCCCGTCAGGCGTTCCTGACCGGTGGCTTCCTGAACCAGTTCACAGGCGCGTGCCGGGTCCGGCGCGGGCTGTTCCAGTTGGGTATAGAACGGGCCGTACACCGGGCCAACCGGGTCGTTATTGCCCACCGTGCCGAGTCCGTCGAGCAGCAGGTCGTTAATAGCTTCCCGATCTGTCGCCAGCTTGAAGGCTTCCCGAATGCGCACATCCGCGCCCAGATGCCCCTCGTCGGTCCGCAGGCGGACCACCGGATGCAGGTTGGTCGCCTTTTGAATCAGGTTGATAGTCGCTTCAGTTTCCAGCGTGGGCAGTTGGTCCAGCGGAATGCGGAAGATGACATCGACTGCGCCGCTGCGAATGGCGTCCAGTTGCGCCAGCGGGTCTTCAATGTACAGAATTTCCAGCGACTCAAGCTGCGGTTCACCCTCGCGCCAGTAATTGGCGTTGGCGGTCAGCGTGGTGGATTCACCAGGGCGGTAATCGGTCAGCGTAAAGGGGCCGGTTCCGTTGAAGTTGACATAGGGGTTATCACCTTCGACCAGCACATTTGGTTCGGCTGTGCCATCCTTCAGGATGGTGGCGAAGTTGGAACCCACGCCAAACAGAAAGTCGGCATTGATTTCTGGCAGGGTGAACACAACCGTCAGATCATCTGCGGCGGCCACTTCATAATCCCGCAGCAGACCGAGCGCCGGGGATTCCAATTCTTTGAGGCGGTTAAACGTAAACACGACATCGGCGGCAGTGAATGCGGAACCATCGTGGAAGGTGACACCCTCCACCAGATTGAACGTGTAGGTCAGGCCGTCGTCGCTGATCTCCCAGCCCGACGCCAGGCTGGGCGCAACATCGCCATCCGGCAGAATTTCGACGAGGTAATCATAAATATTCCGGTTAAACATAATCTCGGAGTCGGCAGAACCCAGCGCGGGGTCCAGCACTTCCGGGGCGTTGATGCCAACCCGCAGTGTGCCCCCCTGTGCCTGGACCGTGCCAAATACACCGACCAGCAGCAGCGTCAGGATTACAGCGATGACGATCTTACTCGCTTTCATCATGTCCTCCATCTGTGAAATTCGGGGAATTAAACGCCTGTTGAATGCGAACAGACAATCGCTAACTATGGCGCGAGTGTAACAAATGTTCTGTAAGGATGCTTACAAAATGGCTGTGACGCTGGCCTTTCCCATCAAACGCTCATTTTGAAGGCGCAGCCGGCAGCTCAAAATGCAGGATGAGACCATCTTCCACCGGCGTGATCTGAAGCTGGCCGCCGTGCCGCTGGATGATGAGCGCTGCCGCTGCCACTGGCCCACCGGACCAGGTAATCAGTGTCATCTGTTGGGATGGATCGACAGTAAACGGCCCGTAGCGCCGGTGAACCGCCAGCCGAACATGATCGCCGTTTATTACAGTGACGGTCAGCCGCGCGTCCTCGGTCAGCAGGCCATCCCAGTAATCCACCGCCAGGCTGCACAGCGCCGTCGGCAGGTACCCGAAGGTACGGATCGCTGGCAGGCTTGCCGGCGCGTCCACTGTCAGCGTCACCGGGACGCCATAGGAAGGCAGCTTTTCCTGCGCGGCGGCGATGACTTCTGCAAGCGGCAGTGCTTTCCATAAAAAGTTATCCGGTGTGTACGAGAGTTCGGCCAGTGTACCCACGTAATTCCATATCGTTTCGGTTTGCCGGGCCAGCGCGTGAATTTCCTTTGCGGCGGCCCGTTGATTTGCCGCATGGTCAGCGGCCAGAAGTTCACTGCTGCCCCGGATGGAATGGGCATAAACCGGCCCTTCATGGCTCCACACCATCATTTTCTGGCTCAGATCATGTACCGCATAGGCCAGCGCTTCCTGAATATCCTCCGGTTCCAGTTCAGGAAACTGCGCGAGAATGTCTGTGTTGGTCTGCCCGCCCATGACCAGCCGCACCACCTCAGCGGCGGCGATCTGCGTATGTCGAAGATAGGCAAGACCGCCTGCTTCGGGGTCGCGTATGGTGATTCGTTCAAAATGGTGCATGAACTGCGTTTACTCCGTCATCTGGTGGATCACAAAATAGCCGAATCAACCCTGTTAGCTGGCGCGCTGCCAGATTAAGTTAGGGCCGGTTTCCGATAATTTCTCAGGCAGAACCAGCATGAAGCATCTCCGGGAAGCGTTTGACCTGCTTAAGGCAACCTTTAATCAATGGAACGAGGACAAAGCGCCCCGTCTGGCGGCGGCACTGGCCTATTATACGGCCTTCTCCATCGCGCCGCTGCTGGTGGTGGTCGTGGCAGTGGTCGGGCTGGTATTTGACCAGCAAACCGCCCAGGCGGAGATTATGATGCGTATTGAGCATGAAATCGGCGCTGAAACTGCCGCCATTATCCAGACCGTGCTGGACAACGCCAGTCAACAGTCCTCTGGTGTGATCGCCGGTATCGTGGGTCTGGTGACGATTGTGCTGGGCGCGGCGGGCTTCTTCGGCCAGTTGCAGGATGCGCTGAATATGGTCT
This sequence comes from uncultured Anaerolineaceae bacterium, assembly GCA_964552425.1. Taxonomy (GTDB): domain Bacteria; phylum Chloroflexota; class Anaerolineae; order Aggregatilineales; family Phototrophicaceae. Next base: position 14,779 of record CAZKIB010000045.1, on the reverse strand, counting down.
GGGAAGTGGCCCCAAAACCTGGACAGGGCATGTTCGCCGTCATCAGACAGCGCTTTCTGTCGTTCACGATGGTGCTTGGCATCGGCTTCCTGCTGCTTGTCTCGCTAATCATCAGCGCGGTTCTGGCTTCGCTGAACGCCTTCGTGACCGGCCTGCTGCCCCAGGCGCTCATCCTGACGCAGATTCTCAACACGGTCATTTCGCTGGCGATTATTACCCTGCTGTTTGCGCTGATCTACAAAGTCCTCCCGGATGTCGATATTTCATGGAAGGATGTGTGGGTCGGGGCATTCATGACCGCGCTGTTGTTTACGATTGGTAAATTATTGCTGGGGCTGTATCTTGGCAGCAGCGGTGTAGCCAGCAGCTATGGCGTGGCTGGTTCGTTTGTGGTGCTGCTGCTGTGGATTTATTATTCCGCTCAGATTCTGCTCTTTGGCGCGGAATTCACCCAGGTACATGCCCGGCGTGATGGTGCCCGAATCCGTCCCTCCGAAAATGCGGTTGCGCTGACCAGCGAGCAGCGTGTTCAGGAAGGTATTCCCCCCGAAGAGGATGTTGTCGCCAAAGCCGTTCACCCGGAACCTGCTTTGCTTCAGACCGCTCTGGCAGCGCGTGCGCCTGAAAAAGCCGCGCTTCCTGCACACATCGAACCGGCGATTCAGGCCCGTCACGAACGGACCCTCACGATGTTCTGGGTCGGGCTGGCGGTTTACAACACCCTGATCGCGGCTTTCAGTGTCATTTCGGCAGTGGCGCAGCGCAAAGTGAGTGCCCGCTAAAACCCGCATATTGCAACCCTGAATAGGCTGAACACCCTCTGGCATTTCGCGGAATCCTGGTATGCCGTACACCATCTTTACCGTTGGAAGTCACACTTTTGAGTAGAATGGGCAAGGGGGAAGCGGCCAGATAATCTAAGCAGAACGCCAAAAGTATGCTATATTGGCCGGGTTTGCTTCCGCTCAAAATCTGCGTTGGTGTGTGGAGAAGAAGTCATCATGTTTTTTCTGAAGGGGTATATCGGGGCTGCTGAACGGGCTGAGGCGGACCGCAAATTGCCGCGTCTGATGGTCGAAGGTCTGCTGCTGGGGGGCACAGGGTTAGGTGTTCTGGCGTTGATCTTTGAAATCGCCGCTGATGCGTTCAGTGTAGCGGCTTACCAGACACTGCTGGCAATAGACGGCGCGCATGGCTACCACGAAATCGCCATGCTGGCCTTTGCCACCCTGTCGTTGATGCTCTTTCTGGGCATTGTGCCGGCCTATAAAGCGGGTGCGTACCTCAAGCCCAACGCGGGTGGCAGTGGTCCGCTGGTCGAGGCGATTGGCCCCCCGAAGATGCGCTTTCTTTCGTGGGTTGGCACAAGCATGTTTTTTATTGACGCCGTACTCACGATCATTATCAGCTCGATTTCCGCTTCTGATGTGACTCTGCTCATTCTGCCAGAACTGGCCCCCTGGCGTATTATCCTTGCCGAGATTTACGCCTTCTTTATCATGGCGGTACTGGTGGCGGTAGGGCCAAAGCGCGCGGTTCCGCTCTTTCTGGTGGGAGGTGGGGCATTCACGATCTTCACCATCTTCGCGCTCAGCGCTGTGACTTTCAACGCGGTGACACAGCCGCAGTTGGCGCTGCAAGTCCCCGCGATTGTCCAGGGGCTGGAAGAAAGCGGCGTAGTCACACATGTGGTTGAGGTGGCCCAGGATGCTGCGCCGCTGTCAGCCACTTTGTTCTTGCAGTTCTTCATGCGCTCCATGAGCAGCGCCATGCTCGGCTTCTCTGGCTACGAAGTCATCCCGGCCAGCGGCAAGCACGCCGCGCGCCCCAAATGGAAGGTTATCAATACCGCGCTCGTGCTGGCGGCAGTTTTCCTGATCACGACGGGAATCATGCAGCTTCTCGCAGCCACGATCTGGCGTATCCCGGCGACGGAAGGCTACAGCACCCTGCTGATCCAGTATGAGCTGGTTTTTGGAACGGGCACATCACTGTTGACCACTGCCGGTGTCCTGCTGGCTTTTATCCTGCTGCTGGCGCAGGGTGGCGGTTATGTCGGCGGTGCGGCAGTGGCAGCCAATGCAGCCCGTCTGGGGCGTTTACCGCGTGCTTTTGAAAATGATCGCAACGGCGTGGTGGTGATCTGGGTGGCGGCGGCGATTCTGATTCCTTTTATCCGCACTGTGACCATTGTGGAAGCCTTTTACGCCTTCGGGTTTGTCAGCGCTTTTGTGATTACCAGCACCACCGTCTATTTCGTGCGCGATGACATTCTGCGTGATCGTGGCATCGAACCCGGCTCTGTCGAAGCGAAGGCTTTGCGCTTTGCAGGGCTGCGGGGCATGATTGCCAGTTACATTATGGCGGCGGTGCTGGTGACCCAAAAGACCGATGCTCTCATCCCGATTGCTCTGGGCGCGACTCTGATTACATTGTTCCAGCTATTTATCTTTCACGGCGGTTTGCAGCGCTTTTTGCCAATCGCCATCGAAGAGGTGCAGGCATCTCACAAACCGGGTAAACCGCGCCTGTATCTGAGCGGGCGGGATCGCTCAATGGACGAAGCCCGCCAGCACGGGATCGCCGAAGTGGTCGAGCATCTCATCGAAGTTGGCGCGCTGGTCAAGTTTAATGTGGAGCCAGAACGTATCCGGCGTCTGGTCAGCCATACTTATGATGTGCTGCCCATCACCTGGATAGAAACCGAGGAAGCCCATCATCATGGCGAACGCTTTGAGGAACCCAGTGAAGAACTGGAAAAAGCCTACTGGCAAGCCTACAGTCTGCACGATGAAGTGCTGAACACTATCGAGCACTATTCACACTACGGCATTTTTACCTTCATCGACAAATACAGCCATAACTGGGTCGGGCCGGATCGCTCTGAACCAGATGTCCAGCGCGCGATGATTCAGGCGCTCTTCCCGCGTACCCCGCTGGAGCAGGTCTGGGAAGAATTTCAGCAGTATGACTGGGAGAAGCAGCCCGAAGCGGTCTGGCAGTTCTGTCGCCAGCGCTATATCTGGGCGAAGGATCAGTGGCCCAATATCAGCGGGCATATTACCACCGTGTGGACGCTTCAGGACCTCGGACTGGCCGATCAGGTAGACCCGAAACTAATCCAGAAAATCCTGAATCCAAAGCCTTTGCCTGAGCGTCTGGAAAGTCTGCTCACCAAATTTGAACATCGCATGTCGGATGACCTTGAGGACGATCAGCGATGAGGGGGTAGGCGCTCAGGTTTTCGCCACAGGTCTGTCGAATGGGACAGCTACGTCTCGGTAGGGAGAACGGGTTCCTCAGATTGCCCGGCAATCGGCATGGTAACAAAAAATGTCGTTCCCTCACCGAGACGGCTTTCAAGGCCGATCTTGCCACTGTGCGCTTCGACCAGGCTCTTGACGATTGCCAGACCAAGACCTGTGCCTTCGATGCTGTCCGTCTCTGGCCGCCGGACGCGATAGAAGCGCTCGAAGATATGGACCTGATCTTCCGGGCTGATCCCCATGCCATTATCCCGAACCTCTACACGGATCATTGTGTCGCGCTGCTGTGCTTCCACCCGCACCCAGCCCTCCGGCTGCGTGTATTTCACGGCATTGCTGATCAGGTTTAGCAGAATTTGCTGCAAGCGCGCCCGGTCTGCCAGCAGCCGACGGTGTCGGGCAGGTTCAGGATCATCTGCAATTCCTTGTTCATGATACTGGGCTGCAAGGCATCCACGCATTCACTGAGCAGGTCCCGCACATCCACAGGTTTCAGATCAAGGCGGATTCCCGACTCGATTTTCGCCAGGTCCAGCAGATCATCAATCAACTGGCGCATGTTCTGAATGGACTTGCGCACCATTTCCAGAAAATTGAGACCCACCTCATCCAGTTTACGGTGCATGAGCAGCAGTTCGATATAGCCGTTCATAACGGCCAGCGGCTGCTTGAGGTCGTGCGATACCGTTGCGATGAGTTCGCTTTTTAGCTGATCCATTTCCTTGAACAGCGTGATGTCGTGCATGACGATGATCCAGCCGACATTCTCATGGCGGGTCAGGTTCATACGGAAAATACGCCCATTCGGCATGGATACTTCTTCAAGGACTGGTTCATGACTGGCTTTGGCGCGGCCATAGGCTTCGAAAAAGGCGCTGTGTTCGAACACTTCCTGAAAACGCCGGCCGATGTAGGATTCACCCGTGTACAGACGCAGCGCGGAAAATGCTGCCGGGTTAATCAGAATCAGGCGTTCATCAAGCCCGAACACGATGACGACATCGGCAGTATTGTTGAGAATGTGCGAGAGCTTCTCGCGTTCGCGCACCGTCGCATCGAACAGGCGCGCGTTGTCGATAGCCACCCCGGCGCGGGCCGCCAGCTTTTCGACAAAAGCCAGATGCTCGTCTGTAAAGCCGTTGACTTTTTTGCTTTCTACAGAGATTACGGCGATCACCCGATCTTCGCGCATGATCGGCAGGGACATCTGAGAGCGGGTCAGGCTTGCGCCCCGGATAAAGTCCTTGTCCAACGAGACATCCGGTATGATTTCCGCATGGCCGGACCGGGCGATTCGGTGGGCGATGCCGCCGCGCTCCAGTCGTACCGCCACAAGCTGCTCCTGTGGGATGTCATAACCGTAAGTGGCGAAGATGCGAAAATCGTCCGTTTCCTGATCGTACACCCCAATCGAGGCGGCCTGGGCATTGGTAAAGCGCAGTGCCCAGTCCAGCGTCATCTGGAAGACATGCTGCGGCTCAATCGTGTCATTCAGTTCGCGGTCTATCTGGCGGAGAATAGTCAGTTCGCGCAGGTGCGTTTCAGCCTGATGCACGGTTTTGCTGTAAATGCGGGCGTTTTGCAGCGCGACACTGGCGGCCAGTCCGATAGTCTGCAACCGGCTGATCGCGGCTGACGCCAGATTGTGATGATCCACGAGGATCACCCCCACCAGGCGGTTCTTGTCCATGAGCGGATGGCTGTACACCGGATGATCCGCAAACAGGTCGGTCAGCCACTGAAGAGGCCGCTGCCTGTCCCAGTCTTCATGGGTTACAACCTGCGCTTTGCCATTCATCCAGTCCTGAATCAGGACGCTGGTTTCGACCCCGGAAAAGGCCACATGAACATCTTCCAGCGCTCGGCGGACCTGAAAGTCGTCTGGCAGGGCGCTGGCAGCCCCAAAACGCAGGGCGGTATTTTCATCATCCGTGACCAGAATGCAGCATTGTTCCGGCTCGATTGCAGACCCAATGCGCGCGATAAGCTGCCGCAACAGGGTATTGAGATCAAGAATCGTCCCGACAGCCAGGACGGTATCCTGGAACAGGTGCAGTTGATCGTTGATCTCAGTCGTTGAAGGTGAGTTATCAGGTATCATAATAGGTTGACTACTATTATAACGAATTCTGCATCTTTATTATACATCGCACCAGAAAGTTAAAAACTGTAAACATCGCTGGAAACGTTAAGATATTGCCAGTGCAGGGTAGGAAATGCGTATCAAATGGCTGAATCCCACTGCTGGCGAAAAGCGTGAATTTCTGATTCGGTGTAAAAATGCCGTGCAAACCGTGAATTGTAAACGGCATCCAGATTTTCTGGCAGCACCCGAAGCTGTTTTTTGAAGGCGCGGTATACCTCACCGTATTCTTTGGTTTCACCGACGTTGCGGCGTTCGAGTACGAACTGTTTCAGCCCCAGAAAATCCGCCACCAGCGCCGATTTGACACCGTCGTCCAACTCGGTTTTCAGTGCCAGAACCTGGTAGGGGGCCTGCTCAAAACGGGTACAGCCGCGTTCGGTGTCAAAAGGATACTGGTAGATGTCAATGCCGAGCGATTTCTGCATTTCCGCTTCATACCAGTTGAGCTTTTCCAGGTGACGGCCTTCCCCAAAGTAACCGGCATTGAAGATTTCGCAGAGTTCGTCGACGGTGTAGCGCCGGTAGGCATCCTTTTGGCCGGTGATCCAGCGCAGTTTGGGGAAGAAGTCCGAAATCATCACCGCCAGTGGATCGCGCACCAGGGTGATGATCTGCGCGGCCCTTCCCGGTCTGATGATGTGGTTATAAGCCCAGACCGCTGTGCCCGGCTGCTGGTTTTCGATAAGTTTTACCGGGTTCAGCGTGTGAATCTGAAAAGCCAATATATCATGTGCTTCCAGGGAATAGTGCAGTGCCATTGACCCGACCCGACCTGTGGTGTAGATCAGAACGGGCATCTGCCGGCGCAGATACAGGCGCGTGTATACGTTCAGACCACGCCTGATTTTGTAGGGCAAACGGGCAAGCTGCATGGTTTCCTGTCTCCTTAC
>CAZKIB010000045.1:7391-8467 GCA_964552425.1 uncultured Anaerolineaceae bacterium | reverse complement strand
TATTACCGGTGCATTGTAGCCCATGGCCCGGCGCTGGAACATTGTCAACTGCCCTGGTTGCTCTTAAGGGTTCAGCGCTTTATAATGCGTTTATACTATTCATGGTGCTGCGGGAGTCAATTGTATGGATTTCAAGGATGTTTCTTCCAAATTCAAGAAAGCAAACCAGGAATCGGCCAGCTCGCAGCCCAAACCGATGGATTTCGCTGAGTCGTACCGCCTGCGCGCGCGCATGATTGGCGTGCTGATCCGTGATGCGCGGGTCAGTTCCAATCGCAGTGCGGAAGAATGTGCCCACCTGCTGCGGGTGACACCCCAGCAAATGGAAGCCTGGGAATTTGGCGATAGTGTGCCCAGCCTGCCGCAGCTAGAGCTGCTTGCCAATTTTCTGGGTGTGCCGGTTTCGCACTTCTGGGGCATGGAAACCATCAGCGACAGCAAAACACACCGCCCGGATGCCCAGCAGGAGTATCTGGCGCTGCGGGACCGGATGATCGGGGCGCTGCTGCGGCAGGCGCGTGAACAGCTTGGGCTGACGCTGGATGCACTTAGCGAAGTCAGCAGCATCCCGGTTGGTCAGCTTCAGGCATACGAGCTGGGCGAAACGCCGCTGCCCATGCACGAACTGACGGTGCTGGCGAACGCAGTCAACCGCAATGTGAGTTATTTTCTGGAAAGCAGCAGCTACATCGGCCAACTGCTTGCCAGCCGCGAATCGTGGAAACACTTCGCGGATTTGCCGGAGGATGTGCGGCAGTTCGCCGCTAATCCGCTGAACATCGGCTTTATCGAAATTGCCATCATGCTCAGTAAAATGCCGACGGACAAATTGCGTCGCGTTGGCGAAAGTATGCTCGAAATTACCATGTAGTGATGAGGTGACAGCACGTGAGTCAGGCAGCAGAACTTCAAGCGCAGGGTGTCCGGTTGTTTCAGCAGCAGGATTATGAGGACGCGGCCCGTCTTTTCCGGCAGGCACAGGATGCCTATGAAGCCGACGAAATGATGGATATGGTCGCTGAGATGCAGGTGAATGTCGGGCTGGTTCACCGCACCCTGGGTGAAAATCAGCAGGC
>CAZKIB010000045.1:0-7381 GCA_964552425.1 uncultured Anaerolineaceae bacterium | reverse complement strand
ATCTGATGCAGGAAGCCCTGCACACCTTTGAAAGCCTTCAGGATGCCCGCCGCACCGCCATGGTCCTGGGCAATCTGGGTGGGGTCTATGCGGCGCTGGGAGACCGCGAACAGGCTTATAACTGCTTCCGGCAGGCAGCGGACATCTTCGAGGAACTCGGCGAAAAGAAGCTCTATGGCGAGACCCTTGTCGCGATGGGCGACTTGCAGGTGCGCGAAGGCAAGGTTATGCGCGGCGCGGCCACCTATGAAGTCGGGCTGGAAAATCTGGACGAACTGAACGCCAGCCAGAAGATGATTAAGGGTCTGCTGGGTTTTCGCAACAAACTCACCGGTGGCGGCAAGCCGAATTAAGAGTATACTGTGGCGGCTGTGAAACAGGGGTCATAAGCCTGAACGAATGCAGTCGCCGGAATCTGTAAAACATCCGAACCACCGGCGTGTCAGCGTGCTGGTGGTTCTTTTTGTGGGTCTGTGCAGTGTCTACATGCTGACTTTCAGCGGGCGTATCGAAAGCACCGATACGCTGTTTTTATTCGACGCCACCAGCAGTCTTGTGCAGTTTGGCGATACCCGCCTGGATACCAGCGCCGGGGTGCGCCCGCCAGCGCCGCAGTTCCTGCCGCTCAATGACTTTTATCCGCTGCCGGAGCTGGGTGCGGAAATATTGCAGCCTGTCCTGGCGTCCCCACTGTTCTGGCTGGCGCAGCGGCTGCCGGATGTCGGGCTGGTGTATGGCGTTTACCTGTTTAATGTTCTGGTGAGCGCCGCCGCCTGCTGCGCCGTTTATGTGTATGCGCTCGTGATGGGGTATCCCCTTCGTGTCGGCGTGCTGGCGGCCCTGCTGCTGGGCCTGGGCACAATTCTCTGGCCGTACAGCAAAACTTTTTTTCAGGAACCGCTCACACTGCTTTTCGTGCTGCTGGCCGCCCTGTTTCTGGAAAAGTGGCGCGGCGCGCATTACCGGCAGTGGGGCTGGCTGCTGCTGGCGGTAATCGCCTTCGTCGCAGCGGTGCTGAGCAAGGTCGCGGCGCTGCTGGCCCTGCCGGGTCTGCTGGTGATTGCTTTGCCACGCCTCAACTGGCGGCAGGTGATCCTGCTGGGCCTGGCGTTACTTGCGCTGGCGGCGCTGGTGGTGCTGCTGGACGAACCGCTGGGCATCAGTTCAGCCCGCATTGAGCGCACACTGCGGGTGTTGCAGCGCCCCGGACGCTATTTTCAGGTCGCGCTCCACAGCTACCTCCTCAGCATTGGCGGCAGTTTCTGGGGGACTTCGCCGGTGATGCTGCTGGCGCTGCCCGGCGCCTGGATTTCCCGGCGGCCCCGCTATCTCGCGGCGCTGCTGCTGGTCGCGCTCAGTTTCGCGCTGGTCTATGCGCTCTGGCAGGGTCAGAACTGGTTTGGCGGTTTGTCCTGGCCGCCGCGTTTTCTTATTCCGGTGATCCCCTTTGGCATGATCGCGGCACTGCCGGCGCTGGATCGCGCGCTGCGCCGGCCGCTGCCAAACCTTGCGCTGATTGTGGTGGTTGTGATCTTTGCGTATGCAGTCTGGGTGCAGTTGAGCGGTGTCACGCTGCGCTGGAACGAATATCTGCGCGGTCTGCCGCCAGAGGCCAACGGTCTCGGTGAGTGGGGCGGCGGCCTGAACCTGATCGCTTACCTGCGCTGGGTGGTGATTCCGTCGTTATGGTCGCAGTCTGAACTGGATTTTGCGTGGGTGCGAGCCGGTGTTTATGGGTGGCCACTGGCGTTTGGCGCATTGGTTGCGGTCTGCGGGTGGCTGGGCTGGCGTCTGCTGCATAGAAAATACCGGTTTCGTGGCATCACCGTGTTAGTCCCGCTGGTGTTCGCAGCAGTCACGGTCATCAGCCTGCGGGCCATCGCCGCCGACCCGCTCTACAGCGCCTCTGACCAGCCGCTGCAAGCCATGCGAACCCTCATGGAAGCAGAAACACGGCCGGGTGACATCGTGTTGCTCAGTGACCTGGCCTATGAGCGCTATTTCACACAGCACGCCCGCGCCAATCATCCGCGCATCGTCGGGCTGCCGTTCCAGCCGGGGGAACAGCCCAGCCCGGAACAGCCGCCGGAAGTGGTATCCGATAACCCGGATGTGCTGGTTCACCCCACCACCGGGCCGCTGATTTATGCCCTGGCCGAAGCCCGTGATCGCCTGTTCCTGCTTGCCAGCAGCGGGCCGTTTCTGCCCTGGAGCGTGCGTCCGGTGGAACGGTTTATGGCCGCGCATTATTACCCTCTCCGCGAAATTGAAACCGGGCCGCAGGCGCGCCTGATCGAGTACAGCACGGCGCTGGCTCCTGACCCGTATGGCTTTGTGGGGCCAGCCCACACAACCGATCTGCGTTATGATGACACAATTCGTCTGATCGGCTATGAGCTGGCCGCTGGCACGACTTACGCGCCGGGGGATGCGCTGCCGATTGCGCTCTACTGGCAGACGGATGCGTCGCTGGATGCCAGCTATAAAGTCGCGTGGTTTGTGCGCGGGGCGGATGGCAGCCCGCTGGCACAGGGCTGGGACACGGAACCCGGCGCGGGGTTTTTGCCGACGACCACCTGGCTGCCCCATGCGCCGGTATGGGATAACCGCGCACTGCGCCTGCCGGCCGGTACTTCGCCGGGCGAGTATCGCCTGTGGGTGGTGCTGTATACGGCAGCGGCGGATGGTTCTATCGTCAATCTGCCTGTCACTGGCAGCGAAACAGTGGACGGCTACATCGGTGTGCTGCCTGCCGTCATTACCGTGAGTGGGTGAGATGGATCGATTTTTGCGCGGCCTGTTGATCCTGACCGGGGCGATGCTGCTGCTGGCTCTGGTGGTGCTGGCGGATGTTGTCCCCTTTTTGCGGGGCGGCTTTGGCTGGCAGTGGCCCTATGAACCGGCGGGGTTAATCCGTATCCTGCCGCTTATTCTTGCGGTGGTGATGTATATCGCTGGCGCGGGCTGGCTGCTGCGGCGCAGCGGGCGCGACTGGCCCCTACTCCTGTGGAGTTTTGCGGGTGTGATCGCGCTGACTCTGGCGGGCCTGTGGCTGCGCTCCGACGATGTGGTCTATGAATTGTTTGTGCGCACCGCTTCCGGCGTGACCACCGGTCAGCATTTCGCCGGTGTGGAAATCGACTGGTCTGATCCGGGCTGGGTGAACTGGCCGCAGACGGTGGAGCCATTTATCGGGCGCAGCGGGCACATTGTCCTGTCCGGCCCGGCGCTGCCCCTGTGGTATGGCGCGCTGAACGCCGTGTTCGCGCAGGTCCCCGCAGCGGCGGAACCCCTCCAGCGCGCGCTCATCCCCCTGCAATGCCGCAACTATGACCTGCTGGCCTACACGCCGGCGGAATGGGCTTCGGCCTGGTTCGGGATGCTTATGCCGGTGTGGGCGGCGCTGGCGGTCTGGCCGCTGCATGGCGTGGCGCGGCGTCTGATCGGCCTGCCGGGGGCGCGCTGGACGGTGCTGTGGTGGCCGCTCGTTCCCGCCCTCATCCTGTTTACGCCTACCTGGAACACGCTCTACCCGCTGGCGGCTTTGATCGCGTTCTGGTTATTACTCAAGGGGCTGGACAACGGCGCTGGCTGGCTGCTCGGTTCCGGGCTGGTCTCCGGTCTGCTGCTGTTCGCTAACTTCTCACTGCTGCCGCTGCTGGGGCTGCTCGGTTTTTACACCCTCCTGCACGATTTGTGGCTCCGCCGCTGGCGCTGGTATCGCCCGGTGATTGTGGGCCTGTGGTTCGGGGCTGGTCTGCTGGTTCCCTGGCTGATTTTCTGGCTGGCGAGTGGGCTGACTCCGCTGGACCTGTTCAATCACGCGATGGCGAATCATCTGTTTCAGGAGCGGCCTTATATCCCCTGGCTGTGGCTGCATTTCTGGGAGTGGGCATTGTTGAGCGGTCTCCCCTGCATCATTCTGTGGTTGTGGTTCGTGGTCAGGCGGCCCGCTGCCCAAACCCCCGGCGCGCTGCTGGCGCTGAGTCTGCTGCTGACCATGCTGGTGCTGATCTTCAGCGGCACGGCTCGTGGCGAAACCGGGCGCGTCTGGCTGTTTTTCGCCCCATTCGTGCTGATCTGCGCGGCAGCAGCCTTCGAGAAACGGGACTCTGTTCGGCGGTGGGGTCTGGTCAGTGTGGGGCAGGCCGCCCTGCTGATCGCGGTGGGCGCAGCGTGGATGCTGATTAATGCGCCGAATATGAGTCCGCCGCCGGCCTCGCCGGGGTCGGTTGCAGCCGAACGATCACTGGAAGCCGCCGTGTCCGATGAATTTCGCCTGACAGGGTGGGGCGCGGAAGTGGTCGATGATGCGCTGCAACTGCGCCTGAACTGGCAGACTGACCGGCAGATGACCACGCCGTACTGGTTCGCGGCGCTGCTGGTCGCCCCGGATGGTTCCATTCCGCTCGATAGTGTGGTCTGGCAGGCGCTCGACACCGCTTATCCGACGACGTGCTGGAAACCCGGTGAGATCGTCGGCGATGTCGTCGAACTGCCGCTGCCGGCGGATGCTCCAACGGGTGACTGGTGGATCAGCCTGAGTGTGTTCGGGGATAAGGAAAACCCGGAACTCCGACTGCCGGTCACACTGGCGGATGGCACGCAGGACGACCAGATTGGTCTGGGGCCGGTCACGGTGAATTAGCCTCTTCATCCCCGTACCAGCGCTGGTACAGTCTGGGCTGTCGTTCGCGGATGGCGACCTTCAGGCGCTCCTCGGCGCTCATGACCGGGTTGCGCAGAATTTCGTCCTTATATTCCACGCTGTTATAGATCGACGGCAGCATGAGCATAACGGCGACCAGCGCCACCGGCCCGACCAGCCGCCTGCGCCAGATGGCTGGCATGAAGGCCCATGCCTGCGCGAGCTGTATCCCGGCCAGCACGCACCACAGCGGCAGATAGAGCAGCACAAAACGCGGGTCGTAGCTGGCGAACAGCCACCACACCAGATGAAACGGCAGTGTCCATACCAGCAGGAGCATGATCGACGGTATCTGCAACCGCCGGCGTACCAGACCAGGCAGCGCGCCGACAATGCTAATGACGATGAGCAGCCCGCTGAGACTGTAATCCTGCGGCTGAAGGGCAGTCACCAGCAGGGTGCTGATCGTGTGGCTGGATTGTTCGACCCAGACAGTAGGTGGAATGAGCAGCCCCGCGTCCAGCAGATTGCGGATGTACCAGGGCGCAGCGATCACTAAGCAGGTTCCGAGCGCTAGTGCGATGTGCTTCCACCCGGCGCGTTGATTGACCTTCACCCACAGCAGCCAGAGGGTCATCAGGCCGACCCCGACCAGCGCCGCGTTTTTAGTCCATGCCGCCAGCCCCAGCATCACCCCGGCCAGGATGGCGTCTATCACGCGCTGATGTTCCCACAGCCGCCACGCAAAAATCGCGCCAAGCGCATAAAAGAAAGCCATCGGCAGATCGACGTAGCCGGAGGACGCCCAACTGCTGAAAGCCGGCGTGATCGCCAGCAGCAGCGCGCCGGCCCACCCGGCAGCGGAACTGTGCAGCATCCGCGCCAGGACAAACACCGCGCCCAGACAGCCGATGCTCATCAGCGCCGGAATCAAACGCGCCACAAATTCGTTCTGCCAGCCGGACGCAAGATAGGTATAGGTATAGTTGAGTGGGATCAGAATTGGATAGGCTTCATGGATGGTGAGCGCGCCGGGCAGGGGAACCAGCGTGCCGGACTCGTACATGCGGGCGGCAAAGCGGGCGTAAATGCCGAGGGTGTCTTCACGGGTGAAGGGCCAGTAGATGCTGTTGAACACCACCCCTGCGCTGAGGATGACCAGCAGCGCCAGCGCGATACGCTCCGGCCATGCGGCAGGCAGTCTGAAACGGGGCATTCTGGACCCGCTGCGCCACCACAGCCACCCGCCCGGCAGCATGAGCGCGAAATAGGGCAGGGCCACCGACCCCAGCGAAAAATGGATTCCGGCCAGCGCCTGCCAGAACATCACCAGCGCGAGTGTTCCGCTGCTGAGGGCCAGCGACAGCAGGATGGACAACAGAAAATCCGCGTTTTCACCATCACGCGCGACGAACCAGACCGCCCAGGGATAGGCCGCCGCCAGTGTGAAACCTGCGAGAATCCAGCCCGTTAACATGCTCATGGCGGGCGGCATTATAGCATACGGCCTGCGGATGATGTACCATTGGGGTGTAGATTGAGGAGATTTGTGAAATGGACAAACGACGTTTTGGACGAACCGGCCATATGAGCAGTATGGCGATTTTTGGCGGAGCAGCTTTACATCCCACCATCCTACAGGCTGAAGCGGACGCCGCGCTGGACATGGCCCTTGCGGCTGGGGTCAATCACTACGATACCGCAGCGTCCTATGGGTATGGCATGGCGGAAACGCGCATGGGTCCCTGGGTGGAGCGGCATCGCGGCGAAATTTTCCTGGGCACGAAGACCACCGAACGCAGCTACGACGGCGCGTGGGCCGAATTCAACCGCTCGGTGGCGCTGCTGCGCGGCCCGCTTGATCTGATTCAGATTCACGCCGTCACCACCTTTGAAGAACTCGACAAGGCCACCGGGCCGAACGGCGCGCTCGAAGCGGCGAAACGCGCCCGTGAGGAGGGCCTGACGAAATACGTCGGCATTACCGGGCACGGCTGGCTGGCCCCATCCATCTACATTGAGGCGCTTAACCGCTTCGATTTTGACAGCGTGCTGTTTCCGATCAACGGGGTGCTGTACGGCCATGCCGAGTACCGGCGCGACGCGGAACGCCTGCTGGAAATCGCCCAGAGCCGCGACATCGGCATTATGGCGATCAAATCCATCGCCAAAGGCCCCTGGCACGCAGGGCAGCCCCGCACCTACAAAACCTGGTATGAGCCGCATGACACGCAGGACACCATTCAGAAGTGCGTGAACTTCACGCTCTCGCAGGCGGGCGTCACCGGTATCCCCGTCGCAGGGGATACCCGGCTGCTGCCGATGGTTCTCAAGGCGGTTGAGAATTTCCAGCCTATGACAGAACTGGAACAGGAAGCCTGGATCGAAGCCTGCCGCGATCAGGAAGCTATTTTTGCCTAGGAGTGGATTCAGAGGGGCCTTCGCCGGCCCCTCACACCATGCCCGCCTTTAACCCGCAGTATCCCCCCACCGAAAATTCCCTGAACCGCCTGCGTCTGGTGGTCGGGCCGGGTCAGGCGCTGCGGGGCAGGAGCGGCTACGAACTGCTGTCATCGCTGGCCCTGAACCATCTGATTGAGCAGCGCGCTCACCCCGGTTCGTATCCCCCAGAGATGGATGCGCGCATGGTCTGGTGCCGAGGCAAAGCCGAGCGACTCATCCCTGAAAGAAGCTGAAACCCTCTTTTGAGCCGCTCGGCCAGTTCTTCCAGTT
>CAZKIB010000044.1:30660-34073 GCA_964552425.1 uncultured Anaerolineaceae bacterium | reverse complement strand
TTCCCTGACCGGAGAGCAGGCCGACAAAGTGAACAGCACGCTGGAAATGATCGGTTTGCAGGATCGCGCCCAGGTCAAAGCCGAACAGCTTTCGCACGGTGAAAAGCAGTGGCTCGAAATTGGGATGCTGCTGGTGCAGGAACCCAAGCTCATGCTGTTGGACGAACCTGTCGCGGGTATGTCACGCGGGGAGCGGGATCGTACCGGAGAACTGCTGCACCGCATCGGGCAGGATCGGGCAGTGCTGGTCATCGAACACGATATGGTCTTCGTGCGACAGTTCGCCAGCATCGTTACGGTGCTGCACATGGGCCAACTGCTGTGCGAAGGCCCGGTTGAGGAAGTTCAGAACGACCCCGAAGTGATCGAAGTTTATCTGGGACGCGGTCACAAACAGAAACTCAGCGCATAGGCAGGTATGTGATGCTCACAATTTCCAATCTGAATGTTTTTTACGGACAAAGCAGGATTCTCAGCGATGTCACCATCAACGTCCCTCCTGGTCAGGCGGTCTGCCTGATGGGACGCAACGGGGTTGGCAAGACGACCCTGCTGAAGACAATTATCGGCACACTCAATTCACGACATGGCAAAATCGTCTATGAAGATGTCGATGTGACCCAGCAGGCAGCACACCGCCGGGCGCGGTTAGGCATCGGCTATGTACCCCAGGGGCGCGGTATCTTCCCTTATCTGACCGTCTATGAAAACCTGCTCATTGGTTTCGAAGCTGTGCCCCAAATGAGCGCCGCCGATCAGCAGGAATCGATTGAATATGTCTACAAACTGTTCCCTGTGTTGAAGGAAATGCGCCAGCGGCTGGCCGGCACACTCAGCGGCGGGCAGCAGCAGCAGCTTGCAATTGGGCGCACACTGGTACGACGTCCCACGCTGGTCCTGATGGATGAACCTACTGAGGGTATCCAGCCTAATATTGTGGAAGAAATCGAGCGGGTGATTCATGATCTGCGAGTAGATCGGGGCATCGCAGTGCTGCTGATCGAACAATTTCTGGATTTCGCCTTGAGTGTGGCCGATTACTGCTACGTGATGGACAAAGGACGCATCGTGTCTGAAGGTGTGGCGACCAACCTGAACGAAGATGTCATTCGTGAACATCTCTCGGTCTGACCTGACGCACGGCGATTCTGCACTGCATACCGGGTACACAGGCCGCCGGGGGGAACTGCGGCTTCGTTTTGCTTTACAGGCTACAACCACCGTGCTGGCCGAAAAATATTTTCACACCCCATTGCAGGTCATGCGCCCGATTTACGACAGCGCCGGTGTTTTATGTGTCTATCTCCTCAGTCCAACCGGTGGGATTGTGCAAGGGGATGACTATTGCACTGACCTGATGCTCGAACCGGGTACGCACGCCCTGTTGACCACCCAGGCTGCCACCAAAGTCTACCGGATGCCAGAACGCGGCGCGAACCAGATCGTTCACATCGAAGTGCAGGAAAACGCCATCCTGGAATACCTGCCAGATGCCGTCATTCTGTTCAAAGATGCTGACCTGGTTCAGGAAATCAATATCACACTGCGGCCCGGCGCGCTGCTCATCTTTCAGGACATGGTGATGCCGGGTCGGCTGGCGCGCGGTGAAGTTCTCCAGTTCCGGCGCTACGCCAATCGCCTGACAGTGCGCGATACAGCGGGTCTGATTCTCTACGACAACGTGGATTATCAACCAGCAGAGAATGACGCCAGACGAATTGGTCTGTTTGATAGCTGCCCCTGCTGGGGAGGCTGGTATCTGATCGGTGATTTGCAGCGCATTCATCTGGATGCGGAGGCTTTCTGCCAGAACGCGGCCCTCCCCTGGCAGGACGATATTCGGCCGTCTCTCCACATTACACCGGAACGGAATAGCTGCGCGGGTGGTCAGCCGTTCGCTGGCCCCGATGTATGCGGCTTTCACTGATCTGTGGCAAACTGTGCGCACCGCTTATATGGGGCTGCCTGCCGGGGCGCTTCGCAAGTAAAGGACCCACAATGAACTTAACCCCCAGAGAAAAAGATAAACTGATGATTTACGTTGCGGCGATGGTCGCCAGAGATCGCCGCGCACGCGGGCTGAAACTGAATTATCCCGAAACTATAGCGCTTATCACTGCCGAGGTTCTGGAAGGCATCCGCGATGGACGCAGTGTGGCTGACCTCATGGCTTACGGCGCGACAATTCTGACACGTGACGATGTGATGGATGGTGTCGCGGAAATGATCCCGGAAATTCAGGTCGAAGGCACTTTTCCTGATGGAACCAAACTTGTCACTATTCACGAGCCGATTCGCTGAGGAGCAGCCGATGAAACCGGGCGAGATTTTTACCGAAGCTGGCGACATTATCGCCAATGAAGGCCGCAGAGTTATGACACTGCTGGTGACAAACACTGGAGACCGGCCCGTTCAGGTCGGCGCGCACTTCCACTTTTTTGAAGTCAACCGCGCACTGCAATTTGACCGCCAGCAGGCACGTGGAATGCGTCTGAATATCCCGTCCGGTGTCACAGTGCGCTTTGAGCCGGGGGACGAAAAGACTGTTGAACTGACCGAAATCAAGGGCACACGCACGGTGTATGGCCTGAACAATCTGACCAATGGGCCGCTCGACCAGGAGTAAAGAATGCCTCTCATTATTCCGCGTAAGACCTATGCTGATCTGTACGGCCCCACCACCGGGGATCGGGTGCGGCTAGCCGACACGGAACTGATTATCGAAGTGGAACAGGATTACACCACCTATGGGGATGAAGCAAAGTTTGGGGGCGGCAAAACGCTGCGCGATGGCATGGGGCAGGCTCCTGATGCTACCCGTGCAAGCGGCGCGCTCGATCTGGTGCTGACCAACGCCCTGATTATCGACCACTGGGGCATCGTCAAAGCCGACATCGGCATCCGCGATGGGCGCATTGCCGGCATCGGCAAAGCAGGCAACCCCGGCATTATGGAAGGCGTCACCCCTGGCATGATCGTGGGTGCTTCAACCGAGGTCATCGCCGCCGAAAAAATGATCGTCACCGCCGGCGGCATTGACGCGCACATTCACTTTATCGCGCCGCAGCAGATCGAAGAAGCGCTGTCATCCGGTGTTACGACGATGATCGGTGGCGGAACTGGCCCGGCAACGGGCACAAATGCGACCACCTGTACACCAGGGGCCTGGAACATCGCCCGGATGCTGGAAGCCGCCGAAGAATTCCCGATGAACCTGGGCTATCTCGGTAAAGGGAATGCCTCGCTGCCCGAAGCATTATACGAGCAGGTTGAAGCCGGTGTACTGGGACTCAAGCTGCATGAGGATTGGGGAACCACTCCGGCAGCGATTGATACCTGCCTGAGTATCGCAGAGCAGTATGACATTCAGGTCGCCATCCACACCGACACACTCAACGAATCTGGCTATGTGG
>CAZKIB010000044.1:27071-30644 GCA_964552425.1 uncultured Anaerolineaceae bacterium | reverse complement strand
CGTTCAAAGGCCGCACCATCCATACCTATCACACTGAAGGCGCGGGCGGCGGTCATGCCCCGGACATCATCAAAGTGTGCGGCGAACCGAACGTCCTACCCTCCTCAACCAATCCGACTCGCCCGTTCACCGTCAACACCATCGACGAACATCTCGACATGCTGATGGTCTGCCATCATCTCAGCCCGGCGATCCCCGAAGACCTGGCCTTTGCCGAGTCGCGCATCCGGCCAGAGACTATCGCAGCGGAGGATGTTCTGCATGACATGGGCGCATTGAGCATGATCTCGTCTGACTCGCAGGCGATGGGCCGCGTCGGGGAGGTGATTCTGCGGACCTGGCAAACTGCCCACAAAATGAAGGTTCAGCGCGGCAGTCTGGCGCAGGATACGGCCCGCAATGACAACTTCCGCGTCAAACGTTACGTCGCCAAATACACCATCAACCCGGCGATTGCGCACGGCCTTTCGGATTACATCGGCTCCATCGAAACCGGCAAGGTAGCCGATCTCGTGCTGTGGAAGCCAGCCTTTTTCGGTGTCAAACCGGAGATGATTATCAAAGGTGGTTTTATCGCCTATGCCCAGATGGGCGACCCCAACGCCTCGATCCCCACACCGGGGCCGGTGCATGGTCGTATGATGTTTGGCGGATACGGGCGCGCCAGGTACAGCACGAATTACACCTTCATCTCCAACGCAGGTTACGAAGCCGGGGTTCAGGAACAACTCGGCCTTCACAAACAAATTGAGGTAGCGAAAAACTGCCGCACTATCGGTAAAAAAGATATGGTGCATAACGATTTTCTGCCAAAGATCGAAGTCGACCCGGAAACCTATGAGGTGCGTGTCGATGGCGAGATTATCACGTGCGAACCGGCCCAATCCCTGCCGATGACCCAGCGCTACTTTCTGTTCTGAGGCAGCCCATGACTGGCAATCTCACCCCCGCGCAGGTACTGGCCCTGCTGCAATTCAGCGACTCGCTCTTTCCAACCGGGGCATTCACGCATTCCAGTGGTCTGGAAAGTTATGTGCAGCGGGGTATTCAGGATGCCGACAGCCTGCGGGAACTCATTACCACACGATTGCTCTATGGCGCGGCGCGTTCAGATATGGTCGCGGTGCGCGGCGCGATGATCGCCTATCACGCGGCGGATATAGACAAGCTCTATGAACTGGATGAGCGCTTAACTGCCATGAAAGTGGCACGCGAAGGCCGTGAAGCCAGCACAAAGATCGGACGTCAGTTGTTGCGGAACAGTCAGGCGCTGCTGAATGACCCTGTACTCGCCCGCTACCAGCAGGCTGTCGGTTCCGGTCAATGCGCCGGACATCATGCACTGGCGCATGGGATTCTGTATGCCAGCCTGAAGATGGATGCGCAAACCGCGCTACTGGCATACGCTTATGGATTAGCCGCCGGGCAGGTATCCGCTGCGCTTAAGCTGACGGCCATCGGGCAGACCCGCGCACAGCAGCTTCTGCACAGCCTTATCCCCGCTATGCAGCAGGCCGCAGACATCGCGCTGGCAGGCAGCCCGGATGAGCTGCAATCATTCGCCCCGGCGCTCGAAATTCACACCATGCAGCATGAGTATCTGTTCCGCCGTCTGTTCACCAGCTAAAGGAGATTATCTTTCATGATCCGGGCAGAATATGTGACGCCTCTTATCCGCAAACCGCTCCAACCGGTCAAGCCGCTGGTGATTGGCATCGGCGGTCCGGTTGGGGCCGGCAAAACCACCCTCATTGAAAAGCTCTGCAAAGCCATGTCCAGCCACTACAAGATCGCGGTCATTACCAACGATATTTACACCCGTGAAGATGCGCAGATTCTGATGCGGGCCAGCGCGCTGCCGAACGAACGCATCCTCGGCGTCGAAACTGGCGGCTGTCCGCACACCGCCATCCGGGATGATGTGTCCGCCAATCTCGAAGCCATTGACACCGTACTTCAGCGGTTTGAAGGCGATCTCGATATGATATTTCTTGAAAGCGGGGGCGATAACCTGGCAGCCTGTTTCAGCCCTGAACTGGTCGAAGTGGAGTTCTACATTATCGACGTGGCCGGTGGCGAGAAAATTCCTCGCAAAGGTGGGCCAGGGATCATGCACTCGGACCTGCTCATCATCAACAAGATTGACCTCGCCCCTTATGTGGGAGCCAGTCTGGATGTCATGCAAAATGACACTCTCAAAATGCGCGGGGATGCGCCGTTCGTGATGACGGACCTGCGCGGCGGTCAGGGTCTGAACACCATCATCGACTGGATCGCCGGACGAATTGCCTACAAACAGGAAATCCTGCTTACATCCGGGTCGCGCTGAGAAGTTACGCCATCATAGCTGAAACACAACTGTGGTTGAGGGGCGATCAGGCGTGCTAAAGATCGCCCCTGACTGATGAGTGTCTTAAATGACTTCAAGCCCGTCTGCGTCAGGCAGAGCCGGATAAGGTGCGTGGGGTTCGGTCTGATACCAGAACACTGTTGAAGCAATATCATCCTGCATCGGCAGGTAACGCCTGCCGCTGCGCCAGCCCAGAGCCTGAATCGTCACCCGCAAATCCTGCTGGAACCGAATCGGGTCCATGATATGCCAGCGATACATGCCAAAACGCTGCTGGCTCTGGTACAAACCGTCGGGTTTAATCACCTGTGGCAGGCCGCTGTACGGCGACGAAAACACGCCATATTCCCCCTTGGGATGCTCAAAGTTCCACGCCCCGCCAAAATAATCCTCGGTCCCTGTGCCACAGATGGTCGGGTATTCCTTGTCACCATCCATAAAGAACTTGATTTCACCTTCGCCCCACCAGCCGTTGTTGTTCACACCCCAGGCGATGTACGTGCCGACATACTGCCCCTGCCCCTTGATGCCATCCACCAGGGCATGATCGGTCTTGTACGGCAGCGGGTTGCTGCGCCGCCACTGAGCATGGAAATAAGCTGCGTGGTCGGGCACATCCGTCAGGGTATAGTTGATCTGGTAATAAAAGCCGCGAATTTCCTCATCGGCGATATTTTCAATCGTGATGCGGGCGCTCTTGCGGAACGGCATTTCCCAATAACAGTTAAAACCACCGGCAGGGTTCACCGCCACCGGCAGCGAGACGATATTGCAGCGCACGCCCCAGCCGTTGCAGAAAAAGTCACCGATAGGCACTTCGACAGAAGGGGTTTCTTCGCCATCCCAATAAAACCGGAAAATCAACCTGCGCCAGTGCTGTGGATGCACTGTCAGCCAGATCTGCTGGATCGCGCCGGGGCCGTCAATTTCCGCCAGCGTCACCAGTTGTCTGGGCTGAATGTGAATACTGGGTGATACCTTCCATGTCTGGCCCAGGTCACGGGCCGCATCCGCACCCGTACCCTCAGTTGCCATACCACCCATGCCCTTTTCGCCCTTGAAATTTTCCGCGCTGATCGAACGGGTCTGCGCATTCGACAGCAGCGACAGACTGCCCAGGTGCATGTTCAGGCCATTAAAAGTCATTTTGATTCTCCTCAAAAAGGATAGTTAAAAAGGCGCAGAAACGATTCTCCCTTTGCCGTTTTTCATTCTATCCCTGC
>CAZKIB010000044.1:9442-27061 GCA_964552425.1 uncultured Anaerolineaceae bacterium | reverse complement strand
AACCCACACGAAAAGAAACCAACCATTTTGTGGAATGGTCTCTTTCTGTTCCCTCAGAACCTGACTATACGACTGGGCTAACCTTTGAGCGCGCCGACGGTGACACCCTTCTGGATACGATCCTGAAAAATCGCATACACCAGCACGGTAGGGATCATGATGATCGTGACCGCCGCAAACAACGCGCTCCAGTCATTCTGATAATACTGCTGGTGCAGCATGAAGGACAGACCCTGCGGCAGCACGTAACTTTCCCGGTCTGACATCAGCACCAGCGGCAGAATAAACTGGTTCCACATCCCCAGAAAGTTAAAAATTGCCATCGTGACCAGACCGGGCTGAGCCAGCGGCAGCATGACCCGGAAGAAAACCTGATATTCATTCGCGCCATCAATCAGGGCGGATTCATGCAGTTCGGAGGGCAGGGTTTTGAAAAACCCGGTCAGAAAGAAAATAGTAAACGGCAGTGAATAGGCCGTATATACTAGAATCAGGCCGTGAAAGGTATTCAGCAAACCCAGGTCCCTTGCCAGGAAAAACAGCGGAACCAGTGCCATGAAGATCGGGAACAGCAGTCCGGCGAGGAACAGGTAAAAGATCACCCGATTTCCAGGAAACTGGAAGCGGGCCAGCACATAGGAAGCCATTGCCGAAACCAGCAGCGTCAGGACCAGGCTGGGTATGACGACCTTCATACTGTTGATAAAATACTGTCCGATATGGACCTCGACCCAGGCCCGTTCAAAGTTGGCCCACTGGAGTGACTGTGGAAGCCCCCAGGGATCGAAGAATATTTCCTGATCGGTTTTGAATGAACTGTAAACCAGCCAGATCATCGGGAAAATGACAATTACGGCCCAGGCAACCAGACTGATATTGATGACCGATTGAGCCGCCAGTTGGCGGGGTTGAGAACGGGTACGATATTGAGAACGGTTAATCTGCTGAATATTGGTTACTTCGGCCATGTTAATACTCCAAACTCTCGCGTTGGGTTGCCCGCATCGTCAGGAGAGACAAAACAAACGCTATGGCGAACATTGCGACCGCAACCGCAGTAGCGTATCCAAAATTGCTCTTGAGAAAGGCCCGGTCATACACGTAAGTTGCCAGGACATCTGTTGAGCGATTGGGGCCACCTTCGGTCATCGTCTGGGTAATGGCGAACATATCAATCGCGCCAATTGCCAGAAAGACCATCGCGGTACGGATGGTGTCCCACAGCATCGGCAGTGTTATTCTCCAGAACAGATCCCAGCGACTTGCGCCGTCAATCGTCGCTGCTTCGTAATAAGTAACTGGGATGGACTCCATGCCGGCGATAAACAGCACCATATAGAACCCAACCGCCTGCCAGACGACCACCGCCCCAACCGCCGCCAGTGCCAGATCGGGATTGCCTAACCAGGCAATCGGCTCCTGTGAGCCTAAAGCCTGGGCGATGCTGCTCAGAATACCGATCGTCGGGTGATAAACAAAACTCCACAACACGCCAATGGCAACCAGTGACATGACCTGGGGGAAAAAGAATGTCACCCGATAAAAACGGCTGAAGCGTGCCTTACCATGTGTCAGCAGGAAAGCCAGATACAAAGCGATGGAGATCGTAATCGCTGGAATAAACACCAGATAGATGAGGTTGTGCGAGAGCGCGTTCCAGAACAGGTCATCTGTGAGCAAATCCTGAAAGTTCTCAAGGCCGATAAATTCAGGGTTGGGAGTCAGTCCACGCCACTTGGTCAGGCTGATATAGATGGCCTGAATGTAGGGATACAACACAAATACCGCATAAAGCACGAGGGCTGGAAGCAAAAATGGAATGATAATCTGGTACTTGGGCTTCGTCATGCGTTCACCTCAGATTCCTGTTCGTCAGTTGGTCAAACCAACGATGTGGATATGATCCGGGGATAATGGCCGAAAAAGGCCGTGACGCCGGCGCGTGTGTTCGGCGTCACGGGATTCTGACTACTTTCTGAAAACGTTTAACACCCCATTATGAACGGGTGTACTTCGGAATATCATCGTCCGCCTTAATCTCGTCCGCGATTTCCTGAACGGTTTCAACAAACTGTTCCGGGGTGATCCGATTGGTCAGAAGTTCACCCATCGCATCGCGAGTGGTATCATTCAGCGGGGTGTACCAATCCTTCCAGAAGTAGTTGAACAACCCATCGCCAGCAGCTTCGGCTGCGCTCAGGGCAGATTGCAGCGCGGTACTCAGTTCAATACCTTCACTGCCACCGAAAACGGGCATAATCGCGCTGATCTCTTTAGCAAAGAACTGCGCATTGGCCTTTGACAGCATACAGCGCATAAACTCCATGCCACCGACCACATTCGCGGCGTTCTTTGGCACAATGTAGGGTTCACCCGGCCAAGCCAGAATGGACGAGAAATTATCTGCGGTTGGCCCTGGAACCGGCTGAATGACCATGTTGAAGCCTTCGGGGGTCAGTTCACGCATCTCATTTTCCAGCCATGTACCGCAGGGGATAAACACCGCGTTCCCTTGCAGCCATTCTGCCTGAGATTCGGTATGAGTCAGACCTTCCGTGCCGGGCATGATGTATTCGTTAGCCGCCAGTTGATGGATCATCGTCGCAGCCTGGAGGACCGGTTCGGATGTCCACGCGCCGTCTTCGAGGTTATCAAGCGCAGTCAGGGCTTCGATACCGCCGACTTTGTACACCAGCGGCATAAACACGCCAAAGACCATATACTGCGGATAGCGGCCCTGATAAGTCCAGGGGCTGGTCCCATCGGTCTTGATGGCTTCGCAGACCGCCAGCATTTCGTCCCAGGTCTGGGGATAAGTCCAGCCTTTTTCTTCAAACAACGATTGGCTGTGCCACACGCCCGATACGGTGAAGGCAATATTCAGCACAAGCTGTTTGCCGTTAAAAACACCCACATCCTGCGAGCCGGGAAACAGGGTTTCAGCGAAGGTCATTCCCGGTGAGTCCAGCGCCGGTGCGTTCATCAACGGAGCGAGATCAGCCAGTTGATCGTCGGCCACGAGGGCATCCATCGGGATATTCCCCGCGCCGCTGTTATCGATCACATCAGGTGGGTTGCCACCGATGAAACGCGGTTGCAGCACTTCCTGAACCCGCTGAATGCCTTCCACTGTCATTTCGTTCTCCGGGTGCAGTGCCCGGAAAATGTCGGCAGCATTATCAATGTAGGAGCGGCCAAAACCACCCTCAAAAAATACACCCTCTACTGTTGTGCCTGCTTCCAGGCCCAGTGGGTTCACGGCTTCTGGCGCGACTTCGAAGGGCAGACCTTCCTGTGCAGATGCAATCCAGGGCAGGAATTGGCTTCCAGCCGCCGCCGCTGCGAGGGCTGCCGAAGACTTCAGAAACTTCCGTCTTGAGATACTTGTGCCCATGGTTTTCTCCTAATTGCTCGAAAATAAATAAGGAGTCTTGCGATTGATCTTCAGCGTCCTGATCCATTTGTGACCATATCTGACACTTTCTGATCAATTTCTGTCAAAATATGATTGTACCGCAACATCAAATTTTCTACGAAAGTCACAAATCACCAACTCCTGGCGCATTTGTTTGGTGTTACTTTCACACCGATTTATACTGAGGTAGTGGTTGGGGTTTCTACAGGGGTCGTTCATGCTGGCAATCATTCACGCCTGTGCAATCATTGGTCTCGACGGCTGCATCGTCGAAGTCCAGACCGACTTTAACCCACGTGCGCAAATTCCCATCTTCTCCATTGTTGGGCTGCCAGACAATGCGGTCAAGGAAAGTCGCGAACGGGTACGCACGGCCATCAAAAACAGCGGTCTCAGTTTCCCGAACAAAGGCTATCTCGTGAACCTGTCACCAGCCGATATTCCCAAGCACAGCACCGCCTATGACCTGGCGATTGCTGTCGGTGTGCTGGCCGCCACCGATCAGGTTCCGCTCCGGTCTGTCGAAAGAGCGCTGTTTATCGGAGAACTATCGCTTGATGGCAGTATCCGCCATGTCAGAGGCGTGATGCCCATGACCTATACCGCCTTCCAGCAGGGCTATGAAAAAGTGTATGTCGCTGCGGACGATGCTTCGCAGGCTGCGCTGGTCGAAGGCATTGAGGTGATCCCGGTTGTATCGCTGGCAGAACTGGTTGAGCATCTGTATGGGTTGAATCCTATTGCGCCTTACAGACCCAAAATAAATGCAAGCGATCAGGAAACAGATTCCGCAGGCGGTCACGTCGATTTCGCAGACATCAAAGGCCAGGAGCATGTTAAACGAGCGCTGGAAATTGCGGCGGGCGGCGCTCATAATGTCCTGCTGAGTGGACCACCGGGCACGGGCAAGACGCTGCTCGCACGCGCCATGCCCGGCATCCTGCCCCGACTGACAGTTGATGAAGCGCTTGAAGTGACGCGCATCTACTCGGTGGCCGATTTGCTCAAGGGCGATCATCCACTCATGCAAAGGCGTCCTTTTCGCGCCCCGCATCATACCATCAGCACCGCAGGTCTGATTGGCGGTGGTTCCATTCCCAAACCAGGCGAAGTGACACTCTCCCACCGGGGAATCCTTTTCCTCGACGAATGCACTGAGCATAATCCCAAAACACTCGAAGTGCTGCGTCAGCCAATCGAAGACAAAATCGTGACGATTTCGCGAGCCAAAGGCAGCCTCACCTTCCCTGCAAATTTCATGCTGCTGATGGCAATGAACCCTTGTCCATGCGGCTACTTTGGGGACCCTGCCAAACCGTGTTCGTGTACACCCTCCATGATCGCCCGTTATCAGAGCAAGCTTTCCGGGCCGCTGTTAGATCGCATTGATATTCATGTGGATGTGCCCCGCGTGGACTACGATAAACTTCTGGGCAATACACAGGCCGAGTCGTCTGACACAATTCGCGAACGGGTTGAACAGGCCAGAACACGGCAGCAGGAAAGATTTTCCGCCGTTCGCGGCCTGTATGCGAACGGTGACATGAAAGTCAGTGATATTCAAAAGTTCTGTACATTGGCTTCCGAAGCAAAGCAGCTGCTTGATCTGTCGGTCCGGCGAATGCAGCTCAGCGCGCGGGCCTATCACCGGGTACTCAAACTGAGCCGAACCATTGCCGACCTTGCCGGCAGCATCCAGATCGAAACTCCACATATTGCGGAAGCTGTACAGTACCGTCCGAAACTGCGAAACACATAAAACCTGCACTGCTTCCAGACCGTAATGGATTGCATCAAATTCTGATACGGGCGTTACAAAATTGTAATTCTGAATGAAAACAATGCGGTTTCCTGTAATGTTTGTTATAATGAATGTGGTGATCATGTAATTAGTGAGCTTCAGGATTCAGCAACTATTGATTGGAGTCTCTGGTGAGTGAGAGTCGCCACATCTTTTTAAGCTATCGCAACAGCGAGGCTGATTTTGCTCTCAAACTCGCCGCCGACCTTAAAAACGCTGGTGTCAACCTCTGGATGGACCGGATGGATATCAACCCCGGAGATGACTGGCGCAAATCACTGGAAGGCGCGGTATACAGTTGCGCGGCCCTCATCTCCGTTCTCAGCCCTGCTTATGTGTCGTCCAAATATTGCCAGCGTGAACTTGCACGCGCGGACAGGCTTGGCAGACCGGTGTTCCCGGTTCTGTTGGGTTCGATTGCTGAATCAGACTGGCCGCTGGAAATTGAACGACAGCAGTATATTGACTTCAGCGCCTGGCAGGATGAAAGTGTCTATCGCAAACAGCTAAGCCGACTGGTCGATATTCTTAAAGAGAAATTTGCGGCGCAGATCAGTGTCATCCCTGATCCGCAAACGCAGTATCTGACAAATCTGACAGCAGAAATCGAAACCCAGCGCGGGTTGACCGAGTACCTCGAATTATCGACAGAAGCCGATAAATGGCTGAGTCGCGACTTAATTCGGCCTGAACCGCACTCTCTCAAATTCTGGTCCGGGCACACCACCCTTACCCTGCTGCAATCCACACCCATCAATCATCTGTGGGCCTACCGCAAACGTATTTTCAAGAAAATTGATGACCTCCTTGAGAAGCACCCTCGCATTGTGCTGGCCGGCGAACCTGGCATCGGCAAGACGAGTGCGCTGCGCAGGCTTATTCTCGAAACCATCTCGGCTTTTCAAACCTCATCCTCAGACACCCCCATGCCACTGCTTCTCAATCTGGTCGATTGGGAGGATGAAATCAGCTTTGAAGATTTTGTCCGCAGGATGTGGTCGCTGGACACCGATCCGATCAAATTGATGGGACGTGGGCAGATCAGCCTGTATATTGACGGTTTGAGCGAAATGGGCGGATCACGACTTGAGAAAGTCCAGATGCTCCGAGACTGGCTGCATTCCGAACATGCGCCTCAACGTGTCATTGTGACCTGCCGGTTTACTGAATATGCCTTTGGCATGGATCTCGGTCTGCCAATTGTCCATATGGGCTTTATGGATCGCGGGCAGATTGAGCGTTTTGTGGTGAATTATCTGGGTGAGGAACTTGGGCAAATCTTTCTCACACGTATTCTGCCGCGTAATTCGTGGGACGAACGCCATAAACAACACCTGTATCAACTGGCGCGTGATCCCTTCCTCCTCAGCGGAATGATCCTGGCTCATAAGAGTTCTGCGCACGGTGATCTGCCCGATAATCTCGGTCTGCTCATGCAGCGCCTGGTCGCAGAGATATGGGCACGCGAACACCATCAACCCGGCATTCCGCAGACCACCTTTGAAGACCTGGAAACTGCCTTGGCTGATCTGGCACACGCGCTTATCGAGAATGACGCCAGTGTGTATGTGCCACACAGCTATGCCATTGAGCAGATGGGCAGTGAAACGCTGCTCGAAATTGCCCGGAAAATTCATCTGATCGAGTTTCGCGCCGGGAATATACGTTTCGCGCAGCAGAAATTTCAGGATTATTTCGGGGCAATTGCTCTGGTTCGCAGAGGCTTTTCAGCCTATCTGTCGCTTCCGATGATCTCAACAGGTGGGCAGTATGTGCCAGGCCGGTGGGATCAGGCGATTATCATGTACGCGGGACTGACTTCCAATCCTGATGACCTGCTCCTTGAGATTGCCAATTACAATCCCTTCCTGGCGCTGGAATGTATCGGTGGGGGCGCAAATGCCTCTGAGCGCACTATTGAACCGATCATCGGCAAACTGATCCAGATCGCCAACACACCTGAAAATGACGCCCGTGTGGCTACCGCAAGCATCCTGGCGCGCATCAATCAGGAACTGGCAGCGCCGATCCTGCTGGAAGCCATGCGCGACGGCGCGTGGGATGTGCGCGGGGCTGCCACCCTCACGCTTCAGGACATTGATTTGCCGCTGCTTGCCGGCCTGACGGATGTACTCTGGGAACTCGAACACGACATTCAGGACGCCGCCGACATGGCTGTGCGTCACCTGGGTCCTGGCGCATTGCCAACCCTGTTGAAGCTGCTGCAAAGTGATAACTGGAAGCTCCGGCGGGGCGCTGCCTGGGCGCTGGGCCGGGTACGCGATGTGGCTGCTGTTCCAGGATTAGTGCAGGTTCTCTATGACGAAGACAACCTCGTGGCGACAGAAGCGGCTATCGCGCTGGGCGAGATCAGGGATCAGGCTGCGATCCCCTGGCTGATGGAAACCCTTAGCCACTCCAACTGGCGCGTGCGAAAAGCGGCTGCTCAGTCGCTTTCCGCCATTGGCAAGCCCGCCTTTCCGGCTCTCATTGGCGCCCTGGACAGTGCTGAGGAAGATGTGCGCCCTCTGGTGATTGATGCACTCAAAGATAGTGATGACCTCACGGTGACGACTGCCCTGCTGGAGGCAACCCACAGCGCCAGTGCCGAGGTACGTGGAGCCGCCATTGATGCGCTGCGTGGTCGATACTCAGGCGCTGTAGTAGAGCGTTTGATCGAATGTCTGGCAGATCAGACCAGAATCAGATGGAGCCGCAAACGTATTTGTGATATTGCAGCGCGGGTACTTTCGACGATTGATTCCCCGGATACGCGCATTGTTCTTGAACAGTGGCAGAAGGATGGCGTACAGTTGACTCCTAAACACAAGAACCTGACTCCCAAAACGTCGGCAGATCAAGCAAAAAATCGGTTAAAACGCATTACACGCCAGCCAGACGAACACGAACCAGCCATTTCTGAGACCGCCGGAGGGTCGAAGGAACCGGAATGGGCGGCCCGGCGTGCCGGTGTGCTGGCCCTGAAAGATCGTTCACCGTCCGATCAAACGGCAGTCGTCCTGCGCAGCGCATTGGCCGATCCCGCGCCCCAGGTACGGCTGGCGGCTGTTGAAACGCTGGCGGCTCTGGGGGACAGCGCATCTTTGAAAAGTCTGGTGTACGCGCTGCATGACGACGACCAGACCATTGTCGAAGTCGTCTGCGATAAACTGCGCGATACCGGCAAACCAGCAGTACCTGCGCTGGCGGGGATGCTGACGGACGAAGATATCAGGATTCAGGCTCGTGTGATTGAGCTGCTGGGCGAAATCGGAGATGGGAGTGCTATCCCGCATCTGATGCCGCTCATTGCCAGCACGGCCAGCATCCCGCCAAACGGTGAACCCATCAGCGAACTGGCAGCGCGTGTGCTGGGCATCCTTTCTGCCCCGCAGGATCGAACTAATCCCGAAACGGCTGTCGTTCCAGCAGCCGATCAGAAAGTACAGCCTGTCATTCCGGGAACTGTCACACCGCCGGCAGCTACAGAAAAACATCGTGAAATCCTGACGGAACTTCTGGACGCCCTGCATCGAAGTGCCTGGGGCCAGCGCGAAGATGCGGCCAAAGCGCTGCGAGAATACGCACGAACCCTTCATGGCACACGCGACTCGCACATCCGCGAACAGCTAAGCACGATGCTGAAGGATGCCGATTGGGTTGTTCGCTGGGCCGGGGCCGAGGCTCTGGCATGGATCGGCGACCCCGAAGCTGTGCCAGCGCTCATCAACACCCTGCGCGACAACAATTGGATGGTACGCATCGCCGTGACACGCGCACTGCTGGAAATCGGCGACAAGTCCGCGACAACTCCCATTACCCGATTGTTAAATGATCCGAACAGCACGGTTCGTGAGGCGGCGGCTGAAGCTCTGGGGCGGTTGGGGGACACGACTGCTTTGCCCCATCTGAGCAAGGCTCTGCACGACAAAGAGGCTCTGGTGCGGCTGGCAGCTACGGTTTCGCTCGGTCATATTGCGGACGGATCTGTCGTCAGGGTGTTGGTTGGCGCGGTCCAGGATGAAGACAGTCATGTCCGCTGGGCAGCCGCGCAGGCTCTGATCGAAGTAGGGAACGAAGACGCTGTGCCGGTCCTGATTGAACGTCTGGAAGACTGTGAAGGCCCCTATTGGGAAGAGCAAAAAATATGTGACCTGGCGGCCGCTGCCCTGCGGCGCATTAATACCCAGGATGCTCAAAAGGCAGTCGCGCTATGGAATTCCAGGCGCGTGAAACAGAGTTGACAATTCTAAGTGCGAATTCCTAAGATTCCCCCAATTTTCCCCACAAATTTTGTGGGAACAGTTGGCGATTGGCGCACTTATGATTACAATAACGAAATAATTTTTTATGTGGGGGGAATCGAGTGAAAACTTCTGGTAGCATTGTAGAGTCACCTGACCTGTTTTAGTCTTGGAATGCTGTTGATCTCCGGCCAAGATACCCTGATACTGCTAAACATCTCAATGTGGCCTTCATTCAACAACGTAACTGACTTCAAATGCAAAACGGTGACATCCCATGAAACTATTTATCAGTTATGCGCGTGTTGACAAGCCCTACTGCATCCAGATTGTCAACACACTTGATGTTCATGATACGTGGTACGACCAGCGCCTGCACGCCGGGCAAAACTGGTGGAAGGAAATCCTGCGCCGTCTGGATTGGTGCGAGGGTTTTGTCTACCTGTTATCACCGGAGTCAGTGGCATCGGATTACTGCAAAAAAGAGTTCGAACTGGCGCGTCATCTTGACCGCTACATCTTTCCAGTCCTCATTCATAAAGACACGTCTGTTCCCGAAGCCCTGCGTGATGTGCAGTACGTGGACTTCAGCACAGGCATGACGGCCGATACGGTCAAAACACTGCTGAATTCGATCTATCTGGCGGAACATGAACGCGCCGCCAAACCAGCGCCTGTCGCTGCTCTTACCGCCGAAACCATGACTCCGCCAGGTATCAACCCGGTATCTGCCATCAGCGCCGCAACCGCCGCGATGGCAAAAGGTCAGTTTGATCAGGCCGTTTTTTTGCTGAAACGGGCACAGGCCAGTGGGCACAGTTCCCGTTTTATCAATATTGACGCGGTGCTGGCAGAAGCGGAAGCCGGGTTACAGCGCCAGACTTTCCTGCGCGAGGCGTCACGTGAATATGAGCAGATTGTGGACCTTGTCAAATTTGACCGCACCCACAGGTTAGGGTGTGAAGCGTTTCAGGCTTTTAAAAAACATTACCCGGACTACGACCCGGATAACCTGAGTGCCCTGTGCGCTTCTGGAAGTCCGCAGCCCTCCTCCTCAATCGTGATTGTGCCGGATAAACCCAGAACGCCCGAATTCAAACTTCCGCTGCTGGAGTGGTGTGAAATTCCTTCCGGAAAGCTAGAAGTTCACCAGCGCGGTCAGAATGGGCATTCCCAACCGGAACAGGTCGAAGTCAAAGCATTCAGGATGAGCCGTTATCCGGTGACAAATGCCCAGTATCGGGTGTTTCTCGAAGACCCAATGGGATACGCCAATAAGAAATGGTGGCAGTTTTCGCCAGAAGCCCAGCAGTGGCGCGCCCGTAATCCAGAAGCTCAGCTTCCCACATTCAAAGGGGATGAGCGTCCGCGCGAACGGGTGAACTGGTACGACGCTATGGCCTTCTGCAACTGGCTCAGTGTCAAGCTTGGTCAAAAGATCAGCCTGCCAAACGACATTCAATGGGTGCGCGCCGCTCAGGGTGATGATAAACGTACATTCCCCTGGGGCAGTACCTTTGACAAGCTGAACGCCAACACGCGAGAAAGCGAAATCAAGATGACCACCCTGGTCATGCGTTATGAAGGCGGCGTAAGTCCCTTTGGCGTATGGGATCTTTCGGGGAATGTCTGGGAGTGGTGTCTGGACAAAAACACGGAGCCGACAGAAAATCCTGAACAGGTCACTGTCGAAAAACGGCTGGTTCATGGGGGATCATTTATCAGCCCTTACCAGCGTTCCGAAATTACTTTTCGTTATTACCTGGACCCGAACAGCTTTCACAGCACCATTGGCTTTCGTTTCGTCGCCAACACTTAGCGATTCGTTACAGTTCAATCCGTTTCGCGGCGATCACTTTGGCGCGATACGCTTCGGTTGCCGCAACCGCATCCGGCGTGCCAATATACAGCAGACTGTGATAAGCCTGTCCCGCGACCATCACATCCGGTTTACCTGTATCATATAGTTGCAGCGCACCGATCAGTGCCGGAACGATCCGTTCTCCCAGATCATAGGCGGACACCGAACCTGCCAGCCCGCCCAGCGCCCAGGCAGCTCTCATGCGAGCCTGTACTGAAGTATCTGACCGCAGCGTATCCAAAAGCGCATCAAGCGCCTCGCCGCCGACCAGCGAATTACCCGGCTTCACAAGATGTGCCAGACAGATGGCCGCGTGCCGGCTCTTTTCGCCGGGCAGCGCCAGATGCTGCCGAAGCGTCAGAACCTGTTTATACTGCATGTCGCGCATTTCGGTTGTCATCACCGCCGCCTGCCTGTGATTAATCAATTTCCGAACTTATCCTCGTCAATATCAGAAAAATCGCCTACTCGACGGTCTGCAAAACCTGACCGACTTCCTGTTCCCAGGTCCCGGTAATCTGGACACCATGTTCACGGACACCGCCTGTCGCTTCAGGCCCGGACAGATGCGGTCGTTTGCTCACTTCAAAACCGCTGCGCGCATGACCGTTAACCGAGCCATGAATGAAATGATGCGCGATACCCGCCCGTTCTCTGGGTGTTGTGTTGGCTTTTGTGCAGTGGGCCACCCCATAGGCAAAAAACGCCACCCCGCCAGCGGGCAGTTCGATGGGCACACCCAGATCGTCTGGTGGATAACAGCGGATATGATGATCGCTAAACGGATCACGGCTGTGTTCATAGGCTTCACGAAAACTGCCGGGAATGACATGGATCGTGCCATTGGCAACGGTGGCCTCATGAACCGCGGTCCATATCGCGGTTCCCTTCAGCGGGTCGTCAATCATGAAATAAGCATTGTCCTGATGCCAGTTGGTCCCGGCCCCGTGCATTCCCGGTTTCAGAAAGACCTGATCCAGATGCAGCACAACCGGGTCCCCGATAAGCTGGCCTACTGCCTCGACCACTTTATCCGCAAAGGGCATCGCGCGGAAAAAGGTACTGTGCGGGTACATGGGGCACAATTGCAGGTTTGCGCTGGTGCTGGAATGGGTCTTGCCGTCCCCATCCGTCGCTACGTTACGCAGTTTGCCCTCACGCTTCAGGCGTTCAAGCTCTTTCTGCATGGCCTGAACTTCATGCGTGGTCCAGAAATCCGGCACCGCGACATAACCCTGCTGCTGGAATTGTGCGATTTCCGCTGAAGTGAATTTCATTCAGGGTACCTGTGCCTATGGATATGAGAAAATTATACCGTCTTTACGTTAATTCGCATCGTCGGAATCAATGCCGGTTTGCAGCCGCAGATACCGCTGGCGTGTAAGCAGCGTGGCGGCCTGCTCCTCCGGGGTTAAGGCGGACCAGAACACACTGCTGGAAACTACCCGCCCCCTGCCACTTTCATAGTAGCGGCGCAAAACCTCAAAAAAAACGTCTGTACCCAGGTCAGTCCGCAGGTCATCCAGCATCCGCGCGCCAAGCAGGTAGACCGTGTTAATGTATTCGCGGATGGATGAAAACTGATAGACACTGCTGTCGACAAAACCTGAGGGAGCATAATTGTTGACCCGCCAGTCCCACCACCAGTCCTTCAGGTCCGGGTAATATTCCTCAATAAAGACCACTTCACTGTACGTCGCCAGCGCCTCATCCAGCCAGGGGGTCAGGGCCTGATCGCTGCCCACTGCGGCATACCACCACTGATGGGCCACTTCATGGACTGTAATAATCGTCAGATAGGCTGCCGGATCGCCCGTAAAGCGGGTAAACCAATCCCGACTCACGAACACCAGACCGCTGAATTCCATCCCATCGGGGAAGTCGCCCTCCACCACAGCCAGGCGACGCTGCTCATAAGGGCCGTACAGGTCCTCGAACATGGCAAGGCTCTTGACCGCCACGTCCAGAGCGTGCGCCGCACTGTCGACCACCACGCCAGTGTCGGTTGTAACCTGAGCGTCGTCAAAAGCATATAACTCCACGACAATACCAGAAGCAGTTTCAGCCCGGCTGACGCGAAATTCCTCGCTGAGACTCAGGGTAAAATCACGCGCATGATGCACAATGAACTGCCAGGTGCGTTCACCGGTGCGGGTGACTTCGCCTGGCCCGGCAATTTCCAGTGCATCCGGCCCGCTGGATACATTGATGGTGACATCCCAGTCCGCCATGTCCAGGACAGTTTGTTCACCGATCAGCACCGCCTCACGAAAAGCCCATTCGCCATCAAGACGCGGCGCAATTACAGGCAGCCAGTTTCCAAGATTGATCTGGCGGGGGCTGTGACCCAAAAACCCGCGATACCCCGCAATACCTTCACCAATCTGGGGAACCGTGAGCTGAAAGTTCAGGCGAAGTTCCAGACCACACCCCGGTTCCAGAACCTGCGGAAGTTCCACGACCAGGCGCCTTCCGGTCAGGTCATATCCCGCCGGCTCCATTTCAACAATCAGGTCATTCAGACGAAAAGCGCCCGGCCACTGATTGGCCTCCACACTCATCACA
Source organism: uncultured Anaerolineaceae bacterium (assembly GCA_964552425.1). Taxonomy (GTDB): domain Bacteria; phylum Chloroflexota; class Anaerolineae; order Aggregatilineales; family Phototrophicaceae. The sequence continues at coordinate 13,175 of CAZKIB010000044.1, read as the reverse complement.
ATCTGATTGAGCGGATCATTGGTACGGTTAATGTATCGCAGGGTTTGCTGAACCAGCAGCGCACGCTGCGCGTAATTCAGATTCGCCGTAACAATGTGCTGGGTTCCACTGATACCGGCTGTCCGCCGGCAATCCTCAAGCGGGGCGGCGGTGATGGTGGGTCCAGGTGTCAAGGTTGGAACCTGCCCAACCGTGCGATTGACCGTCGGAACCACTGTCGCGGGTACAACACGAACCGTCGTTGCGGTAGGTAAAAGGGGTACACCGGCAGTTCCGGTGAGCGAACAGGCGCTGATGGCAAGGACAGAGATGGCGAGTAGGCGTCTGATATTCATGGGGTGGCATAATACCTGCAATAGGGCAAATTTCCAATATGCCAGAGGCAAGGCCCGCAACCTTTCTTTATTTCAGTCGTAAGAGATATGTGTTATGATGTTGCGTTGTCATTCTCATCTGGTACTCATGATGGAGGCATTAAATTGGGCAGTTCCCGTATTTCAGCCCAACTGCGCGGCTTGATAAGACTTACACGCTGGAAAGAATTTATCCCGTTTGTAGTTCCCATTACGGTGCTAGGCGCTTTGCTCGCCGCCCAACCGCACAATACCCCATTGACGTGGCATCTCGGTGTGGTCACGCTGGCAAATATTATGGCGGTTGCCTACGCCTTCATGATTAATGACATTGAGGACGCGCCTGATGATGCCCGCGACCCGGCCCGCGCCGCCCGCAACCCCATCGCCAGCGGCGAAATCGGCACACGCATCGGGTATGCCGCCTGCCGGATCGTCGCAGCGATCACCCTGATCCTGTATGCGTTTGGCGGTCTTTCCGTTTTCCTGATCGGAGTCGCCACGCTGCTGCTTTCTCATTTTTATTCCTGGCGTCCGGTACGTCTTAAAGCCTGGCCGGTCACAGATGTCGTTTCGCATTCGCTGATGCTGAGCGGGCTGCTGCTGCTGGCCGGTTATTTTGTCTACGACCACCGGCCCGGAATTGTCTGGCTCGTCGCGGCAGGGGTCACGCTGTTCTCTGTTTATGGGCAGCTTTACAACCAACTGCGCGATTTTGAGATGGATAAAGCCGCCGGATTATACAACACCGCGATTCTGCTGGGTGAAGCCAATGCGCGGCGGGCCATGTATGTCACGATGGGACTTGCGGCGCTCTGTCTGCTGGCTGCCGCGATCCGCATGGTTTTTCCGCTGTGGCTGGGTCTGGCGCTGCTGGTCAGCATCGCAATCAGCATGTTGTTCCGGCCTCAAGCCGATATGCGCGGCGGTGAGGCAGTCGACATCAGTGGGGCTATTCAGGTGCAATCGCTCATCACCGTCAATCTGACCATCGGAATCTGGCTGGTGCAGGTACTCCTGACTCAGGTATTTTTCTCCTGAAGCCGCACCATCTGTGATTGGCTTCCCGATGCGGGATGATCGTTTCGCATTTATTCGAATTTTCATACCCGAATCTTGCCGCAGCGATTGGCCCACGCAAGCTAGGTTCACTACAATACATATCGTGAAGTTCGTAAGAATTGGCAGGCAGAACACCTTTTATGGATAAACATGCCCCCCCCCGAATTCTGGTTGTGGATGATGTTCCAGATACGCTCAAACTCCTGACCAGTTGGCTGGAACTGCATGGATTCGAGACTCTGGGGGCCACGAATGGGCGTCAGGCGCTTCAGGTAGCCGCCACAGAATTACCTGATCTGATCCTGCTGGATGTCATGATGCCCATCATGGACGGCATCGAAACCTGCCGGCGACTGAAGACTCAGACACAAACCGCCGGTATCCCGGTTATTCTGGTCACCGCCAAAGACCCCGGAGATGCCCGCGCAGATGGCATGATCGCCGGTGCGATTGATTATGTCACCAAGCCCGTCAACCTTCAGGATTTGCTTATGCGGGTAGAAGCCATCTTTGCCAACGAGAATGATCCACAGATCGACGTGCAGCGTCTGCTCGAAGAGGTTGCTCATACCGCGATGGCGATGCTCGATAGTTCGCTGGTGTGGCTGCTGGCACTCCACCAGGAACGTAATCAGCTTATCAGTGAAATTCTGACTACCACCAGCAGTTCACGCAGCGAATCGGATTTTCTCGCCACTGCGGCTGGTTCCAGACCGGTCCCGGAATTCTCACTGGATGATCTCGAAAATCCTTTGATTGAAGCGCTTGTCGCCCGACAGATCGCTATCAACGTGCCCGTTCGCCGCCTACAGGAATCAGAAACCAACCTGCCACTGCTGCGGGCTGTCGAGCAGCTCCACATTCAATACCTGACGATTGTGCCGCTCAACGCTGCGGGACGCACTGCGGGTGTGATGGTGCTGGGGTACTATCAGCCGCATGATATGGAAACGCCCCGTGCGCATCAGATATTGTCCGCGTTTGGCAGCCAGGCAGCTACCGCGCTGGATTATTCCCGCCTGATGGCGGACCTGCACCGCCGCGAAGAAGAAGCCCGCAATGAACGCGCTTTTCGCCAGATGATCCTCGACACCATGAGTGACGGTCTGGTCGTGATCGACGCACACGGCTACATCAAATTTACCAACCGCCGGCTGCTGCGCATGACAGGGTATCCGGCTGGTTATCTCGAAGGTCGCACATCGGGCGAATTATTCCATCCAGATGATCGCACGGACGTGATGCGCGGTTTGCTCAGTGAACACGCCACCACCATGAAATTCGACCAGCGTCTTATCACACAGGCCGGCAAAGTGATCCCGGTGCTGATTTCGAGGTCGCGCACCCCCAATAACAGCCTTGATAACCAGGTCATTGTCCTGAGTGATATGACCGAACAAAAGCAGCGTGAGTATGATCTGGAACGCCGGACCGGCCACCTGCAAGCGCTCAACCGCGCCGCGCAGGCGATTACCTCCAATCTGTCCTTGCACGAGGTCCTCCAGCAGATTCTCGATTCAGCCACACACGTGGTCGAGGCACAGGGAGCATCCCTCTTTCTGGTCAATCGCGATAACGATGTTGATCTGATTGTCGTTGCTGCGGTAGGCTACCGGGCTTCTGAACTGATCGGCCTGCGCATTCCGTTTGGGGAGGGCCTGGCGGGTTGGGTCGCGCGGGAAGCGCAGTCGCAGTTGGTCATCAACCCGGATGAAGACCCGCGTTTCTACAAAGCTGTTGACGAGCAGACCGGTATGAGTACACGCTCCCTGATTGCCGTGCCTCTCATTCACGCCGATGAAGTCATCGGGGTCATTGAAGTCATCAACAAACTGAACGAAGGTGTCTTTGATGATAACGATGTGCGCCTGCTCGAAAGTATGGCCGGAACCGCCGCCGTATCGATCATTAACGCCCGCCTGTACGACCAGTCACAGCGGCGTGTCGGTGAGTTGGCCGCGCTGCTGGATGCCAGCGAAGCCGCATCCTCCACACTCAATCTATCCTCCGTGCTGGAACACGTGGTTCGCAATCTGACCGGGAACCTCGGCGTCGCCCAATCCCTCATCATGGCCTGGAACGCCCCCAAGGGCCTGCTCATGTCGCTGGCGGAGTACTCCAACAGCCACTGGCTGGAAGGACCGTTGCAGGAAATACAAACTGGTTCAATCTTTCAGACTGCCCTGTTTACAAAACAAACCCTGATTACCTCGCTGCGTGATCCTAAAATCAGCCCTGTGGATCGCCAGCATCTGGAAGCACTGGGCATGTCCAGCCTGGTGGTATGCCCCATTCAGCGTCATCACACTATCATCGGG
>CAZKIB010000044.1:7089-9432 GCA_964552425.1 uncultured Anaerolineaceae bacterium | reverse complement strand
TCGTTGTTTCCGGGGTCTACAGCAGCGGTTTTGGTGAGAAACACATCAAAATAATCGAGGCGCTGGTGAAGGATTGGGTCGCCAATCTGCCGGCTGATACCACCCTGCCCAATCTGACCCAGCAGGTACTGGCTGATCTGGCATCCAAGCTGCTAGAAATTCCCTCCGCTGGCTGGGTATCCATCCGCAGTTGGTCGTCGGGCAACGAGTCGATGCGGGTACTGCGTGAAATGGGGTTCGTAGAATGGACTCAGCGGGTTGGGCCAGGGCTTTCCATTTCCGAATACCCGACGATGCAGAAAGTCATCGAGATGCGGACACCGCAGCATCTTTCGGTTTCCGCGCTTGAGCCTGAATCTCATGAATATGAATGGCTGACCAAACGCGGTGCACAATCCGCGCTGCTTGCCCCGCTGCTGCTGCACGGCGTCGCTATCGGTATGGTTACGATGGTGGATATTACGGATCGTGTATTCGACCCGGAAGAAATTCGGTTAGCGCAGGGCATCGCCAACGTCGTCAGCAATGCGATGGAAAACGCGCGTTTGTATCAATCTCTGCAAAGCCGCGCCAAAGCCCTCGAAAGCGCCTACAGTGAATTGCAAGATGCAGACCAGGCGAAAGAGCAGTTTATCCAGAATATTTCTCATGAACTGCGCACATCGCTTATCCATGTGCTGGGCTACGCCGAACTGCTTACGGATGGCGCCTTTGGGTCGCTCAACGAGGAGCAGCGCGATGCCCTGCGAATCATTGCTGAAAAAGGCCAGAAAGTCGCTGACATCGTCGAGGATATGGTGGCCGCACAGGGGCAGGATGAACAGGCAGCTAACCAGCAGCCCACCGATTTGATCAGCCTGATTCAACAGGTCCTCGAAAATCAGCGCGGACGGATCGCCAATGCCGGTTTGCAGATTGTCACCCATTTTCCACCTCTGGTCCCCCAGGTGATGGTGAACGCGGAAGCAGTGGGCGAAGCTTTTGAAAAGCTGCTGGACAACGCGCTCAAGTTCGGTGAAGATGGCAAGCAGATCGAGGTGATCGTGCGCGATACCGAAGGGCCGGTTGTGCAGGTGGCCGTGCGCGATTATGGTATCGGCGTGCCGCAGTCTGAACAGAACAAGATATTCCAGCGATTTTATCAGGTTGATGGCAGTGCTACCCGTCGTTATGGCGGCAGTGGCCTGGGTCTGGCCGTCGCCAAAGCCATCATCGAAAGTCACGGCGGGAAAATTGGCGTGCAGAGTAAACCCGGTGAAGGCAGCATATTCTATTTCAATCTGCCCAAAGTTCACCTTCAGCACAAAAAATCAACCGGGTATCTGGTCGAACAACAGGACACCCCATGAACCTCAATGACCTGCATTATATTCTGTTCAACATGCACATTCTCTACTCCATCCTTCTGGGCGTCTGGGCAGCCTATATGGCCGTGCAAAATCAGTCCATTTCGGGCAGCTTCTGGGGAGCCGTCGTCATCAGCGCGGGGCTGGCCGGCGCTGTCACCGCTGTCGGCGTCGTGATGACCCTTCAGGGTTTGCGCCCTCAACGACTGGTACTGTATTATCTGTACATGGCGTTCCTGATCGTCATTATGCCCGGTCTGTTTTCGCTGCTGCGGGGACGCGATGATCGCAGCGCCGCCATCGCGTTTTCGGTTCTGGCGCTGTTCAACGCCACAACCTCCTTCAGCATGGCACAGCGGGCTGTCGTAGGTCCCTGGATACTGCCGGATGCAGCCTAACCGGGGATATTATGCGCTGCTGGCGCTGGTTGTGCTGCTGACGGCCTGTGAACCAGAAGCAACTCCCTTCCCTGTCGATATTCCCACGCCGGTCACGCCAACCACCCTACCCGGTGAGACAGCGCCCATTCGCTATGCGCTCGCGGCTAATACCAGAGGCTCCGTTAAAGACCTGGCGCTGCTGCAAGCGAGAAGGTCCCATAGACCCCGCAGAACCCGGCGCCCAGTTTGACATCATCGCCAGTTTCGGCCTTGATCCAGACTCTACGCCCTCACCGGTGCGCGCTCATTTTGGGGTGATTGTGTATTCGCTCGACCCTTTGGATGACCCAGCCCTGTCGAATATTCTCCAGCGCAGCATTGACCCAACAGCAATCACGGCACTGGTTGATCTTGCGGGCATCGAGGCATCCGGTGATAACCCTGCCAGTATCAGTGACCTGCGGGCTGAACTGGCGAACGCAGGCTGGCCGGATGGCTTTGATCTCCGTCTGACCTATGACAGTCTGATCGGGACAGCCGCGCTGCAATCCTACTGGCAGCAGTATCAGATCAACCTCACCCTGATTCCAGCAGAGAACGACCTTCCCACCCATCTG
>CAZKIB010000044.1:6010-7079 GCA_964552425.1 uncultured Anaerolineaceae bacterium | reverse complement strand
CCCCATCCACGTCACGCACAATGCGGTTTTCCCAATGCGCCAGGAGCAGGTTGATCAGATTGGAGAAGCCGGAATCCTGATCGACCTGTTTAGTGTACCCATCAGCTATCGTTCGGTTCCGGGGCTTGCGATTACCTATTCTCCACAGGGCTGGCCCATCGCGACCCGACCATAACCACCTTCGAAAATTGACGCTATAATCCAGACATTCGCCAAAAGAAACGGCCCCACCGTGAAAATAATTCTCACTCACCCGAATGCCGATTTCGATGCGGTTGCCGCTTCGCTGGCCGCTCACAAACTGCGCGGCCGGCAGGGCCGAGGGTTCCCGCACCCGGTCCTGCCAGACCGGCTCAACCGCAATGTCTATCATTTTCTGACTCTCTATCGCGGCGGCCTGCCCTTTGTCCTGCAACGCGAATTTCGCAGCGCAAAGGATGTATCTGAAATCATTCTGGTCGACACCCAGCGTTCACCCACCCTCAGCGGGCTGAAGAAACACATTCCCACCACAATTATTGACCATCATCACCCCTTCACCCGTGATGACCTGAAACCCCACGAAACCTTCCTGAGCGACGAAGTTGGAGCAGCCACCACCATCCTGATCGAAAAGATTCAGCAGCAGAATATATCTCTCAGCACACTGGAAGCTACCCTGCTGGCACTCGGCATTTACGAAGATACCGGGTCACTCTCGTATGGCACGACCACGCCACGTGACATTCGCGCGGCTGCCTGGCTGCTGGAACAACACGCGGTTCTGGACACTGTACGCCGTTTCCTGACACCACCGCTCACCACTGAACAGCAAAAGCTGTTTGAGATTCTGGTCGAATCCACCGAGAGTCGGGTCGTTCACGGACATACGATTATCGTTGCCACCGCGAGAATTGATGAACATATCGCTGAAATCAGCAGTGTCGTCCACCGCCTGCGCGATGTACTGGACCCGGCAGCTTTGTTCGTACTCGTTCAGATGCCCAACAATCTGCTGCTGGTTTGTCGCTCAACCGATGACGGGTTGGATGTGGGCGCGATTGCACGGCAGTATGGCGGCGGCGGGCAC
>CAZKIB010000044.1:2417-5970 GCA_964552425.1 uncultured Anaerolineaceae bacterium | reverse complement strand
TATGACCTGTCGCTTGAGGAGGTCCTGCAAACTCTGTGGGATCGCATTCAAAGCAGCGTACACCCGGTCACTCGTGTGGCCGATTTAATGTCGTTTGGTGTACAGACAGTCGAAGCCGGCCGAAAAGTCAGGGATGTTGCCCAACTGCTGCGCCGAATTGGACATGAAGGCTACCCCGTCGTGGATGATGGGCGCGTGGTGGGTTTGCTCACCCGGCGCGAAGTGGATCATGCGCTCGAACACAATCTGGGTGATCTGACCCTGCGCGAAATCATGACCGCCGGGGAGGTAACTCTGCGGCCCGACGATTCGGTGCATACCCTGGAACAGCGTATGGTCGAATCAGGCTGGGGCCAGATCCCGGTGCTGGACCCACAGAACAAACTCATCGGCATTGTCACGCGGACAGACCTTATCAAGCACTGGGCGGTGGCCCACCCTGCCGAAGCTGTCGAGCGTCCCGCAATTGCCAACGAGCGGCTTCAGGAAGTGCTGGGGACAGATGTCACCCGGTTAATCCTGTATATTGCCGAACAGGCGCAGGAAATGAATGTCAGTATGTACATGGTGGGCGGGGCCGTGCGTGATCTGATGCTGAACCGCGCCAACCTGGACCTTGACTTTGTGGTGGAAAGTCAGGCGATTAAACTGGCCGAACAGCTACAGGCCCGCTGCGGCGGTGAAACACACAGTTTCAGGCCATTTGGTACAGCCAAGTGGCTGCTGGATGAACGTGTGGCAGGCGCGCTGGATGTCGACCTCGCAAAGCTGCCTCATCATGTCGATTTCGCCACAGCGCGTAACGAATATTATGAACACCCCACTGCCCTGCCCACCGTCTACGAAAGTTCGATCAAGCTTGATCTGCAACGACGGGATTTCACAATCAACACCCTGGCGATCCAGCTTAGTCCGACAGAGAGAAGCGGACAACTGCTGGACTTCTATGGAGGCCTTGCCGATCTGCACGAAGGGAATATCCGTGTTCTGCACAGCCTCAGTTTTGTGGATGACCCTACCCGTATTCTGCGGGCGATGCGCTTTGAATGCCGGCTTGATTTTCAGATTGAGGCACGCACCGCTGAACTGATCCACACGGCGATGCCCATATTGCGGCGCACCACCGGAGAACGGGTGCGCAGCGAGTTTGATCTCCTGTTTCAGGAACGCGAACCGGAGCGGGCGCTCCAGCGGATGCAGCAGCAGGGGGTTCTGGAAGCCATTCACCCGATCTTTCAGATTCCAGATCAGGTCAATGACCTCATGGCGATGGTTCGGGGCGAAATGCCGGACTGGATCGAGGATAGACCGGATCGTGCAGCCCTGTACTGGCATATTATCACCTGTATGCTGCCTTATTCTGATCTGCCCGATTTTTGTGACCGGATGCTGTTTGGCCGCAGAATGACCGAATCCATTATGGATGCCGCCCGTCTGGTGCAGCAGATCAATGGTCTGGGAGAACCGGGTATATCACCCAGTCAGATTGTGGCCTATCTGGATAACCTGACAGAAATGGCCTTATTGACTGCCTGGTTCGTCACCCAACATACTTTAGTACAACAACGTATCCAGCAGTACCAGACGAAATGGCGTCATGTGATGCCTGCTGTTACAGGACATGATCTGCAAAAAATGGGACTTAAACCGGGACCGTGTTATGGGGTCATTCTCAAAAAACTGCGGATCGCATGGCTGGACAACGTAATCACCAGTACAGCAGAGGAGCAAAGGCTGCTCCAGACATTAGTAGCCCAGGAATGTCATGACAATCCTTGAGCGACCTACCACTGTCACCATTCCCATCCCGGTTGCGCTGCGACTGGCAACCGCCGAAGACTTACCCAAGCTGGAATGGTACGGCCAGTACCGGCACTTCCGCAACATGTTCCGGCGCACCTTTCGTGAGCAGGAGGCTGGACATCGCCTGATGCTGCTGGCAGTGGTCAACAACTTCCCTATCGGTCATATTTTCATTCAGTTAAGAACCAATACCGGCAGCGGTAGACGCCAACAGGCTTATTTTTATTCTTTTCGTGTGCTGGAAATGTTTCGTCGCCAGGGCATTGGGACTTTGCTGATCCACGAAGCCGAATCCTTAACGCTGGAACATCAGGTAAGCTGGGTGACGATTGCGGCGGCTAAAGAAAACAGTGGCGCGCGCCGGTTGTATGAGCGTCTCGGTTATCATGTCTATGGTGAAGATGATGGAAGCTGGCACTACACCGATCATCGGGGTCACATCCACCGGGTTTCAGAACCCTGCTGGCTTCTCGAAAAGCATTTGAGAGGTTAAATGCGGATAATAACCTCCATATGGAGCAACTTGATTAATTTAAGATTACGGAATATATCAAAATCTAAATGTTGCAATTACGATGAATAGGGTTATGATTGTTCCTGTTGTCTCGTAAAGGAGTTAGGTTTTCCGTATGGCAGTCAAGAACGATGTCGTTCGCGTCAAACGCTGGACCGGGGGGCAGCATCCTACGCTGTCCGTTATTACCCGGCTGATGAAGGAAGAGGGTCTTCGTCCCTACATGTGGATGAACATGCCCAACCACCGTTATGCGGTGCGCAGTCATGGGTATGAAAAAATCCTCTACGTCATCGAGGGGATGGTCGAAGTGGTCTTCCCCGACAGTAACCAGCGTGTGATCCTGCGAGCCGGCGACCGCACCGACATCCCTGCTGGTGTGCGGCACGGCACAATCGTCGGCAAGACCGGCGCAAAGTGTGTCGAGGCGTCTATCGCCCGTCGTTAAGAACAATACAATGCTGAAGCGCCGGAGAATTACCCTCCGGCGTTTTCTTCAGGACAGCGCTTCAGCTACGCGCTGTAATCTTGAAACGTCCAGAATTTCAATCGTTTTACGCCCGATCCGAATCAACTCCTCACTCTTAAATTCGTTCAGCGTTTGGGTCACAGTCTCACGGTACGTCCCCAGCATATCCGCCAGAGACTGATGCGTATACCCCTTTAGTACACCTGTGCCCCCCTGCTCGCCATCCAGTTGAATAATCAGGCTGGCAACCCGCGCCGGAACCCGTTTGAAGGCTATTTCTTCAAGACGCTCTTCGGTACGAAACAGACGCTCCGTAACCACTTCGAGAAAACGCAGCGCGACCTGCGGCTTTTCCAGCAAGAGTTGCTCGACTTCCTGACGACTCCACACACAGATCACACAGTCATCCAGCGCTTCGGCAAAGGTGTTGTGCAAACGCTGGCCGACCAGCGCCATATGCCCAAAAATCGCACCAGGATACAAAACCGCCAGAACGAATTTACGCCCATCCGCCGACATGCGGTAAAGCTGCACCCGGCCGCGTTTGAGAATAAACAGGGCTTCGCCGGGGTCATGAGGCATAAAAAATAAATGCCCTGCCAGATAGCTTTTGAGGGTGGTTTTATGACCGATGGATTCCACCTCCGCAGCGCTCAAATCCCGAAAAATGTCAACACTTTCCAGATAATCCACTTTGGTCGCCATGTTGGCTGCTCTTGATGATCTCGTGTTTCGCGCGAATAGGAATAGGTTGCAGCGCCGGTCAC
>CAZKIB010000044.1:1434-2384 GCA_964552425.1 uncultured Anaerolineaceae bacterium | reverse complement strand
CAATATGGTAGCATATTCTGAGTGGACTGCGTGAATCAACCTAACCTATCAGACAACTTCAACTCTGCAAATTCTACGAACTTCCCTTTTGCCGTTTTTGACGACCCCAGCTTACAGATCAAGGCCAGCCAGTGGTCGTTCATGCTTGGTGGTCTGGTCGATATTCCACTGATACTGGCGTACCATGATTTACTGGCGTATCCATCCGCGACTCTGGAATGTCACACCCTCTGTGCCGGCAGCCCGTATTCTCAATCCTTGCCCGAAACAAATCACTGGCGCGGCGTCTGGATGAACCAGCTTCTCGATGAAGTCAGCGTTCAGTCAGACGTTGAACACGCGCACCTGTTCGCGTCAGATGGCTACAGCACCTCGATTGAATTATCTGTACTGCAGCTCGCGCTGCTGGCCTACGGATTGAACGACCAACCGTTAACGCCTGGCAGCGGGCATCCGGTTCGGCTCATCGCCCCCAGCCTCTATGGTTACAAAATGCCCAAATCAATCCAGCGGATCATCCTCGCGGACCAACCGCTAGCAGGCACATGGGAAACGCGCGGATGGCCGTTGAACGGCGAAATCGCCCCAACAGCCACGATCCACCTGCCAAAAAATCACGCAGTTGTCAGCACACCTGTCCGATTCAGCGGGGCCGCCACTGCGGGTCAGCACCCGGTCACATCGGTTGAAATCAGCATTGATGACAGCCCCTGGATGCCTGTGCCGGTCTCGCAAACAACGCCCCATCGTTGGGCACACTGGCAGATTGACTGGGTTCCGCCTGTACCTGGCACATACATCGTCCGCGCGCGCGCGAGCAGTCCGCTGCCTTTGGAGCGCCAACCGTTCGACAATCCGGCCGTTTCACATTCGATTGTTATCCACGTCGAGGAATAATTATCGTGCCACTTTCACGGCGTCAGTTTTTACAACTGTCAGGTATTGCCCTG
>CAZKIB010000044.1:0-1411 GCA_964552425.1 uncultured Anaerolineaceae bacterium | reverse complement strand
TCAGATTCCAGTAATACCCGTTCCATCTTTCACGAACGTCTCGGGGCGCACACTGCGCGCGACTCCCCTGCGAGCGCATCCCCGGGTGAGTGCCCCCATTGTTTCACACCTGTGGCCGGACAGCATGATCACGATCCTGTCTGTTCAGGAACACTGGTATCTGACCGAGGTCGGTTATGTCCCCAAAGCGGATGTGCAGCCTATCCTGATCAAACCAGCCAGCCAACCGGTTGGCGCATCACAGGTTCCGTTCTGGGCAGAAGTCACCGCCCCAGTCGCCACCATCCGCCAGTGGTGCGCAGCCGATGCGCCGCCTGTGACCCGCGTGGGCTGTGGGGGGATCATGCAGATCACGGATACACTTGCTGGCACACCTGACTGGCACGGTGTTGCGGACGAAAGCGGCCGTCTGATCGGATGGAGCCAGGCCGTATTCTGGCAGCCGATTGTCCAACCAGCGCAGCATTCTCCCTTAGAGCTTGTTGTCCAACCACTCGCGCAGGAGATGACTGTGCGCAGTCACGACACCGTGCTGCTGGAAGCGCAGATTAGCTGCGGCCAACCCATCCCTGCCGGAACTTATCTGGTGGAGCGCCACCGAGCCAGCGGGATGCGCGCAGACCCTTACTATGGCGCACCCTGGCCGCTGCGCTTTGGTGACCAGTGGAATATCGTGGGCGCTTACTGGCATAATCAATTTGGCAGCGCACATCCTGGCCCGGCGATACAAACCAGCACCTTTCTGGCGCGCTGGCTGTACGAACACTGCGGTCCAGGCAGCCGCGTCGTGGTCGCTGATGGATTGTGATCTTCTCGTTTTCCTCTAATGAAAGATTACACAGAATAATGTAGTCTGAGGGGTGTGCGCGTAGTCGGGTCAGCCGAGGCTGATGAGGAGCAGTTTGTAGTGGAATTGACATTGTATCTGGCATTCATTGCCGGCCTGGTTTCATTCATCTCTCCCTGTGTATTACCGCTGGTTCCCGCTTATGTCGGCTATATGGGGGGGCGCATGACCCACGCCGTAGCGACTTCAGCGACAGGCAGCGGGCATGGCGCCGCTGTGCCCGGCTGGAACCAGCGTTTTATCACCATGACACATGGTTTGTTTTTTGTGGCCGGATTTACCTTTGTGTTCGTGACGATTGGCCGGCTGTCCACCGCGTTCGTCACGGTGATCGGTGGGGGCAATGTGAACACCTTCACGGCGCTGATCGGGCGCATTGGGGGGGTGGTCATTATCTTCTTCGGCCTGCATTTTATGGGCGTGCTGCCACACTGGCTGGCGCGCTTACGAAGCAGCCGCCTGACCGGTAATCCACTTTTAAGTGTGGTGTTCGCGTTGGCCGGTGGTGCGCTGATCCTGTGGGGTTTCAGTGGAAATGTCTTGGTCTGGGAGTCGATGCTGTGG
>CAZKIB010000043.1:34429-34652 GCA_964552425.1 uncultured Anaerolineaceae bacterium | reverse complement strand
CGAAATCCAGCGCTATGCCCAGCCCCGGCGCGGCGGGAATCGCCAGCATCCCGTCTGCGTCCAACCGCCAGGGTTCCGCCACGATGTCGTCAATGTAGGGCGAGCCGGTCAGGTACTCGACAAACTCCGTCTCCGCAAAAGCTGACGCCAGTTGCAAATCCGCCGCCAGGCCGAGCGCCGTGTTCCAGCCGTGCGGGATAAAACGCACGCCGTTCTCCTGCGC
>CAZKIB010000043.1:31355-34332 GCA_964552425.1 uncultured Anaerolineaceae bacterium | reverse complement strand
AAGGCCTGCCGCCGCGTCAGTACCTCTCCTCCCGCAATCGGGACCGGGGCGGCCCGCCGCAGCGCGACATAATCGTCCAGCGCGTCGGGTTTGAGCGCTTCCTCGAACCAGGTCACCTCATAATCCTTAAGCATTTCAGCGGTGCGCAGCGCCCACTTATAGCCGTTCGGCCAGTAGGCATCACTCCCACCAGGGTCCACCATCAGCCAGTTGTCCGGGCCGATAGCCTCCCGCGCCGCGCGCGCAATGGCCTCATCGTGTTTCGAGTCATTGCGGCGGCCAAATGGCCCCCAGCCGATCTTGAACGCCCGGAAGCCCTGCGCCCTCAATCGCCGCAGATGCTCCGCCAGCGGCTCCGGTTCGGCCATCAGCAGCGAAGCGTAAGGCCGCACCCGCTCCCGGTAGCGCCCACCAAGCAAACGTCCCACCGGCTGGCCGGTCACTTTGCCCAGAATGTCCCACAGGGCGATGTCAATGCCGCTGATGGTGTGCGTCAGCGAGCCGCCGCGCCCCATCCAGAAGGTGTTCTGATGCAGCTTCTCGCTCACGCGCTCTGGTTCCAGCGCGTTCTCGCCCAGGTAGAGCGGTTCCAGCACCTTGAGCGCCGCCTTCACCAGCCCATCGTTGGTGAACACACTGCCGATGCCGGTGACGCCCTCGTCGGTCAGCACGGCCACCAGTGTATGCACGCCTTCCTCCGGCTGAATCTCGTTCGACCAGCCGCCCTCCGGTGTCGCGCCATACAACCCTACCGCGCGTATCTCACGTATCTTCAAGTCATCCCCCTCAAAAGTGGATTTTCGTCAGCACACAAACTTAGAAAACAATCACGTTGCGCAGCGCTTCGCCTCGTTCCATTGATTCAATCGCTTCATTAATCGCTTCCAGTGGATAACGCCCGCTGATTAATTCATCCAGCAGCAGGTTGCCGCGCTGATAATGGTCGATCAGTTTGGGGATGTCGATTTGCAGGCGGGTCGAACCCATAAAACTGCCCAGTATACGCCCGCTCCTGGCGACAAATGCCCGCACCGCCAGCTCTGCCTTCAGACCTTCGGGCGGCATCCCCACCAGCACAAGCGTCCCGGCGATGCGCGCCATTTGGAGACCCTGCTGAATAGCCGCATCGCTGCCCACCGTCACAAAGACGTAATCAGCATTACGCCCTCCGGTAAGATCAGCAACGGTCTGCACTGCATCTTCCTCTCTGGCATTGACCACATCTGTTGCGCCAAACTGAACGGCGGCAGCCAGCTTGCTATCCAGCAGATCAATCGTGATGATGCGTCCGGCCCCGGCGAGAGCGGCCCCCTGGACCGCGTTCAGGCCGACCCCACCTGCGCCGATCACCACAACCGTGCTTCCCGGTTCGACCTGAGCCGTATTGACCACCGCGCCAAAACCGGTGATGACCCCGCAGGCCAGCAGCGCCGCCGTTTCCAGGTTCATCTCCGCCGGCACGCGCACCACCTGAGACTGATCGACAATCACATACTCGGCAAAACCGCCCACGCGCACGGCCTGTTTGATCGCTTCCCCGCGTGTGTTGCGAATTCGGCTCTGGGTATCGAGCGGCCACTGGGCGTTACAGTGCTGCGGCACACCCGTCAGACAGAATTCACAGCGTCCGCACGAACGCAGCAGAGAAACCACTACCGCATCGCCTGGCTGCACCAGGGTGACACCTTCCCCCACAGCTTCAACTATGCCTGCCGACTCATGCCCCGCGATGAAGGGCCGCTGAATTGACCACTCACCGCGAATGTAATGTACGTCGGAATGGCAGATGGCTGTCGCCACCATCCGCACCTTCACTTCGCCACGCTGGGGAGGGTCAAGCGTGACCTCTTCAACCACCAGCGGTTGACCGATCTCGTAACAAACAGCGGCGCGCATAATATTTTTTGACCTCGCTAAATACTATTTCACAGCGTTTTCACCTGATTATAACGCGCAGCGCTGTTTCTATCCCGGCAGGCACTGGCCCTGAATGCAGTCTATCCCCGCCGGAAAATTTTCGCCTGGGGGGTGAATGTCACCCCTTCATCCAGCGGGAAGATGGGCCGCTGGCAGCGGGTGTGCCCCAGGCTGCGCAGGTTGGCGCTGGTCGAGCCGGGCGCGTCCACGTTGACATTCACCGCCGCCCACTCCACAAAAAACTGCGGCTGGCAGTGCGGCGACTTGACCACCACCAGATCAAAATTCTTTGGATTTTGCCCGTGCGCCAGAAACAGCGAACGATCATACAGGCTGACAGCGCGGCTCGTCACCACCAGCGTATCGCGCCCCGCATCCAGCACCGCTGTACGCCCCGCGTGCCACACAGAGCCGTGCGACTCGTTGATAAAATCACCGTCCGAAAGCAGCCGCACCTTCGCTTCGATGGGCAGCGGCTCAAAGCGTGGGTCCATCCGCCCGCCGATGGTCGTCTGCACCACGCCGCCAACCCCGGCCTGAAACGCTGCTTCCACCGCTGGAGGATCGACAAACGGAATCAGCGTGCGTCCGCTGTAACCTGCCGCCCGCAGCGCCCGCAGAATGGCACTGCTGTCACCGCTTGCGCCCGAACTGGTGGCATCGGCGGCATCCGTAAAAATCACCGTCCCGTCCGTCGTCTTTTTGGCGATCTCCACCGCGTCAGGCAGGCTGGTGAGCTTCGCTTGCAGGCGTTCGCGCACCTCCCAGAAATCCGCCGCCAGCTTGAGCGCTGCGCGTTCGGCGGTGAGCGGGTCATCGTCGGCAATCACGAAGCTGTTGGAGCGCAGGTCGGGCACGTCAGTGAACGGGTTGCCGATGAACATGCCTGCCGCCAGCCCACCCGCCGTTCGCTCCACAGCCTGCGCCGCGCGGATGCTCTGCCCGAACAGGCCAGTCGCCGTAATCAGTTCGTCGCCGCGCACCAGCGCCGGAATCTCCACTTTAGCGATGACCGGCCTGACCTCCCCCGCCATGATGCGCAGCAGCAGACGCGCTGCCC
>CAZKIB010000043.1:31025-31334 GCA_964552425.1 uncultured Anaerolineaceae bacterium | reverse complement strand
ACATGCGGGTAAGTGTGATAGGCTGTGATCGCGTTACAGTGTTTCAGAATTCGGTCCGTCAGGATGCCGTGCAGGTCGAACGAAGCCACCAGCGGCACACTTTCACCTACGATTTTGCGCGTCTCCGCCAGCAGATAGCCTTCCGGGTCGAACTCATCTTCAGAGGCCATCGCCCCGTGCAGCGAAAAATAGACGCCATCCACCGGCGGTGCGGACCGGATGGCGGTCAGAAACTCGTCTGCGATGCGCCGGAAATCCGCCGCGCCCAGCGTGAAGGCCCGCAACGCCGCGTCGGCCGGCAGCCCCGCG
>CAZKIB010000043.1:0-31015 GCA_964552425.1 uncultured Anaerolineaceae bacterium | reverse complement strand
CAGAGGTGATCGAACGCGCGCTGTAGGCCGGGATCAGTTCGACACCCGCTTCGGACTCGAACACCGTGAGTGCCCCGCCGACTTCAGTGGGCAGGCCGCGATGCAGGTTCAGAATGGCCTGCCCGCTGCTGGTATCAAAATCGCTGTAGTGGCTGAGATGGGGGTTAAAGGTGGAAACTTCCTGCTTGCATTCGGCAATGAGTATTTTTCGCATTAGCCTTATTCTCAATCATCGTCACCCGCGCACCTCGCCCATTATATCCCCTGCGCCTCAAAAACACCCGGCATTGCAATGACCTCTGTCATCAGATTAGAGTGAATCTATTGAGGAAGGATGTCAAGTTTTCGTTTGGGGAAATGTTACCGATTATTTCTCCAATAGAGTGATGGCCTGTGCGGGCCGGGGGCATGTGCGTTGCGATTCAGCTTGTTTCCCTTTATAGTGGTGAGCATAGTAAAGTATCTGAGGTGTGATGTGATCCAAAACACAAAGCACATGACCGTAAAGCAATTTGAAGCGTATATCGAGCATCCAGATAATGCGGATCGTTTACTTGAACTCATCAACGGAGAGGTGGTCGAAAAAGTGCCAACCGAGGAACATGGCGCGATTGTGCTGAACATCGCAGCGCCGATGCGGGCGTTTGTGAAGCAACACAAACTGGGGCGCGTGACCACCGAGGGTCTGCACCGCCTCCCTGATGACGAGCAGAATGCGGTGCTGCCAGATGTCTCCTTCCGCAGCGGGCTGTTCTCCCCTATCGTGCGTACAGGCGCAATCCCGGTAATGCCGGATTTAGCCGTCGAGGTGCAGTCACCCAACCAGTCCGACAACTTCATGGCTGAAAAAGCCGCCTACTATCTGGCAAATGGTTCGCGGCTTGTCTGGCTGGTATTCCCGGCAAAACGTGTCGTGATGGTGCATCAACCTGATGGTGCAGACACACTTACCGAAGCGGACACACTGGACGGTGGTGATGTGCTGCCCGGTTTCAGCCTGCCGGTCCGGGAAGTTTTTGATCTTGACTGAGAAATCTGATCTCACAGTTGGCCCCGAAGGGATATTTCAAACCGCTAGCAAGTGAGTGAGAGTGAATGCCCATACACAAAGTCTTCACTGGTTATGCCAGTAAAATTTTCGTCAGCGCCGCTGGCTGGCTCATCATGGCATCATGACCAGCCTCTTGCAGCTCGTAAAAATGGAATCCCTGCCGCTTTGCCCTCTCACCCGCTTCGGCAAAAAATGGTGCCTGTGTGCATTGAATGAAGGTGTGTACTATGGATTGGTTATGGTCTTGCAGCATCTGGACTGGCTGAATAAACGTTTTTATCGGCTGATCACCCAGCCGCGCATCCACCCAGGCAGCATCCGTTTCATCCGTAACACCCATATCCAGAGCGGTTCCGGGCGGAATACGCCAACCATCCTCTCGCGTTGGCGGCACAGGCGCATAATCACTCAACGATTGACCATGCTCCGGTAAGAACGCATCGAGATAGACAAGGCCCACAAGGCGGGTATAAGACATCCGCTCGACACCTGCAATGACCATCCCACCGTAACTGTGGCCTACCAGCACAACATCATGCAAGTCCTCGTATTCCAGAACGGCGTTCACATCATGGATGTGTGTATCCAGATTGATCTCAGGCGTGAGCAGGTGAGAACGTTCGCCAAGTCCAGTCAGAGTCGGCACATAAACCTGATGTCCGGCGGCTCGAAGCAGCGGCGTCAGTTTCTTCCAGCACCAGCCCCCATGCCATGCGCCATGAACTAGCACAAACGTTCTCTGTTTTATCGGTACAGGCTGATTCATGTGTCAATCTCCCATAATATTTTTTGCGAAATTATACTTGTCTTTTTTCTAGTCAGCTACTGCGGCAGCGGCGGGCCTTTCCCTCAGTGACGAAAAAAATCATGCCGCTGGCGTGACCCCTGATACTACAGCAGCGGCGCTGAATGGCGCATGATGGGACAGGAGTAAAGTATCAGGAGATCAGACGATGACCGAGAAGAAGCCGCTGGTGATGCCCCCCTGGTTGAACACGCTGATGACCTTGATCCTGCGTTCGCCGCTGCACGGTCTGGTCAGCGGCAAAGTCATGCTCATCACCTTTACGGGCCGCAAAAGTGGCCGGTCCTACACCACGCCGGTCAGCTACATGCAGCGCGGCGATACGATTACGTTGTTCACGCACGGGCAGTGGTGGAAGAACTGCCGGGACGGTGCGCCGGTCTGGCTGCGGATCAGAGGCAGGGACGTGAAGGGCAGCGCGCAGACGGTGGTGGACGACAAGGATGCCATTGCCGACGCGCTGGCCGAGCATCTGCGCTCCAATCATATCGATGCGAAGGCTTATGGCGTGACCTATGACCCCGATGGCCGCCCCCGGCCCGATGAAGTCCGGCGCGGCGCGCAGGATGCCGTCATGCTGCGCGTCAGACTGGTGTGAGACACTGCCGGGCAGCCCTTTTATTCGCAGCGGCGTTTTGAGGTCAATCTGCAATCCCCCTGTCAGTTGGCAGCGCGAGCCAGAACCATCAGGAACGCGCGGTCAGGCGGCAGCGGGTAAGGGCTTCTGAAGGGACCGCTGACATGAAAATAGGCGGGCAGCAGCGCAAGGGCTGGCTCATCATCCGGTGTCACAAAAATGGCGTGATCGACCAGCGGAAGCTGCTCAAGATACGCTGCGTCGAAATCAGCCGGATCAACGACCTCCACCCGCACATCATCGCGCAGAAACCGCATCACTTCAGCGGCATATTCGTGATGGTCCACCGGCGTACCCACGATATGACTGATGGAAATTCAGCGGCGCGGAACACAGCGTCCTGACTGTCATAATGCACACGGGACACCCGGTTAAAGTAGGTCAGATGCGGGCCAAAATAGTAGATCACCTGCATGGTGGCGATCAGCAGAGCCGCAAACGTGGCAACGCGGCGGGTGCTTCTGACAGGGTATCGACGCCGGGACCACCGGTAAATCACGAATCCGGTCTGCCGCAGGCCCAAAGCGACCAGCAGCATAAGCAGCGGGAACGTCACGACAAACCCCGTGGACCAGGGGCTGAAAAACAGCAGGCTGTCCCCCAGCGAGGCCCCGATCAGGCACAGCAGCAGCACACGCGGGCCGCGCCGCAGCATCTGCCACAGGCCGATAAACAGAAACGGGACCAGAAACCCCAGCACGAGCGCGGTCTGCCCGCTGTAGTACAGGCTTTGATCGGGAAGAAAAGCGTAGATCGCAAAAGCCTTCAGCACATGCTGAATGTGCGCCAGGCTGCTTTCGAGCGAACCCAGTATAGCGGCATAATTCTGGGGAGCGATGCCTTTCATCGCCAGACGCGGGGCCATCCCCAGGCCGTCGCCCCAGATCACCATGTACATGGGCAGGGCCACGGCCAGCGCGCCGGCCGCCAGCACACCCAGATGCCGCCAGGGAATCACCCGGTTTGCGCTCCGTTCCTGAAGCACATGGACGACCAGCCAGCAGATCACCAGCGCGGGATATAACAGCCGGCCTCCCTCATAAAAATACTGCGTCAGGCCGAGCATGATGCCCGCCAGCGCATAATCCGCCCGGCGGTGATGACGGAAACCCCGGGCCACAAAGGCCAGCGCCAGCGTCCCCAACAGCGGATCGGCCACATTATTGAACGCCAGGCGGCTGTAATGAATGTGCGGTGGAAAGGTCGCCAGCAGCAGGGCGGCCAGCAGCGCCGTTGAACGTCCATACAGGGTGCGGGCCAGAAAATACAGCGCCGGGATGGTCAGTGTGCCGAAGAAGGCGCTCACAAGACGCAGCCCGACCAGATTGCGCCCGAATGCGTCGACAGCCAGCGATTGGAGGTAGGGATACAGCCGCGTGAACGCCGCCACGTCATCGAAACGGCCCAGGATGGGCAGCGCATATCCGCTGTGAATGAGATCAATAATCCCGTTGGAAAAGAGTGTCTCGTCGACAAAAAAACGCACAGCGCCATCCAGCGACCAGACACGCAGCGCCAGCGCCAGTCCTGTGATCCCAAGCAGGGGCATGGCCGTTTTCAGGCTCCATGTCGGGAGATGGGGGCGGCTGCCGGTTAACCCAACCGCCGTAAGGAGAATGCCGGCCATCCACAGACCAAACTGCTGGTGAGTTCTGCCCACCCATTCCGGCTCGAAGGACTGTGCCACCACTATCGCCAGCAGGATCACGCCGGGGACAATCAGCAGAGTCATCCACCCGGCGCGGTCAGTGTTCATCTGGGTCGGCAGCGCCGGGGCAGCCGGCTCAACGGGGGCTGGTGGGGACGGCTCGGCGACAGGTTGAGCGCGCCGCCTGGCGATCACCAGCCAGCCAACCAGCGCCGCGACCAGCGCCCCAGTGCCCAGCAGAAGATACGTTCGGAATCGTGCCATACGCTTATCTTAACCGGAGTCCAGAATCAGCGCCTTCAGGTTTGCCGCAGCGCACGCTGAACGATCCAAACTGCTTGTGTTTTGTGTCCCATTTTCTTTGACGATGTGCAGTGGTGCGAGTCGTCCGTTTGAAGAATGGGAAGGTATACAAAATCTCATCAGTGACTTTGAGACCACGTTGGGATGGAGCGAGGCAGACTTCACAAAATTACAAAATCAGTCAACTATTGAGGTTGACGTTAATACTCAGCGCATCACGCGATTTGAGTCGGAAAATGAGCGGCTGGCAAATATGTTTCAGGCTTGGGTATATGGTTATACACCCGCGTTGGATGCGCCGGATCAACGGACACGTCGAGCGGCCTGGGCCATGTAAACTATTATGACAGGCGAGTCAGTACCGGATGATGTTGAAATTGACCTGCAAACTCACACCAGTCTTACGGGCAGTGGCTTTTTGAATTGGATTCAGCGATTGGAGGATAAAAGATGAGTGCCTTAAGAAACCTTTCATGGGTGCTTTTCGTTGTGTTTTTATCGTTGTTGATGTTTGCGCCTGTGAAGCAACAAAGCACTCTTGAAGTTCCCACACGCCCGGCGGTAACTCCGACTACTATGGCAACTCCCCTTTATCCGAATCGTGCTCTTGATTTGGATTTACTACCGGTTTTTGAGGAACTCATGACCGCAGAGCTTGACTGCATCTTGCCTTGCTGGTGGGGGTTTCAACCTGGTGAGACGACGGTAAACGAAATAATCAAGTTTCTCCAAGAGACAGGCTTCGATAGAGATTGGTACGAATCAGGATTATCCTTGACCTTAGAAGAATATCTGCGGGCCGGCGAACCTTTTGGCTTAGATTTTTTGGATACCCAAGTGAGGCAAATCTATACATTCAGTATTTCTTTTGTTGTCGAAAGGAATCAACTAAATTCCATGCTATTAACGTTTAGTGCACCTGATGAATGGTTGCTTCGAGAGGCAAATCGGATAGGATTTCCCTTTGTCTTGGCGCAATTGGAAACCTTACCAATGATCTTCATTACTGGTCTGTCAACCGACCTAAACTTGGCGATGCATGTTATTTATAAGGATTCTGGAATATGGTTTGCTTACAGGTTTAATTTGCTAGGTAATCCCCCATCTGAAGAGCCTTCTCTATGCTTTAGTATCGAACAAACCAGATCTATCAGGCTAAGGTTAAGTACCCCCGGTGATGAGGGATTTATTCGTGAGTATGAAGGCTTACGAGATGATACTCAACTTACCTTATATTCCTTCGAGGATCTCTACAATATCGACACCAAAACTTTGAAAGCGTTCTTTGTCTCTAATCCCGAAGGTTGCCTTGATGATTTAGTTTCAGGGTAAGCAGGAACGCCAGTTTCAGTATGTTCATTTCTAGCGAGACATCAAATCTGGAGAGTAATCAATGACAACCACATGGACAATCGCAATTGACTGGGATCGCAATGGCAACTATAGCGACACCTATGACGAGTAATCAGCCGTGTCATCTCGGCCAACTGGTTCCTGGGGAAGCGCAAGCCTTATCAGAACTGAAACCGGAGTTCAGAATCAGCGCCTTGAGGTTTGCCGCAGCGCACGCTGAACGATCCAAACTGCTTGGGTTTTGTGTCCCCTTTTCTTTGACGATGTGCATGTCAGTTGAATTGCTACACAAAGACGCCGTGAACAGCTAAAGCAGCAAACCCTGATCGCTGGATGGCAGCCGTATTTGCCGTCGATTGTTCAAGCCATGTAAACTGGCAGAAGGTCTCTCTTTCCCAACTCTTTTCTGTCCAATACCTTTGAAGACATACAGAGGGTAAGGATCATGAGCAATAAACGGGCCTGGTATGGCCGTCCAAATCGGCCACCAATCAACTGGGATACACCTGATAGACCCTCGATTCGGAAGGTCAGTGCAATTGAGTCGCCTTCGGAAGATTTGCTACATGAGTATGACATTACATTGACGAATGAAAATTGGGTAGCGTTACTGAAGTGTCTTGCTGTTTACGAGGCAAGCGATCCACAACCCAGCGTTAAGCTATGGCGTCAACGGATCCGTGAGACCGTCTTAGCACAAGTTGAGATCAAGGGCGTTCCACAGAAAAAAGCATGGGTTCGCCTACGATATGCCGATCTGGATGAGATTATGCGACAAGTTCGCATTGTATGTGCCGGATGGGGCGCTGCGTGGGACGTATGGGCTGCTCAACTGGAACATGCCTTGAGTGTCAGGCGGGGTAAGGATTGATGGTAGAATGATTGTAAACCAGTTTATAGTGGAGAGAGTCCAATGGCGGTCAACGTACAGCAGTCCATTTTTGCCGAACTGGCCGACTTCCTGGTGACGCAGCCGACGTTAGAAACACTCGCTGCTTACAAGGTGTCGTCCGGGGTGCAGCAGCACATTGACGATCTGCTGGAACGGAATCGAGAAGAAGGGTTGTCAGCCCAGGAACGGCTGGAACTGGAGAAAATTCTGGCAGTCGTGCAGGTGATGGACATAGCGAAGGCCAAAGCCCAACTCAAGCTGGCAGGAAAATAATGGCCGTTTTCTTTGCGGACAAGGAAATTATAAGGAAACAAATTCACACTTTGGGCTGTCCCCAGTCAAAGATGGCAATTCTATTTTGTCTGGGTGCCGTTGCGAGAAAATTTCCCAAAAGTATCCTTCATGGTCTGTACCGTTTCCAGTCTTTTAAGGTAATCAGGATCAAAAATCTCCAGAAAAATCGTCAGTATCCACAATATCGCGATAAATGTGATGGACAGTGCGGTTTCGCTCGGAATCTGTGAGCGGAGATCCTGTGCAACTGATGTGAACGGCCAAATAAGCCATAGCGCTGGTGGAATCGCCTTGAGGATTCCCGAGATAAGTCTCAGAATACGTGAGCGGAAAATCTGGGGCCGTGAAAGGCTGTTTGGTGGGTTGCGCTCCAGTTCATCCCAGTTACCGCTAGCAAAGTGAATTAGAAATGTCGCTATTTTCTCCATGAACTGATTGCGTGTACTGGGTGTACTCATTATGAGGCTCTGTTTTTGTTTGCGAAGTGTAGCCGCAAGTTGTTGCCCGGTTTCCATTATCCAGTGATCTGTGAATTCATCTCCACTTCGAAGTTGGCGAGGCAAATCATGTTCTAGTCGTGTTGCCACCCTTTCCAGCTTACCCATAATCTTGCACTTAAACTCCGTGCCAGCCCAGACTGCACACGAATTTTCAACATCTGAAAGAATTTCAATTAGTTGGCCTGTTATGACCGCCCCCGAGCGTGTACTAGCCTTTCTAGTTGAGGTAGCCTGGAATAGGAGATATACGCCCAAGAACAACCATCCAATCAGGCAGAGTATTGTGAATGATAGTGCGGTTGCTGCCAAGATGAACAGCAATAATCTAGGCCCAAATTGCCAATTACTTAAATCAATCATATAGACACCAATTAGAATTACTATTAGTCCAAACACCGCAGGCGAACTTAGTCTTGCAAATTCAGCGATGGTAAGTTGACGGAAAAGGCCTGAAATCCACTTCCAATTGAGCGTTGCAGCAACACCCATACCAACAACTATACTCAAAAGAATAGCTATCCATCCAATTGGGGATATTCCGAGATCGAACTTACTAATGATGATGGAAGGAACAATCAAAACTACTGGTACACTTAGTATGAGCCAGACAAAAACTAGTACTAACATCGTCAAATCCAGATTTGTCTGCACTTTCGCTAATTGCTTGTTAGCGCTAGAAATCGACCCATGCAGTTCCTTTTTTGTATAGGCGCTTAGCGAGGAGAGTTTTCTATATCGCAGTGCCAGGTCGCTGTAATTAGAGGCCAAAAGGGAAAAGTGAGAAGCTCCAATTACTATTTTTAGCCTTGGGATCGTACCTTTTTTCGCAAAATCATCTTGTTTGATTGCATGATAAAGGCCAACATAAGTATTCAAGGAATTATCCTTTCACCCATTAGAGATTACCGACAATAGCCATGTCTGTTCCATAAACACACATTCAGAAATCATGAAGACAGATTCTTCCTTCACTTCCTCAGTCAAGGCACAAAAGCAATCGGTCGCTGATAGCTTTCGGCTGCAAGGGCGACGGCATGTTCAGCGGCGTTGTAAATTGAAAGAACTAGAACAAGTGGCAGATTAAGTAACAAACACTCTGATGACGGCACTGTCCAGTCCAGAATCGGCCTTTACGAAAATTTCCAGTTCGTCCCCAGCAATGAAACCCATTTCAGCAACCATCTGGAAACGAATCTCTGTGTCTTGCCAAGAAATCATTTCCGGTGCCCCTAGAACTAAGTTGAACTCTTTACTCTTACCTTTCAACAAAAGACGACTATTTGTTGTGAGATCACCGAAGTTCTCACCTGAGATATATGTCATCTGCCCGATAACTGGACGTGATGGTGAAACGGTCAGAATTCGCGGTCGTTGATCTTGTTGACTGATCAATTTGTTACCCAAGTAAGCTCCTTGAGAAACTCCCATCAATACCAAGAGCGAGCCATCAATGTCTGGTAGCGAAATATCAGCATTTCGATAAGCACCATCGGTAACGAAATTGATGACCGTGAAAACGTAAACAGTAGCCGCGACAAAAGTCCAAACTATCATTTGTGTTTTTAGTAATTCATCCTCTTTGCTCTGCAGTTCCCGTTCCACCCTGGATAGGGCAATCCCTTTGGCGCCTGCAGCCGTAACTGCACTGAATCCCATTAGCAGAAGTAGATTTAGCGGAATATTAGGCAACGAAAGCTTGTCAGCAGAGACCGCAGGATCAATTATGCGGGCTGCAAAGACGCCCGCGTAGGCGCATATAGTCACAACAGTCCAGATAACGATCTGTAGCTTAGATTTGCTCACCTCCGTGTAGCTGGGCTCTGATTTCCACAAGTGGAACACTTTTCCCCCCGTGGTTAAATATGCGACAAACCCAACCGCAATCAACGCCCCTAGGCTTATTAACCACCATACTCCTGGTTATGATACTTGAGCATTCATAACTGATCCTTGAAGACAAAGGCCGAAAATCAATCCCTCACCAGGAGAGTTGTTTTTCGGCAGCAATAGGGATTCTATAATGTCTTCCACCGCTGTAATGCAAGCAGCAGGAGTCTTTGATAATCACACAATAAATCTCATTTTGAAACTTATGGTCATATTACTCAGATTACTAATGTCACAGCACACTCGTCCGATCATAGAACAAGGGCTAAGGCTACACTTAGTCGATGGCTGCTGTAAACAAAATGCACCATCAAGCCAAGTGATCCCCTATACCATTCGTGTACGGGCAAAACTGTGTTACTCGCACTGAAATCAAAGGAGGACTTTTCAATAAAGAATTGCAGAAATATTCAATCACGACCCATTGTTCTGCAATCTTAAAGCGATTCTAAGGGTCTATATCCCATCAGATTTACGTCAGCTTACGCAGGCGCGTGCCGGAGGCTGCTGTGAATATTGCCGTCTGCCAGAGAGTGCCGGTACTGCAAATCTCCATGTCGAACATATCATTGCCGTATCGCACGGCGGTTTAACCAATGCGGATAATCTGGCTTACAGTTGCTCGCTGTGCAATCACTACAAAGGCCCGAATATCGCCGCTGCCGACCCCGAAACGGGCGAACCGACATTCCTGTTTCACCCCCGCCGTCATACGTGGGACGATCATTTCGCGCTGGATGGCGCTGTGATCGGACCACAAACCCCGGAAGGTCGGGCGACGGTCGCTGTGCTGCATTTCAACGATCAGCCGCGTATTGAACAGCGCGAAGTGCTGGTTCAATTGGGAAAGTATCCTTGCCACAAAGATTAGCTTATGCCCCAAAATGGTTTTTGCCGCCTTCCCCACAATTTCTCAGTAATGAATCGGTTCAGAGGTCGTGAGACACGAAGCAAGCCAGAGCATGTTAGCAGGTTTTCTTGCGGGACAGTGAAGTATCCCCAAATCCCTCCGGGATTCAGGCTCCGCTGCGCCAGTCCCAGCGGGACTTGTTTTACCTTGCCGTCGATTTCAATCGGCGGCACAAGCTTTTTCATTCGTACTGCGTCGGGTCGAGGGCGTCGCGCAGGCCGTCGCCGATGAAGTTGAAGCCCAGCACGGTAATCATGATCGCCAGACCGGGGAAGATGGCATACCACCAGGCATTGGTGGTGTAATTGCGCCCGATGTCGATCATCGTGCCCCAGCTTGGGTTGGGAATCTGGATGCCCAGGCCGAGGAAACTCAGCGTCGATTCGGTCAGAATCGCCCCGGCCACGCCCAGAGTCGCCACCACGATCATCGGCGCGATGGCGTTCGGCAGAATGTGCTGGAACAGAATGCGCAGCGTCGAAGCGCCCATCGCCTGCGCCGCCGTGACGTACTCCATCTCACGCACGACCAGCACCTGACCGCGCATCAGCCGCGCCTGCCCCGGCCACGCGATCCCCCCCAGCGCCGCGAAGATCGTCAGCGGGCTTGGCTCGAAGATGGTCACGACCACGATCAGAAACATCAGGCCGGGAATCGACCAGACAATCTCGATCAACCGGCTGATGAGGTCATCCACCCAGCCGCCGTACCAGCCCGCCAGCATCCCCAGCACGATGCCAATCGTCACCGAGACGCTCTGCGCCACCAGCCCGATCACCAGCGAAATGCGCGCGCCGTAGATCAGGCGGCTGAAAATATCGCGGCCCAGTTCGTCCGTGCCGAGAATAAATGTGCCGTTGGGAGGAACCAGCCGGTCCGTGTAATGCGGCTCCACCGGGTCAAACGGCGCGATCACGTCCGCCAGCAGCGCCAGCGTGCTCATGACAATGACAATCACCAGCCCGACCATCGCAATCCGGCTGCGGCGAAACGAACGCCAGAAGCGCGCCCGGTTGGACACCGGCTGGTGGGGCAGTTCGGGATTCAATACCGCGATCTTGTTTTCCGCAGCGCTCACCACCGCCCCCTATTCAAACCGGATGCGCGGGTTGATGACCGCGTACAGAAAATCAGTGATGAGATTCATGATAATGAACACCAGCGCGCCAAAAATGAGGATGCCCATAAACACGGGGGTATCGCGCCGCTCGATGGCGACCACCACCGCCCGGCCCAGGCCCGGCCAGCTAAAGATCGTCTCGGTGACAATCGAGCCGGTAAACAGGGCGCTGATGTCCAGGGCGATAATCGTGATGATCGGGATCAGCGCGTTGCGGAACTGATGCCGCATCAAAGTCGCGTGCCAGGGCAGGCCTTTCGCCCGCGCTGTGCGCACATAATCCTGCCCGCGCACTTCCAGCATGGCCGAACGTGTCACCCGCATCAGCGTCGCCGACAGGCTTGTCCCCAGCACCAGCGACGGCAGAATCATGTGGGTGATGCTGCCGCCCTCATACCCCGCCACCGGGAAAATGGCGATGCCATACTTATCCTGCGTCAGAAACAACTGCGCCAGCAGGCCCTGCCAGAACACCGGAACCGACACCCCTACCAGCGCGCCGATCATCAGCCCATAATCGATCCACGAATTCTGCCGTTCCGCCGCGATCACCCCGGCGGTCACGCCCAGCAGCACACCGACGAACAGCCCGCCGGTCATCAACTGAAGCGTGCGCGGCAGCCGGTAGCCAATCACCTCGGCGACAGACTGCTTGAGGATGAACGAATAGCCCAGGTCAAAGCTGAGAAGCTCGGCCATAAATTCAAAGTAGCGCACATGCAGCGGGTCATTCAGCCCCAGTTCCTCGCGGGTCGCTTCCACCACCGCCGGGTCCAGCCGGTGATACTGCTCCCCCAGCACCGCGCGGATCGGGTCACCGGGCATCAGATAGGCGATGATGAACAGAATGGTCAGTACACCCCACAGGGTCGGGATCACCTGGAGCAGCCGGCGAATCACGTATTTGGTCAAGGTAGCTTCCCTCATGAACTGCTGTTGGCAGTCACCCTATCATAAGTGACAGGCCGACTCAAGATACAGGGCAGCCCGCCGGACTGCCCCGCTCTGCAAACGGTGAACTCAAACGATGAACTACTGGGTCTTCGACACCAGCTTCAGCCGCGCGGTGTATGTGCCGCCGCCGAAGGGCACGAAGCCTTCAATCCAGGGTTGTTGCAGCCAGGCCACCTTGCTGTAAGCCGACACAATCCAGGGCGCGTCCGCCATAATCAGGTCATGCGCCTGCTGGTAGAGGACGGTGCGGGCGTCAGCGTCATATTCGCTCATCGCCGCGCGCAGCAGTTCGTTGACTTCCGGGTTGTCGTAGTGCGTATCGTCCCGCGCTTCCAGAAACAGGAAATTCAGCACATCCGAGGGGTCATTGATGCCGG
Organism: uncultured Anaerolineaceae bacterium; assembly: GCA_964552425.1. GTDB lineage: Bacteria > Chloroflexota > Anaerolineae > Aggregatilineales > Phototrophicaceae. The sequence goes on along the minus strand of CAZKIB010000043.1, from coordinate 18,284 downwards.
CGCTCCAGCCGCTCAGGAACATTTCGACATCATCCTGGCCGATATGATCCCAGTAGGTCGAGGCATCTTCCAGTTCCACATTGAGGGTGACACCCAGTGTTGCCAGGTCCTGCTGCAAAACCGGGAACGACAGTTCGTCACGCGCCGAGGAGAAGACGTACAGCGTGATTTCCGGCATTCCTTCACCGTTGGGGAAGCCCGCTTCTGCCAGCAGCGCCGCCGCTTTTTCGAGATCATATTCGTAGATCGTCGCGGGTGTTGAAGCCGGCATGGACGGCGGCAGTACACCCAGTGTCGCCGGGAAGCGCGCGCCTTCCATCAGTTCGTTCCAGACCAGTTCCTTGTTGAAGGCATGGTTGAACGCCTGCCGCACCAGCGGGTTCTCTGAGAAAAAGCCGGTGTCCATCTTAAAGCCGAAATAACGCACGTTCAGGCCGGGAATCTCGTTGAACTGATCGGTGAATTCATCAATCACCGCCTGGCGCTGCCCGCTGGGGAAGCTGAACAGGAAGTCCAGTTCGCCGTTGCGGTACATGCCAAGCGCGGTGTTGGCTTCCGGCACATTCAGAAATTCAATGCCGTCCACCAGGGGCAGTTCCGGGTTCCAGTATTCGTCATATCTGGTCAGGGTCAGCTTGTCATCGCGCAGCCATTCGACAAACTGGAACGGCCCGGTTCCCACCGGGGTGGTGTTGATGGCCTCGCCAAGCTGTTCATAGGCTTCCTGCGGCATCGGCCCCAGACCGCCCGGCCCGGCGCTGAAGAACAGACGGTTCGGTTCTTCCAGCGTGATTTGCAGGGTGTAATCGTCCAGCGCCTGCACGCCTTCAATCGTCTCGGCCTCGCCGGTACGGTGCGCTTCAGCGCCGACCACCCCATCCATAATTTCAGGGTGCTGCGAGACGGTCTCATCGTCGGTGTTATAGGTGTGCGCCGCGAACACAAAGTCCTCGGCCTTCATTTCACGATCCCCGTCCGCCCATTCGACGCCTTCGACATCGTGATACAGCACGCCCTGCCGCAGATTGAAGGTATACGTCAGGTTGTCGTCCGAAATCTCCCAGCTTTCCGCCAGCAGAGGCATGGGGTCGCCGGTATTAAAATCAAGTTCGACCAGGCCCTCATAAATATTCCGGTTGATGGTGCTGATCGCAATGGTCGTCGCCGTAAAGGGGTTTAAGTGTTCGGGGTCCGGGCTAATCGGATAGCGGATAATGACCGGCTCCTGCGCCTGGGTCAGCGGGGCCAGCAGGGTCAGCACCAGCAGCAGCGCCAGTGCCAGGGTAAACTTGCGTCGCATACAGCCTCCTCAGAGTATTACAAACCAGATTGATATGGCAGGGTTTGTGCCGCATACCATAACACACTCTAATTACCCTGACAACGCGCCGGGGTTCAAACCTCAGACCAATCCCATCGCCCAAGATTCAGGAATCGGGATACTGGCTGCAAAACGCAAAATAACACTCAGGTCTTACACAGACCACAAACGGAGTTGACGGGCAGATGCTGTTAACGCGGGGTGTGCTTGCTGACAGACCGGCCCTGTTCGGCCATCTGCATGAAGGCGATCAGAATATCGGAGGTGGTGATAATACCGATCAGCGTTTCGCTGCGCATGACCGGCAGACAGCTAATATGATTCTTGAGCATCAGCCGGGCGGCTTCGGCAGCCGGGGCGTCCGGTTCAACAATAATCGGCGCGGGGGTCATCATCGTGCGCACCAGCAGCGTATGCACCAGCTCATCATCCTGCCAGCGCTCCCGCATAATGTAGGGGGAATTCAAAGCCGTGCGGCAGTCGCGGTCACTCAGAATGCCGACAATATGCCCGTCATACCCCGTAACCGGCAGGTGATGACAGCCCACCGTCTCCATAGCTTCCAGCGCGTCACGCAGCGTTTTATTCTGGTCAATCGTGACCGGGTTGGCAGTCATAATGTCGGCGACATTCATCAAAGCGTTCTCCAAACACAAGGCCCCCGATGCCAGGGGCCAGGAAATCTGCACTAGCCTTTTGAGGTCACCACAAGACGTGACTTCACCAGCATTCGGAAAACATCGGATTCAGTGAGAATGCCCACCAGTGTGCCGGCTTCGTCCACCACCGGCAGACCGCTGACTTTATGATCGAGCATCAACTGGGCGGCATCAATGATCGAAGCCTCCGGGCTGACGGTGCGCACGTGCCGGGTCATCACCCGATCCACCGTCAACTGTGCCCACAGGTAATTGAGTTCCCAGATGCTCAGGGTAGTCGCGTCGGACGGACTGGCTTCACGAATATCGCCAATGGTCACAATGCCGACCAGCTTGCCATCTTCCATCACTGGCAGCCGGCGGATACCGTTTTCCTTCATCAACTGGTGCGCCTTGCTGATCGCCAGATCGGGATTGATCGTCACCACCGGGCTGGTCATCCAGTCTTTCACTTTTATGTCGTCAAGCATAGCTGGCTCTCCATACTAAGTGATACTTCATCAATACCACAGGAACCCATCCCTGCTCTACTGAACAATGGCAGGGAATGAGGGTGATAGTTGTATGGGGAAGCAGATGCTCCTGAAAATGTATGGGACTAACAGCCTCAGATCAGATTCACCGGAATGGTGATGGTCAAAGTTGTGCCCTGCCCCGGCGTACTCTGGATATCCACCCGGCCCTCATAGAGCCGCGCGCGCTGCTGCATATTGTGCAGCCCCAACCCGTTGTGATCCCTTAAAGCGGCGGCATCAAAACCTTTGCCATTATCATGAATGGTGATCTGGAAGCGCTTCCTGTCGTGCTGGGTGGAAATGACCAGCCGGGTGGCATCTGCGTGGCGGACGGCGTTGCTGATGGCTTCGTTAGCGATCTGGCACACCCCCTGAAAGGTCGCGGCAGTGAAGGGCGGCGGCTCGTCTGGCGCGTTGATTTCCACCTGCAAGGAGCCTGGCACATACAGCCGCGCCAGCATCTCGCGGAAACATTCGTAAATGGTCCCGCTGCGCTGCGCTTTCAGGTTCAGAATATAATGGCGCACATCCTCGATGACCTGATTCAGATTCCCGATAATCTCCCCCAGGTCGTCGCTCTGTGTTTTACCGCTGAAGCGCATCAGGTCCAGGTGCATCCCGATGGCATACAGCGATTGAATCACCCCGTCATGCAGTTCCATGCCGATCCGTTCGCGCTCGTCCAGCATACTGAGGCGCTTCTGCTGCTCGGTAAGCTGCGCCCCGGCTATCGCCAGCGCCGCGTACCCGGCCATCGTCTCCACCAGCCACTGGTCATTTTCGTCGAACAGCGCGCCGTCCATACGGTCACACAGGTACAGCATACCCAGCAGCTGCGCCCCCACCTGAATAGGCACGCCGAGCATCGCCTCCATCGGCGGGTGGCCGGGCGGAAAGCCGCAGGAGCGGGGGTCATCGCTGATTTTTTCCAGCCGCACCACTTCACGCTCACGCATTATCACGCCGAGCAGGCCGCGACCCACCGGCAGATGCGGGATGCGCTGCACCTCCTCATCGGTGATACCAGATACCTTAAAATAGCGCAGGCCGCCCCGGCCATCCGGCACACCCAGCGCAGCATAACGGGCCTTCACCAGATCGCGCGAGACATGCGCGATCCGCTCCAGCACCTGTTCCACAGTCCCACCCTCAGCAGCATACATGACCGCCTCGGCAATCTGCCGAAGCTGCGCCAGGGTGTTTTGCTCAATTTTTTCAGGAGCTTTGTCACTATTCATGGCGATTCCAGTTGCCTTATAATAACAATGTGGCTGTTCTTATGTGTTGCTGATAAACTATCATGTGTTGCGCGTCTGGCTGTTCGTCTGCCGTTTTTGGTTATGATGAGGCCCGGTGGCTGTCGAAAAGCCGCACATCTGCAATTTTCCTGGCACATGCACAGAGTATTCACTCTGATTGACCGTTCAACACCTGGTACAACAACACGGTTATTTTAACATTTTCTCTCACGAACGAATAGACAATGGCAGGTTCGCTATGACAGGTATGGTTCATATCCTGATCGCAGACGATCATTCGGTGGTACGGGCAGGTTTGAAAGCGCTGCTGGAACGGCAGGGCAATTTCCGCGTCGTGGCCGAAGCCGCCAACGGCGAAGAAGCCATCGAACGCGCCAAAGAAGTGCGCCCGGATGTAGCCGTGCTGGACATACGGATGCCGGGTGTATCGGGCATCGAAGCCTGCCGCCAGATAGTCAGTTCCGTTGAGGGCTGCCGCGTCATCATGCTCACCTCCTACGCCGAGGATGAACTGCTGTTTGCAGCCATTCAGGCGGGCGCGTCTGGTTATGTCCTCAAACGGATCGGCGATAATGAACTTATCCATGCGGTGGAACGGGTCAGCCGGGGTGAAGGGATGCTCGACCCCGCCATGACCACAGCGGTCTTTACCGAGGTGCGCCGCGCCAACGAAGCCGCCCAGGCCGCCGCCTTTTCCGACCTCACCCCACAGGAACTGGCTGTTCTGTCGCTGGTGGCCGAAGGCATGACCAACCGGCAGATCGCCGTCAAACTCTACCTGGGAGAAGGCACAGTCCGCAATTATGTCAGCAGTGTGCTGGCGAAGATCGGCGTAGCCAACCGCGCCGAAGCCGCCGCCTATGCCGTCAAGCACAACATTCACGAACTGATCCCGCCCAGCAAGGAAGACAAGAATTAAGCCGGTCAGTCAGCGGAGATTTCATAGCGCGCTGCGGTTTCCTTCAGCGCCTGGGCCATCTCGTTCAGTTCGCGCACATGCTGCTCGGTCTGGTTCGTGCTGGCGGCGGTCTGTGAACTCACCAGCCGAATCTGATTCATGGCCTGCGCCAGTTGGTCCATGCCTGTCGTCTGCTGGTGCGTGCTGGCCGCGATCTGCATGGCGACCTGGGCCGCCTCCTCAATCACAGCAGTCAGTTTCTGGATAGCCGCTCCAGCCTGCTCGACCAGCAGCAAACCCTGATCCGCGCCCTTGCTCCCCTGTTCTGTAACCATGACCGCTTCGTTGGTCGTCTTCTGAATCTCATGCAGGATCGCCGCCACCCGGCCTGTCGCCTGCCGCGATTGTTCGGCAAGCTGGCGCACTTCGAGCGCGACCACCCCAAAGCCGCGCCCTTCTGCGCCGGCCCGCGCCGCCTCGATACTGGCATTCAGCGCCAGCAGTTTCAACTGGTCGGCCAGTTGATCCACCGTCTCGATAATCTCGCCAATCTGCTGCGTGCTTTCGGACAGCGTCAGGATCGTATGCGCAATCGCGTCCACCCGCTGGCGAATAAGCTGCATACCTTCAATCGTATCCGCTACCGCCCGCTTGCCAGCGTCGGATACCTGCATGGAATCCCTTGATGTGGACGCCACAATCTGGGCACGCTGCGCGGTCTCTGCGGCGGTGATGCGCACCTGTTCGACAGTGGCCGCCGTCTGGGTGATGGTCGCGTTCTGCTCGGTCACACTCGCCATCTGCTGGGTGGCTGCTGCCTGAATTTCCATCGAAGCGCTGTTGAGTACGTGGATCGCATCCGTAATCTGATTAATCAGATGTTCCAGGTACTCGCGCCGCTCCCGGTCCACCGCCATCTGATACTCAAGTTCACGGTTCACCGCCGCCAGTTGTTCGCGCTGCGCCTGTTCGGTCAGGGCACGCTGTTCAATTTCATAGGTGGCCTGCTGGGCGCGCCGGAACTGTTCATCCTGCCGGACCACAATCGAACGGATAATCAGCCCGCCAATGAGCAGAGCCATCATACTCACGGCGATACCCGCGTTGTTGGCGATCTCGGCATCCAGCGGTGGCAGCGGCAGATCAAGGCCGTCGCGCACCACAATCAGGTTTGCCAGAAAGATCGGGATCATCAGCGCAAAAATGACCAGGCCCGGTTTCTGGCCCAGCAGCAGATAACCCATCGCCATCAGCACAATGTAGCCGATGCTCGCCGCCGGAAAGATGGTGGGCAGCAGGCCAGGCACAACCGCCGCCGCAAAGATGAATGAGGCCATGCCCAGGTAAATGCCCTGCCGGGCGCGCTGGCGGCGGTAGAACCATTCGTAAGGCCCCCACCCCACCAGCAGCACACTCAGCACAGCCGCTACCGCCAGCAGCCGGGTCTGTTCCGGGTAAACCATCCACAGGCCGATCAGAATAACCGGGATCAACCCGCCTGCCCCGAACCCCATGAAACGGCTCAGATTTAAGGCGTACTGGAAGCGAAGTGCGGTGGTGTCGTGGTCGATGCGTGTCTGAATGTCGCGCATAAGTCCTGCCGTTTGTAATAATTGTCAGATTTCATCTTATAAAGGAAATTGGCGTGGAAGGTTAACGTTTATTGAGAGAACACCCAGAGAAAAATAAGCTGTAAAGACTTCAGCCGGGATATGCCAAACCGCGCCGATGACGGGTGATGATCGCCACTTCTCAGCGTGTACCAGCCGCGCTAACCTTGAAATTGAAATGATTTTCACCATCAAGGAAGAGAAGTTTTCATGAAATGGCAGTCCAAATATATCAGCGCGCAGGAAGCCGCCGCGAAAGTACGCTCCAGCCAGCGGGTATTTCTGACCGGCAACTGTGCCTCTCCGCAGGAATTTACACGCGCGCTGTGTAATCGTTATACCGAATTACACAACGTCGAACTCGTGCAGATTCTCGATCTCGGCCCCAGCAAATGTATCACCGACGACATGGCCGAGCATATCCGCGTCAACAGCATGTTTATCAGCGCGACGGTGCGGGACGCCGTCAACGCCGGTCTGGCGGATTTTACCCCTGTGCGCCTGTCCGATATTCCCCTGTTGTTCAGCCGGGGCGTCATCAATCTCGACGTAGCGGTGATTCAGGTCAGCCCGCCTGACGAACATGGTTTTTGCTCGTATGGCGTGGAAGTCAGCGTCACCAAAATGGCAGCGGAATCGGCCCGGCTGGTGATCGCCGAAGTCAACCCGCAGATGCCCCGCACGCACGGCGACAGTTTTATTCATGTCAACGCTATTGATTACATGGTCGCAGTCGATTATCCCCTGCCAGAAGTTCACCCCGAACCCTCGAACGAAACGCAGCAGCGGATCGCCAGACATATCGCCGCGCTGATCCCCGATGGCGCGACTCTGCAAATGGGCATCGGCGGCATCCCCAACTCCGTCCTGCGGGAACTGACCGAACATCGTGACCTGGGCATCCACACCGAACTGTTTTCGGATGGCATCATTGATCTGATCGAATCCGGCGTGATTACCTGCGCCCGCAAGACGCTGCATCCCGGCAAAGTCGTCGCCGGGTTTGTGGTCGGCACGCGCCACCTGCATCATTACGTTGATGACAACCCGTTTTTCGAATTTCACCCGACGGAGTACGTCAACGATCCGTTTATCATCTCCCGCAATGACCGCATGGTCTCCATCAACTCGGCTATTGAGGTCGATCTCACCGGGCAGGTGTGCGCGGACAGCATCGGCCCGGCGTTTTACTCCGGCGTCGGCGGCCAGTTGGACTTCGTGCGCGGCGCGGCCCGCAGCAAGGACGGCAAGACGATTATCGCCCTACCGGCCACCGCCAAAAAAGGCAGCCTCAGCCGCATCGTCGCGCAGTTGAAAGCCGGCGCAGGTGTCACCACCACCCGCAATGACGTGCATTTTATCGCCACCGAGTTTGGCATCGCCGACCTGTGGGGCCGCACCATTCGCCAGCGGGTCGAGGCCCTGGTGAACATCGCCCACCCGGACTTCCGCGAAGACCTGCTGCGCTACGCGGCGGAACAGAATTACATTCCGCGCATTTACAGCGTAAACTGATGGACAAACGGAAAAGAAAAAGCCTGATAGACAATGCGGCTTTAGCCCATTGGCAACAGGCTGAAGCCCGCTGTCTAATCCAGAATTAGGCGTAGTCTAATTGGTTTATCCATGAGCAACCTGTCAGAAGGTTTCAGGTCAGAGTCGACAATCAAAAGATACTATGGGGTGTGAATCAATCGAACATGCGCGGATACTGGTCTACACCCAGTTTAATGGAGTAACAATTACTCAGGTGACGCGGCTGGTCACGTCATCATAGGTGTCGCTGTAGTTGCCGTTGCGATCCCAGTCAATTGCGATGGTCCATGTTGTTGGCATTAATAACCCTCCAGATTTGATGTCTCGCTAGAAACGAACTTACTGAAATTGACGTTCCTGCTACCCTGAAACTAAATCATCAAGGCAACCTTCGGGGTTAGAGACAAAAAACTTCCTCAAAGTTTCAATGTCCATACCATAGAGATCTTCAATGGAATAATAGGTCAATGTGCTGTTCTGTATCGCCTCATAAAATCTTGCAATCATCGCATCATCCGGTTTCCCCAAAAGTAGGGTAACAGACTGGGTTTGTTCGAGACTGAAACAGACTCGCGGTTCCTCTAGCGACAAGTTTTCCAAAAGATCAAAACGGTAAGTAAGCCAGACCCCGATGTTTTTATAAACGACATGCATCCGGTAATTCGCATCCGATGAAGTGCCAGGGATATAAATCTCTGGTAGGACACTCAGCTGTGACAGAACGTAGGGGAAACTCACTCTATCCAACTCTGGCGATAGCCACCTATTGGGTAAGCCGAACTCCACCTCCATTCTACGCAGCTCATCGTCTGGAAGAGGGCTGTGAAATAAGATACCAAAGCCATAAATTGGCCTTACCGGCGTATCCCAGAAGTCCAGACCAAAAGGTTCTCCCTCCCGCATGTACGCTTCCAGCGTTATAGTCAACCCCGATTCTTTCCAATCTCTGTCAAAACCTGTTTCTTGGAGAAACGTGACGATTTCATCTACGGTTGTTACTCCGGGTCGAAACCCCCACCAGCACGGCAAAACACAATCGTTATTAGGCTGCATCAGTTCCTCGAAGACTGATAGCAAGTCCAGATCAAGGTCACGGTTCGGATAAAGGGGAGTTGTCACAGGCATCGGGGTCACAGGCGGTGACAATTGAACACCAACATCTTTCCCAGTCACCCAGGAACTATAAGTCAATAGCGCCAGCAGAAGAATGGTAAGACGAGAAAAGAATTTTGAACTTTTCATTGTGTATCCCTCACTGTAGCCATTCTGGGACAGTAGGTAATTGTGGTCTACCTCCAGTTTTATGGAGTAACAATTACTCAGGTGGCGCGGCTGGTTACGTCGTCGTAGGTGGCGGTGTAGCTGCCGCTGCGATCCCAGTCGATGGCGATGGTCCCACTGTGCCAGGCTGCCGCTGTCACGATGGCAACCTAGCACTGGGCTTGAGACTGTCGGGCTAGACCGTCCCCAGACCGGGGCCGTGCCGGTGGCCGGTTTCAGCCGGGCCTGGAACTGAACATCGCCCACCCGGACTTCCGCGAAGACCTGCTGCGCATTTACAGCGTAAACCAGACCTCTACGGGGCAGCGCACATGGTGTGGTTCGCTGCCCTTATTCATCAGCCGCCTGAACCGTCCCAACCAGGGCTTCAATCAGGGGGCTGAGCATTTCAATATCGAGCGGTGCGCCGATCACGGTCAGATTAACCAGCGCATCCTCGCCCAGATACAGGAACCACTGGGTAAAACCGGTCTCCATCTGCGACACGCGAAAGTCCAGCCGCAGGGCCGTCCGGTCATCCAGAGTCAGTTCGCGCAGTTCATGCTCCCCGTTCGGAAAATTCTCCAGCAGGTTGCCGAGAACCACCTCGGCCCAGCCCTCAAGCTGCGCGGCGTCCGGGTCCCGCAGCACGCTGATCCCAACAGTGGTCTGCGTGCCGGGAATAACCAGCAGTGAGTACGCATCCTGTTCTTCAACCGTCCAGTCCTCTGGATACTGGAAAGTCCACTCCTCCACGCGCAGGTGAGTTTCTGGCAGCAGATAGTCCACCGCCGCGTCATCGATCACGGTGTCATCACCCGGCAGTCGTGCGCTGTTGAGAACTTCGATCAGCGCGGGCATCACCTCGATAAACTGCTGCGGAACGCCGCTGAGCATGACCAGCACGTGGGAGTCATCACCCAGTGTGATGCCCACAAACCTCACCGGCAGCATTCCCTGCACGTCAGCAAAAGCCGCGTCGCGCCCGCTGATCGTAAAACCCATCGCGATCCCGGCCTGAAAAACTCCACCATCCCCGACCAGTTCATCCACTTGCTGCCGAACAAACACCAAAGCGCTGTCTGCCTCCGAAGTTTGCAGACTCATCAGCGCGGTCATATCGTCCCGGCTCATCACCATGCCTTCGCCGACGGCCCCCTCCCCTGCTATCAGAATGTGAAAAGTAAATGCTTCGGCATCCCCCACCGCCGCGTCAAGGGTCCACTCTGCCGGATATTGCAGCGTAAAATCCTCACCCGCGTAGGTCTCGGTGAGTTCCGGTGAAGGCCCGCTTTGCGCCTCAGAAATCAACGGCCAGCACCACAGACTGCTCAACACAAGAAGCACCAACCCCGTTTTCATATGTTTATACCCCCTTTGGATGTGCCTGTATGATTCACGATAGCACGGTTTGCGGACTTTGCAGCGAATACCGCCAGCATTCGGGGGTTATCCTGCCGCGTTTTACATTCTTCCGATCCACATTACAGAAATCAATTTCATGAATTCGGCAACCTTAACGCAATTTTAGGTCAAAATAAGGAAGATCATTGTATTCTTTATTGATGATGATCCAATATTTCGTAATGTGACGTATGCGCTTAAAACAGGTATCGATGGGACCGGCATGAATCTGAACGCCTTATCGGGGCAAACACTGGGGCAGTATGAACTGGGCGATCTGATGGGTGTGGGCGGCATGGGGGCCGTTTATAAGGGTTTCCAACCCAGCCTGGAACGCGAAGTCGCCATCAAGATTATCTTCTCGCGCTGGGCAGACAGCGCCGCCGACGAATATCAGGCGCGTTTCGTGCGGGAAGCGCGCATGGCCGCCTCGCTGGAACACGCGCACATTGTCCCCGTGTACGACTTTGGCACGGAAAACGGCGTCAGTTATGTCGTCATGCGCCTGTTGAGCGGCGGTTCGCTGGCAGACCGCATCCTGCGCAGCCGCCAGCAGAACATCCCCCTGTCATTACCGGAAATCGCCCGCATCACCACGCATCTCGCCAGCGCCCTGCTCTATGCCCACAAACGCGGCATCATCCACCGCGACATCAAAGCCAGCAACGTCATGTTTGACGACGAGGACAACGTGTTCCTGGTCGATTTTGGGATCGCCAAACTCGCCAACAGCACTTCGCAGCGGCTCACCGACACCGGCGTCAAGATCGGCACGCCCGAATTCATGGCCCCGGAACAGTGGCTCAACGAACCGCTGACCGCCTCTGTCGACCAGTATTCGCTGGCGATTCTGGTGTACCTCATGCTCACCGGGCAGATGCCCTTCAAAGGGGAGATGCCCTACCAGTTCATGCACAGCCACCTGTACGAGCCGCCCACGCCGCTGTCGCACTGGCGCGCTGACCTGCCGGAGAACCTCATGCCGGTGCTGGCGCGGGCGATGAACAAGGACCCGAAAGAGCGCTACGCCGATGTGGTGGCGTTCGCGCAGGCCTTCACCGACGCGGTGCAGACCAGCCTCGACCCGGCCACCCTGCCGCTGTTTCCGGGTAAACCCATTGTCGAAACCATTATCCTGCCGGGGGCGCAGCCCGAAAACGCGCTGGTGCCGGCCCAAGCGCGCAAACGCCGTCCCGGTATTGTCGCAGCAGCAGCGGTCATCGCGGCGCTGATTCTGGGTGGGCTGGCCCTTTTATCCAGCGGCGGGCCTGGTGATCTTGCCTTAGCTTCGGGCGACAATGATGCGACAGAAGTCGGGCTGGCTGTGAATTTCACGGACACGCCCACCGACTTGCCGGAAGCGACCCCTACACCGACTGATCCGCCCACTGCAACGCAGACCGCAACCGACCTGCCCACCGCGACCTACACGTCGACGGATGCGCCGACTCACACACCCACCGCCACCGAAACGCAGGCTCCCTCCCCCACCGCGCAGGCCGTCGCCTTCGCCGGGGAGCCAGCCACCATCACGCTGCCGCTGCTGTCTCTGGAACTGGGTTCACAGGGGATTATCGAAGCGGAAATTGACTGCGCGATGCAGGATTGTGAAGCGCTGGATATTACCATTCAGTTCGACCCGGCCATTTTGCAGGTCGACCATGTCGAAACCGGCCCCTACCTGGGCGAAACCGTGACCACGCACAGCAATCTGGTAGACAACGCCGCCGGCATGATCCGGCTGGCAGCCGCCAGTACCGATTCCCCCACCGTTCTGGATGAGCCAGTGATTCTGCGGATGAACGTCGAAGCGCGCAGCCCCGGTGTGTCACAGCTTCGCATCACCGCGCTGGATGTGACCACCGCAGAGGGTGATGTCCAATATGCGGTGGGCGTGGATGGCGGCGTGATTGTTTCTGGCATGGAAGCCACCGAACAGCCCACCTGCCAGTACCGCGTGCAGACCGGTGACACCCTCTCCGGCATCGCGCTGGCGAACGGCGTCACCGTCGGCCAGATCAACGCCCTGAACGAGATTCCCAATCAGAGCATTATCCGGGTCGGCCAAGTGCTGGTCATCCCGGCCAGCGACTGCCGCGCACCCTTCGCGTCCAGCCAGGCGCAGAGCAGCGCCAGCAGCCAGATCATTGAAGTGCATGACTGCCGTCATCTCGGCGGAAATGTCTTCGAGTGGTACAGCGTCCGCCGTGACTTCGACTCGAATGGCAGCCCCGTCAGCGAAACACGCATCGGCGGACCCTACTCTGGCGCATGGCAGCCCGGCTGTCCCGGTGGCAGCGCCTCCAGCACCGGCGGTGGATCGTCCAACGGAGGCGGCAGTTCCAGCGGTGGTGGATCATCCTCCAGCAGCGGCGGTTCTGGTGGAAGCTCCGGCGGTGGGGGTGAGACCAGCGGCGGGGGCGGCAGCAATGATGATGACGACGATGACGGCGGCCTGCTGTGCCTGCTGCTGTGCTAAATTGCGGGCATCAAAAATCAGCGTGATTTACAGGGGCGATGTGCGCATCGCCCTTTACGATTCGGGGAACAGATCGTGAACAGGAACTGCGAAACCCGGCAGCGCGGGGTCGCCCTTGAGGGTATCCGCAGCGGTCAGCGTTTGCGGCGCTTCCCCCGGCACATACACTTCGATCTGTTTCCTGATCGGATCGACTACCCATACCGTTGTGCCTGCCCGCAGGTAATTCACGACCTTGATTCGCAGGTTGGCCGGGTCATCCGTCGGGGACAGCACCTCAACGGCGAGGTCCGGCGGGTTGGGGTTGTAGGCTTCATGCGAAGGCTGCGGCTGCCGGACAAGCGAAATATAGGCGACATCCGGGATATAGCGCTCGCCGGAGACGATGTAGCCGCCGTCCGCCCCGGTAACACGACCTAACTTATTCCGCCTGACATGTACGCTCACTACAGTCAACACAGTTGCTGCCACTTCCGATGAGTAATTATTCGATACCACCTCGACAATCTCCCCCCCGACATACTCCAGCCGTTTCTCCCGGTTCTCCGGCAGACTGGCGATGTGGTCAAACTCCGCCGCTGTCAATCGCTCCCGCGCAGCCATAACACATTCCTCATAGCCTTTGCTTCATTGTAGCACGTCCACCAAATTACATGATGTCCCTACACCCCGGCGCGCACCGGCACAGGCGACTTGCCGCGTGGATGCAGCCGGCCCAGCAGCGTATCCACCGCCGCGCGCAGCAGCGGGGCGCTGTCGCCAAAGGTGTAGATAACCGTGTGCGCTCCCGGCAGCGAGTCCACATCATACGGGTCGGCCAGGCACACCAGAATCACCTTCTTCGCCAGCCACATCAGTTCACGGGCGAATTCTTCGTCCTGCGGCCACAGGTGCGCGTTGCGCGTCGCCAGCACCAGCACATCCACATCGCGGGCCAGCCTGCGCGCGCGGGCTGCAACCGCTTCATTAAAGCCTTTTGAGGGCAGGCTGACGGTTTCGATCTGCGGCGCTTCAACCTGCATCAGAGTCGCCAGCGCGGACTGGCCGCCGCTTTCCAGCGCGGGCGTGTCCATAAACGAACTGAACTCCACCAGCCCGACCCGCTGCCCCTGCAAATGCCGCAGCGGGAAGATGCTGTTGTCCGGGTGATCGAGTGCCACCGCCGACTCCGCCGCTCTGCGCACTACGGCCAGATGTTCTGCGCTGCGAATCACATCCAGCGGCGGGCGTGGCTCGCTGGGGTACTGCGCGATCATGGTATCAATGCGCCGCACGGATTCATCGACCTGCGCTTCGGGCAGGCGGCCCGTTTTGACGGCGTTGACCAGCGCGTCATAAGCCATCTGCTGGTACTCGCGGGTGTGCGAGAAGAAGACCACATCCTCACCGGCTAGCACCGCCAGCACCGCCGATTCCGCCGGGCCATAATGCTGCGCGATGGCGTTCATCTCCATGCAGTCGGTACACACCAGCCCGTCAAAGCCCATCTCTTCACGCAGCAGACCCGTGACCACCCGACGCGAGAGCGACGAGGGATGCTCAGAGTCGAGGTCTTCAAACTTGACGTGGCTCACCAGTACGGACGCGACCCCGGCATCCACCGCGCCGCGAAACGGCACAAGATCATGCTGCCACAGAAAATCCAGCGGGCCGCGCACCACCGCCAGCTTGACATGCGTGTCGATGGGCGTGTTGCCGTGACCAGGAAAATGTTTGGCCGTCGCCGCGACCCCGGCCTTCTGGAAACCGCGCACCTCGGCAATCGCCAGATTGCGGACATGCTCAGTCTGGTTACCGAGCGCCCGTGTACCGATCACAGCATTATCCGGGTTATGGGCAATATCAACCACCGGGGCCAGCACCCAGGTGATGCCCAGCGCCCGCAGTTCCGTCGCCATCACCACCGAGACTTCTTCTGCCAGCGCTTCGGAATGAGTCGCGCCGAGCGCCATCGCGCCGGGGCTTTCGGTGAAATTTTTATACAGCCGCACGACTCGCCCGCCTTCCTGGTCAATTGACACCAGAATCGGATAGCGCGCCGCGTCCCGCAAAGTCTGCACCAGTTGGGCGACCTGCGCCGGGTCCTTGATATTGCGCCGGAACAGCACCACCCCGCCGACCTGCCCGCGCGCCAGCCAGTCCAGCACGTAATCCGGCGGTTCGAGTCCGTCAAAGCCGATGTGGACCATCCGGCCAATTTTTTCTTCAATGGTTAAAGCCATGTTGAGTTTCCCGCTGCGATTAATTAATGCCCCATCACAAATATCAAGTATAATCCCCGCAGGTTCATTCGACACATAATCTCACAGGAATTTCATGACCTCTCACCTGCAAGCCGAAATTCTCGAACAGCCAGATGTTCTGCGCCGCCTGATTGCGGAAGAACAGACGCGCATTCAGCACATCGCGCAGGTGATCCGCGCCTACAACCCGCGCTTCATCATGCTGGCGGCGCGCGGCAGTTCGGATAACGCTGCCCGTTACGGCCAGTATCTTTTCGGCGCGCTCAACCGGATGCCGGTAGCGCTGGCAACCCCGTCGCTGTACACGCTCTACGAAAAGCCCCCGCGTGTCGAAGGCGCGCTGGTCATCGCTATTTCACAGTCCGGCCAGTCACCCGATATTATCGCGGTGATCGAGGAAGGCCGCCAGCAGGGGGCGCTCACCGTCGCCGTTGTCAACGACCCAAGCTCGCCACTGGCTCATGCCGCCGAATACACCATTCAACTGCACACTGGCCCGGAACGCAGTGTCGCCGCGACCAAAACCTACAGCGCCTCGCTGGTCGCCATCGCGCTGCTCAGCGCCGCCATCGCGCAGGACGACGACTGCCTGAACGCCATCGCCACCGTGCCGGAGCGTATCGCCGAAGTCACCGCCCATGCCGGCACCATCATCCGCGCCAGCGAACGCTACCGCTACATGGATGCCTGCGTCGTCGTCAGCCGGGGCTATAACTACGCCACCGCCTATGAGATCGCCCTCAAGCTCAAGGAACTGACCTATATCCTGGCCGAACCTTACTCCACTGCCGATTTTCAGCATGGCCCACTGGCGCTGGTGGCGAAGGGCTTTCCGGTGCTGGCGATTGTCCCGCAGGGGCCGATGGTCGAGGAACTCACCGATTTTCTGCAAGAACTGAAGGAACGCGGCGCGGAACTGCTCATCATCTCCGGGCATGAACCCGCGCTCCGGCTGGCGCAGACCGCCCTCCCCCTACCCGCTGATCTGCCAGAATGGCTGTCACCGCTGGTGGCGGTTGTGCCGGGCCAGTTATTCGCCCTGGGGCTGACTCTCGCTAAAGGCTACGACATCGACCAGCCGCGTGGCATCCGCAAAGTCACGCTGACGGAGTAAACACGGCCATGCGCGACAATCCTTATCCCGGCATCAACGCACATCTGAACAGCCTGCTGCAAACCCCCGGCACAGACGACCAACCGGCGGTCTGGCCGGCGTTCCACAGCCAGCACATCGCTAACCTCACCGAAGCGCTCAACGCGCAACTCCCGGACCATTACCTCGCGCTCAACCAGCAGTCGCTGCAAACCCGCAGTGTCGAGATCGGCGGGTTCATGGAGCTGCGCCGTCCTGTTCCCGATGTCAGCATTTTTCAGAAGGGCCAGCCGGGTTCGCAGACTGAACCCGCTCTCGCAGCGACACCGACATGGGAAGCCAGTATCGCCGATGTGCTGGAACCTGTCCCGCAGCCACAGGCCGCTGTCATTCATGAACTTCTGCCGCAGGGCAAACTGGGCCGCGTGGTGACACGAATCGAACTGCTCTCGCCGTCCAACAAACCGGGCGGCAGCCACTATGAAACCTACGCGGTCAAACGGGTCGAAGCCCTGCAAGGCGATGTACCGCTTATCGAGATTGACTATCTGCACGAGTCATCGCCGGTCATCAGCCAGTTACCGGCCTACCCGCATCACCCCCTGTCATACCCCTATGCCATCCTCATCAGCGATCCGCGACCCGATTGGGGAACCGGCAAGGTGCGCGTCTATGGTTTCAGTGTCACCGAACCGATCAAAGTGTTCCCGGTCCCGCTGGCCGGGGATGAAAGCATTCTCCTGGACCTGAACGCGGTTTACCAGCACACCTTCCGCGCCGGGCGCTGGGGTGACCTGCTGGATTATCAGACCGGGCCAGAACGCGCTGAAACCTATCGCCCGCAGGACCGCGAATACATCCGCTTGGTTATGGCGAGACTCTAAACCAGCAGTCGATAGTCCCTGGTCTACAGCAAAAGGGC
Organism: uncultured Anaerolineaceae bacterium; assembly: GCA_964552425.1. Classification (GTDB taxonomy): domain Bacteria; phylum Chloroflexota; class Anaerolineae; order Aggregatilineales; family Phototrophicaceae. The sequence continues at coordinate 1,085 of CAZKIB010000043.1, read as the reverse complement.
AGCATTGCAGGTTGCTCACCAGAATGCAGAAGGGTCGAGGGGCAGTCTGGCAAGGGCACGGCAGACGGACCGTGCCCCGCAGTCTGACATTAATTGAGGAGGGACTGGCTGGTATTGGCGTCGAACAGATGCACATGCTGCTCACTGAAGCGAATGCCGATGGAATCGCCGCTGTGACCCTTGAAGCGTTCCGTGCTGGCGGTGATTAACTGCTCACCCAGACGCACATGCACGAACGTCAGATCGCCCGTCGGTTCCACTGTATACACCTGCGCCGGGATGCTCCCGTCACCCCCGTTCTGATCGAGGGCCACACCGGTATGCCGCATCCCCAGAATCAGGTCCTTTCCTGGCGCGCCGCGCAGGACTGATTGCAGGCGCGGGGAATCAGGACGGAAACGGAAACCGCCGCCAACCACCTCGCACGCCCCGTTTTCCTGCACAATCTGCACCGGCAGCAGGTTCATCGGCGGGCTGCCCATGAACCCGGCGACAAAGGTGTTGGCCGGTTTATGGAACACCTCATCCGGTGAAGCATACTGCTGGAGCTTGCCATGATTCATGATGGCAACCTTGTCGCTCATCGTCATGGCCTCAAGCTGATCGTGAGTCACATAGATAACCGTTGCCCGCAGTTCTTCTTGCAGGTGTTTCAGTTCAGCGCGCATATGAACGCGCAGTTTGGCATCCAGGTTGCTCAGGGGTTCGTCCATCAGGAAGACCGCCGGGTCACGCACGATAGCCCGGCCCAGCGCCACACGCTGCTGCTGTCCGCCCGAAAGCTGGCGGGGCCGCCGGTCCAGCAGCGACATAATGCCCAGAGTTTCCGCCGCGCGCCGCACACGCCGGTCCCGTTCCGCCTTGTCGATTTTGCGCATCCGCAGCGGAAATTCCAGGTTGCCATAGACGGTTTTGTGCGGGTAGAGCGCGTAGTTCTGGAACACCATCGCAATGTCGCGGTCCTTGGGGTCCAGGTCGGTGACGACTTTGGAGCCAATCTTGATAGTGCCGCTGTCAATCTCGATCAGGCCAGCGATCATGTTCAGCGTGGTGGTTTTGCCACAGCCGGATGGCCCGACCAGGGT
>CAZKIB010000042.1:31363-35331 GCA_964552425.1 uncultured Anaerolineaceae bacterium | reverse complement strand
GCTTCCATCGCGCTGTCGAAAATGTGCGAAACCTTCGGGCGCGGTTTGTCGATGCACTCCAACAGCCACGTGGGCATCTCGCTGGCGGCCATGACGCACCTGGCGGCGGCAACCCCCAACCTGACTTACGCCTGCGATACACATTATCCCTGGCAGTCGGAAGAGGTGCTGGTCGGCGGACGTTTCGAGTTCGAAGACGGCGCGCTGCCGGTCTTGAACGAGCCGGGGCTGGGTATCGAACTGGACCGGGCGATGCTGGCGAAACTCCATGAACAGTACAAGGCCAGCGGGCTGCTGCGACGCAACGATGAGGTCGAGATGCAGAAGGTCAACCCCGGCTGGAAATTTGAAGCCGTGCGCTGGTAAGCATTTCAATCGTTAAGGCTCTCCCCGGAATAGAACACCCTACAATGAGGGTATCGTTTATTCTGGGGAGTATCTTTATGCTCAAAAAAGTCATCATTCCTTTTGTGGCCCTCACCCTGGTGGGGCTGACCCTTCCGGTCAACGCGCAGAGCGGTGTCCAGATCATCTGCCCGGATGGGCGGCTGATCGAAAACGGCGTGGAAATTATCGTCAATATGCGGCCCGGCTTTACCTATACGGCGACAGCCATCGGCCTGGACGATTTCGACCCGGTGCTGGCTGTCAGCGACGAATTCGGAACCAGCCTGTGTACCGACGACGACAGCGCCGCCATGAGCTACAGCGCCAGCCTGCCCACAACCGGCTTTGTGCCCGAATCGGCCCTCAGTTCACAGGTCCCCTTTTATCACAATTACGATGGCTTCCATAATATTTCGGTGACAGTGGGGGGTTTTGACAACACCGCTGGCGAATTTGTGGTCGTTCTGGAAGGCATGGCGGTCACATCTGCCGACGGCAGCGGGCCAAGTTCCGGCGACCCGTTCAGCCTGCACATCACCCCGAACGTCACAGCATCGGGCGTGCCCATCAGTGCCTACATGATTTCCGTCACCAGCGGCCTGGACCCGATTATGAAGATCATGGACGAAAACGACAACGTCTTCCAGTTTGACGATGATTCGTATTTCGCCTGTGATGACGCTGGCAATCTGGAGCTGTGCTGGGGAGAATCGTATTCGCTGGTGGGGTCGTATGTCTCGCGCACCAGCGGGCGGCAGTTACCGGGCGGCGAACTGGATGCCATGATGGTGATTCCGATTGAGGAACTGGGGCTGGGGCCGGACGAGGACGCTTATCTCAACTGGAAAATGTCCAGTTCCGGCAATGGAACCACTGGCGATTACGTGGTGGTGTATCACCTGGGCACGGCGGCAGCGGGCGGCACAGTGGCAGGAGACGGCGAGACACAATCCACAGGCATCACGGATAGTGAGGGCAACCTGTACCAGTGGGCCAGTTCCGCCAGCGCCACCAGCCAGTACACCGACACGCGCTGGAACGCCATGCAGGCTACCGGCGCGCCGGATACCGATTCGTGTGGGGATATTGACACGGCCTGGGCGTCATCCAGTTCAAGCGGGTCCGACGTGCTGACGGTGGATTTTGACGAAGCGGTGATTCCGAGCCAGATCAATATTTACCAGACCTACAACCCCGGTTCGATCATCAAAGTGGAGGTGTCAAACACCGAAGGCGGCAAGGCCATTATCCTGCCCAAGAGCGATGACCCGCCCGGCAACACGCCCTGCCCCGGTGTCTTCACGATCAATATCTCGGACATGGCGATGCCGGTTAACCGGGTGATGATATACCTTGACCAGACCATTGGCGGCGGCTGGAATGAAATTGACGCGGTGGAACTGGTGGGCACACCGGCTGACGCCGACGCATAACCTCCGTAAATATCGTGCGGGCACAATCAGATGGTTGTGTCCGCATCGCTCAATTTGCGCGCCAGCAGACGCGGACGGATTATGCGCAGAAATACAAAAGCGATCACTGCCACGACCATCGCCACCCACAGGACATCCTCGTAAATATCCAGCACTTGCAGCACGCCCTGCCAGTTTTCGCCCAGTTTGGTCCCCAGCCAGATATAGACCGCGTTGTAACCGAACGAGCCAAGCGCCATGAGCGGGACAAAACGGCGCAGGGGCATCCGGTCAATGCCGGCGACCAGCGGCACAAACGCCCGAATCACTGGCAGCACGCGGCTGATAAGAATGATCCACACCCCATAGCGGCGAAAGGCCTGGCGCGCCCCCTGATAATCACTGAGCGACAGAAACAGATAGCGCCCGTACCGCTCCACCAGCCCTTCAACACGGCGCTCCTCAATGCGCGTGCCAAGATAATAGACCAGCAGCGAGCCGGCCATCATGCCACAGAAGGAGGCCAGCAGGACCGCGCCATACTGCAATTCCCCCTGCCCGACCAGAAAGCCGCTGAACAGCATGACTGTCTCGGACGGCGTGGGCGGGAAAATAGTTTCGCCGAACAGCGCCAGTGTAATGCCGGGATACCCCAGCCAGAGAATCACCTCTTCGATTAAGTTGCGCAGCAGTTCGATCAGCTCAATCATCGGCTCCTACCTTGCAGGATGTGTGTCCATATAGGTTTATACACCCAATTACGTTAAAATCTCCTAATCGTCACCGTTAAGGATTGCTGCGCTATGCCGCTCACCCGGTCTGGTATCTGGTACGCTGACCATCGTGACCCAACCATGCACCGCACGCCGGTGCTGCTGATTCACGGCGCAGGTGGTTCGCATCTGGACTGGCCGGCAGAACTGCGCCGGATGCCGGAAGCCAACGCCCTCGCGCCGGACCTGCCCGGTCATGGACGCAGCAAAGGGCCGGGGCGCACCACCATCAGCGCTTACGCGGGGGAACTGATCGCCCTGCTGGATGAACTTGGCTTGCGGCAGGCCATCCTGCTCGGTTTCAGCATGGGCGCGGCGGTGGCACTGACGATGGCGCTGCATCACAAAGCGCGTGTGGCCGGGCTGATTCTGATCGGCGCAGGCGCGCGTCTGGCGGTGGACAGCGCCCTGCTGAATGGGCTGCAAAATGATCGCGAAACGGCTGTGCGCCAGTTGATTGACCAGCAGTGGGCAGAAGACGCCGGGGAACAGATGAAGCGTCTGAGTCTGCGGCGGCTGCTGGACACCGATGCCGAGACGCTGGTGAATGATTATAAAGCGGTGAACGCTTTTGATATGCGCGACCAGATTACCCGAATTCACACCCCAACGCTGATTATCGGCGGCACGGCTGACCGGATGGTTCCGTTCGCGGAGAGCGAATTCATGAACCAGCGCATTGACGGCTCGAAGCTGGTCAGGATTGAGGGCAGCGGACACTTCATGGCATTGGAACAACCGCAGGCTGTCGCGGAAGCGGTACAAAGCTGGCTGATGGAGATGGATTCATGACAAGACAATTACCCGGCATACCCCGCCTCAACCGGTTGTGGCAGGCGGTCAACGCGGCAGCGGAACTGCGCGAAATGACCCGTGACCGGCGAACGTATGTGTTCCACACCAGCGGCCCGATCACGTTCTATTTGCGGGCGGAAAAAGCCGATGTGCATATCGCCCGCTGGAAACTGCCCAAAGTGGAACTGAGCGTGCGGCTGGAAGGCGCGTTTGGCTGGCGGGTTGCGGCTGAACAGGACGAGGCCGGGGTGTATGTGGCAGCGCACCGCCGCCGCGTGATCGGTGAATTTTCCAGCGCGCTGTTTTCAGTGATCGTGCCGCATGACGCCCACCTGGCGCTCAAGCTGGAAGATGGGCAGGTGCGGCTGGCGAATGTGAGCGGCCTGCTGGAGATTCCCGCACTCTCCGAAGAAATGCGTTATCATCTGCTGCCAGCCGGTGAAAAAATTCCTTAACCTAATCACATAATTTAACAGGCGATATTGAACTTTATGGATACCGCACTGCTGCTCGTCGTCATTCTGTTCGCCAGCTTTACGCAAAGTGTCGCCGGGTTCGGACTCGGGCTGGTAGCGATGCCGTTCATCATTGAGCCGCTGGG
>CAZKIB010000042.1:23664-31332 GCA_964552425.1 uncultured Anaerolineaceae bacterium | reverse complement strand
GATCACCCGTATCATCCTGTTGATCGCTTACCGGGAAGCCCTGAATATCCGGGTAGTGACGCGCCTGACCGCTGCGTCCATCGTGGCGCTGCCGATTGGGGTGCTGGGCTTGCAGCGGCTGGATGAAACACTGGTGATGGGACTGCTCGGCGTGGTTATCAGCGGGTATGCGATTTACGCGCTGCTCAACCTGCGCCTGCCGGAAATCGCGCATCCGCGCTGGGCTTACGGGTTCGGTTTCTTCAGCGGCCTGCTGAGCGGCGCGTACAACACTGGCGGGCCGCCGGTGGTCATGTACGGGACCAGCCGCCGCTGGTCACCGGCTGAGTTCAAGAGCAATTTGCAGGGCTTTGGTCTGGTGAACAGCATCCTGGTGATTGCGCTGCATTTTGTCGCGCAGGATTACACCCCGGACGTGTTCGACCATTTCTGGCTTACGCTGCCGGCGGTGTTGATCGGCCTGCTGCTGGGCATCGCTGTGGGCCGCTATATCAACCCCCGGCTGTTCCGTTACATGGTGCTGATTATGCTGCTGGTGGTGGGCCTGACACTGATTTTTTAGCGGTTTAGCAGGTCAGCAATCAGGTTTTAGCCAAAGATGCGCCAGATTCTGATACATCCGGCTGCCGCCGATTGAAATGGCAAGGGCAAACAGATCCCGTTGGGACTGCGGCGCGGGAATACGCGATTCAGGGAAAACAAAAGACGCGGCTGGCTGCCACGTCTTTCGTTTGTGATCTGTTGAATGTGTGCTTTAGCTGACGCGCTGCGCGGTGACGATCACACGCTGCTGGTACAGTTCGCTCTGTGGGTCGAACGAGGCAGCATCGCAGGTAATCAGCGTGATCTGTTCGCCTTCGACAGGATACAGCACCGACAGGTCATACATCGATACGCTGCGCACGCCGGTCACGGCATAACGGCGTTCTTCACCATTCAGATTGACGATGACTTCATCACCGGACCTGACGGTATGCAGGTTCACAAAAATGCCGGGTGTCTGATTGGGCAGCCAGGAATGTCCGCCAAGCGCGATATTGCCGCCGGCGTCGAACCAGCCTGTGCCTTGCAGATGGCCGATGCCGCCTTCCCAGGGGCTAATGCTCCAGCTTTTACCGTTCAGCGCGAACTCGGTGATACCGGAATTCACGCCCAATGTCGGGATGCTGATGCTGAAACCTTCGTAAGCGTTCGTCACCGGGACAACCGCTGCCATCACCAGAATGAGACTCATCACAAGCAGGAAAGCGACACTGCGAAAGGGGTTTGTCGGAATTTGGAAGTTCACGAGTACGGTTCCTTGAATTGACACACCATAAATGATCTTTATTCAAGGTAGCACAGCATCAACGATCAGTTAATTAATTTCGATCCATATGAAGATAATTCACAGACTCTTCACGATTTGGGGTCAGAGGGGGGCCATTTTGTGAAATGTGGCGCAATAAACGTATAAAACGTAAAGAAGATGAAAGCATGACTAACTCAACTAAAAAGCCCGGTTCACAGTGAGCCGGGCTGCAAAGACGAATCAGATGACAATCAGGCAGCGGTGGAAGCGGCGGGTTGGGGCCGCCGGACGACCTGAACGATTGCCAGCACACAAACTATCGACAGCAGCGGCAGCGCAGTCTGTGCCAGAAACGCGCCCTGAAAGCCGAGCGCCTGAATGACAAACCCGCCGCTCAGGTAGCCGATGACACCGCCCAGCCAGGGTGAGGCTGAAAAACGGGCCAGCGCCGCATCTGTCGCTTCGGGCGGGACTATATCCATGACCAGGGCGGACCCGACACTGAGGGTGGTGCTGAGAACCGCGAACAAAGCTGTCGATACCCAGAAATGCCACAGGTGGGTTGCAGCCACAAGGGTCAGTGTGCCCAGGGCCACGCACAGGTAGCACAGCGCCAGCAGCTGGCGGCGGCCCAGACGGTCTGACAATGCGCCGATCAGAAACGGCAGCGGCAGGGTGATAAGACCGCTCACCGCAGCCGTGCTGGAAATCGCGGTGGCATCCAGCCCCAGGCGGTTCATCGCCAGCGGGCGGCCCAGACCAGCGCTAAAATGCACGATATACGCCAGACAGCTTGCGCCGGCCAGCAGCCAGAACGCGCCGCCAAAATTCGGGGTTGGCGCACCCGCTTTTTTGACGCCGCCGGCACGTTTGTCTTCCAGCAGCAGACCCGCGACCACCTGAACAAGCTGGGACAGCGCGACAACGACAAACAGCGCTTCGTAGCCCCAGCGATCCACCACCGGGCCACCGACCAGCCCGCCCAACACTGCCGACAACCCCAGTGTCATGCCGATGACGCCGAAGATGCGTCCACGTCGGGCAGGGTCGGCATACATGCCCGTCAGAATGCTGATACTGGCGGTGGTGACTCCCCCACAGAACCAGACCACAACGGTCAATGCGGTCAGCACCGGCAAACTCTGAGCCTGCCCCATCGCCAGAATGACCGGGAGGTTGATCGCGGCGGCCAGGATAATCAGGCCTTTGCGAGTCTGAAAACGGCTGGACAGCCAACCTGTGACCAGCGAACCCGCGACCAGCGCGCCAAAGGCCAGGCCGAGAGACACGCCGGCCAGAGTCGGTTCCGCGCCCAGCCGGCGGACATAGACCGGCAGCAGCGGCAGGAGGGCATTGCCCACAAAATAAGGGATCATGCTGCACACGAACAGCGCAGCGAGTTGTTGACGCTTCATCTGGCTTCCTCCATAAAATGCTGATTTCATCTTAGGGATGCTGCGCCTATGAACCGTCTATTTTGCGCTGAGTGTGTTAGATTTTGACGTTTCATGCGACATACAGGGTGAAGTCCGTATTCAGAAGGGATATGCCATCATGCTGGATGTGATCCGCACCGAAGCGCAGCCACCGCCTGTCGCAGATGAGGATGAAATGCTGGCACATCGGGCCAGTCATGACCCGGACGCCTTCGCCCTGCTGTATCAGCGTTATCTCAACCGCGTCTATCGCTACCTCCTCAGTCGAGTGGGGGATGATCAGGATGCGCAGGACCTGACCGCGCAAACTTTTCTGGCCGCGTAGCAAGGGCTGCATCGTTATGATGCCAGCGGGACGTTCGCCGCCTGGCTGATGCGCATCGCGCGGAACAAATCGGCGGATCATTTTCGGCGCAGGCAGAAAATCATCCCCTTAGAGGCCGCCGAGAACCTGCCTCATTCTGCGGCTCTGCCAGAGGAAACTGCCGAGCAAAATCTGCAACTGGAACAGGTGCTGGCAGCGTTGCGGACTCTCAACCCGGAGCGAGCCGAAGCCGTATCGCTGCGCATCTTCGCGGGGCTGAGCGCCGCCGAAACCGGCATCGTCATGGGCCGCACTGAAGACGCTGTGAACATGCTGGTCTACCGGGCCATTCAAACCATCCGCCGGATCGTTACGGAAAACGAGGTGTAATCATGAACGATCAGCACAAAGCCAACGAACTGGACAAATTGATTGACCAGCTTCAGACAGGCCAGAACACGACACCCTCTGCTGATGAAGCCTTCGCCGCCCGGTTCGTACAGCTTGTCGACCAGATTCAACCAGACCCCACGTTCGCCGCTCATCTCGAAGCGCGCCTGCAAGCGCCCATAGCAACGAATGAAGAAATCATGCGCGCCACCTATCGCCGTTCTTACCCGCTCCGCTGGCTGGCTTATGGTACAGCAGCAGTGACTCTGCTGGTCGTGATTGTAAGCGTTCCCCCGCTTGGCGCACTGGCGCAGGGCATTCTGGCGCGCCTGTTCAACCAGACCGCAGAAGACACCGTGATTTTTGAGACGCCCTACAGCGTGAACCTGCAAGCGACGCCCGTCACGCAGGCAGTCTATGCCACCCCTGGCACGCTGGCTGCCGCGCAGAATGCTGTTGATTTCACGCTTAAAGTGCCGGCCTATGTGCCCGAAGGCTATACGTTGTATGATGCCAGCACGGACGCGCCGGGTCAGGTGACACTCAGTTATGCGCGCAACGGCTTCATGCTGAATATCACGCAGTCACGGATCGAGGATGCCCCGCTGTTTGAAGTCGGAGCCAGCGCACAGATTATCCCCGTGCAGATTGGTGACGTGCAGGGGGAATACGTGGAAGGCTACTGGATCGCCGACCTGGAATCATCTGGCGATGAAGGCGTGGTCAGCGGCAAGCTGTGGGAGAATACCCACGCCTATCAGCAAATGCGCTGGATTGACAACAGCATTGTCTACTGGACGCACAGCGCTGTTGGCTCCGGCACAGATTTGCCTCTGGAAGAATGGATCGCTTTGGCTGAGAGCCTGCAATAACACTGAGAATCGCCAGGGGCATGGCCGCGTGCTGTGTCCCTAAAGGTCCATTTCATCCAGCAGCGGAATCAGATAGATGACCGGCTCTTCATAGGGGTGTGCCCGACGGATGGCCGTGACCACCGCCTTTGCCATGTCGCGGTTGCAGAAGGTCTCAACACGGACTTCCCGCTCCTGATTGATCTGACCGCGCTGGCCGTAGGCGGGATTGGCCGCCGCGCCCGGCAGGAAGCGCCCGATTCCATCGCTGGCGAAGGAACAGTGGGTGTACTCGCCGATGACCCCTGCGCCAGCAGAGGCCATCGCTTCGAGGACCGCGTCCAGATGTTCCGGCGGCGCGCCAAACACCACCATCAGCCGTCCTGTTTCCATGCCATCTCGCTTCTACACGGGGACGATGCTCAGGTGGATCGCACCCTGCTGCTGCGGTTTGATCCACTCAAAGACGACGCGGCGCACATCACGCGGGCCGGTGGACAGGTCCACATCTTCGATCAGTTCGACACGCGGCCTGACGACATCGTCATCATAGGCGACATGCAGCGTGCCCTCGTCACCCTTCAGCAGCACGGCGCTGTCGCCCAGTTCCACACTGCCGAAGGTGGTCAGGACACTTTCAAATGTGCCCGGCCCACTGGCGAACTCGACTTCATCAACCAGCTCAACCCACCCTTTCGGCCCCTCCCGGTGCAGTTGAATGGTGCGCACCAGTGTGTTCAGGTCGGCGGCTTTGGGGTAAGCGTGTTTCATCTCGATCTTCAGCAGGTCATCCTCGGCGCGGTGTTCCAGAAGCGAGGCATAGAAGTTCCTGCCGCGCATCTCCTCCGAAATATGCGTAACCTGGTTGCCGGGCGCGCGCTTCGGAGCCGCCAGCGGCCCCTGCATCTGGCCGTTGGGGACCGGGCAGGAGTGCCCGAAGGACTGGCAGACAAAATGTTCGTAGCGCGTCTCGCTGAAGTAAAAGCGGGTGTAGCGACCCCGGCCAATATCGGCGATGACCGGCTCACCGTTGATATGCACGATAAAACTGCCCACGTCGTTCTGATTGTGCATCTCGCCATTGTGACCACCTTTGGCGGCCAGCACCAGCCCGTCCGGGTCCGAAGGGTCATAACGCGCGACCATCCAGTGCATTTCGCTGTACCAGTCATGCGCATTTGGGATGACGCGCACGGGCTGCGGCGGTGTGGCAGCCGGCCGCCAGAACAGGCCGCGCAGCGACCAGGTGAGTTCGTTGGTGCGGGACACCACGCCGCGCTGCTCCTGTTCGTGATACAGGGTGATGAGGTCCGGCAGATCAAGCCGTCCGGCCAGATAATGCAGCAGCGAATCGGGGAATTTCGCTTCGATGTCGGCGTCGGAGAAATTGACCCATTTACCGGGACTGAGCATGGTGCGCAGCGGGAACTGGCCGACTTTACGGATCAGGTCGCCATCCATAAATGGCAGCCGCCCGTTGGTGCGGTACTCAATCAACTGGGCGACCAGCACATAATTGCCAAAGCCATAGGCCCAGTAGCCCGGCCCTTCCGTCGAGCCACCGTCGACATCGAACGTCGAAAGGTAATCATCAAGCGAACGGGCGGCGCGCGCGATAATTTCCGCCAGCCGGCTCATATCGGTTTCCAGATGAAGGGCGGCGTTGACTACATTGCCATTGCACACGGCGGTCCAGTTATTGACCTCGCGCCGGGATGTATTGTACAGCCACCAGTGATCGTGGCGCGTGAGATACGGGGTCAGCAGGCGGCGGTCAATTTCATCGCGGACACGCTTGCCCACCAGCGGGTCGAGTTCCGCGCCGAGCAGCGCGTGCATTTCGGCCAACTGCGCGCCAGTCATGGCCGCGCCCAGGTCAATGATGGGATGACTGACATCGGTCAGTTCGGTCTGGTGCGCCGGGTAGGCCCAACTGCTTTCTTCCAGCGTGGCCCAGGTGACATCCATCAGCGGGTCGAGAAAACGCCCCTGGTATTCCAGACACTCCGCCAGTGTCAGGGCGGTGTGCATGTCACGGCGCTGACGCATCGGCTCCTGATACCCTTCGCGCTGGCCGCTGCGCTTGAATTCGAGATACAGGGTCGCCGGCATAAACGGGATGGGTGTCGCGGCAGCTTCCCCGGCCCGTTTGATGATTTCTGCTGCCGCGATCTCACCGATATTTTTGCGGACCTGCGCCCAGGCGTCCCGGTCTGCGGCGGGCGGGAAAATCGGCGCGGGGTTTTCTTCGCGCAGAATAATTTCAATTTCTGTCGGGTTGTACCGGCTTAACATGTGGCGCTCCTCAAAAAACAGGGCTGAGTCTCAAGTGCTGAGTGCTGAGTTAAAGACCGTGTCACTCCTCATGGACAGCATCCAAGTCTGATTTTTCGGGCTAAAAGCCAACTGTTCAGGGCTAAGTCGTTTATCGAAAAGACCAGACAATAAATCCGATAATTTGTCGTAGGGGCGTTCGCGAATATCCCCTGCAAAAGCTGACACCAAGCATAACGCAGTTTCACGGCATTCCATAGAACCGCTCATCCACCATCAAGGGAAAATCGAATACAATAGAGATAGGGAATGTGGTGTCAGGATGTGAACTTATGCCCGGTGAAATTGAAGATCAGATCGAAGAAATTCTGGGGCGTGAACGAGGGCCGAAGCCGACTCTGCTGCAATATGTGGTGTGGGGACTCTTCGGGCTGATGGGCCTTGTGTTTGTGGGCCTGCTGCTGTTTGTCGCGTTTGTGGCGCTGCGTACTGCCCTGCTGTATGGCCTGAGCAGCCTGCTCGGAGGTGTCTGAAACAGCCCCCAAAACCTGGGGAATAGGATACAAAACCTACACTTTTTAAGGTATAATTAGAATAAGTGTTCTAAATTTGAGTGTGGTGTAGGTGTCCCATGAAACCCAAAAACATCAAACAACTTCAGGCCCAGAGCCGCCAATTACGGGCAAGCCGGGTGGACCGTCACACCCTGGCTGTTCAGAGTATGTCGAACGACGCAGCGAACCACATTGTCACCGTCGAGTTTGACCCCGATGGAACCATTCGCGCGCGCTGCACGTGTGAATGGGCCTTGAACCGGGGGATCGCCTGTACGCACGTGATGGCGGCGCTGGAATATCTGGCGTCCATGAAGAACCGCACGCTGAGTTTCTGGTCCACGCAGGAAGAAGCCCGGCGGCAGAAACAGCGGGTGTTTTACCTGGCGTCCAGCAGAAGAATACGCACACCGGACGATGATAACGGCGTCTGGATCACCAGCCGCACCGGGTAATTACTCAGCCGGCAGTTCCGCCCCAAGCTGTGTGAGCAGTGCCTGCACAGCCGCGCCCTGATGAACCACCATTGCGATCACCTTGCCATCCGCGTCGAATTGAATTTCTGCGA